>NZ_JBYHFO010000001.1:0-530922 GCF_057669865.1 Sporosarcina sp. Y1009 | reverse complement strand
CCACTTCAAAAACGGTACGTTTTAAGTGGCGGGAGGTTCATTACCGACATGCAAACTGCTATTATCAAAGCAGAACCAAAGCTTTCTATGATAAATCCATCACCCATAATTTTGTTTGTCAACAACAGCATAAGTGCGTTTATTACAAACAAGAACAACCCAAGCGTGAGGATTGTCGCAGGTAACGTAAAGAGTATTAAAAGCGGTCGAATCAGCATATTGGCTATCGCTAATACAATACTTGCTAGAATCGCAATTCCAATACTTTCTACAACAAAACTAGGGATTAGCCACGAAAGAAATAGGAATAAAAGTGCATTAACGAGAATACCTCCGAACCATTTCATCCAAACACAACCCTTAAAATAGTATGGTGATGGTTTAAGTATATAATTAAATAGAAGTAAAGTGAATTGTTTCATCGCATTGAGCTCTATGACCACTAAATTGGTTACTGAATTTCAAATCATCATTCCTTTGCTGTATAATTGTATCGTAACGAGTATATACAAGCACAAATCTTATGAAAATTTTTACGACACATCGAATAGAGGCCCAATGTGAATGTTTAATAAAATACGTCTCCAAACAAAAATTACCATACTAATCTGTGCTGTTGTCCTGATTTCATTATCGGTCACAGCTTATTTAATTGGCAGTAAAGCCGTTCAGAATGCAAGGGAATCTCAAGAAACGAAAGTGATGGATATTGCCACAACGCTTAGTCATACGAAGCTAATTCAAGACGGCTTAACAGGAGAGGCACCTGTTGAAGCCATTCAATCCTATACAAAAGTAGTGCAAGAAAATACAAGTGTCCAGTATATCGTTGTGCTCAACAAAGACCATATTCGACAATCCCATCCCGTGGAAAAGCGAATTGGTGAGTATTTTGTCGGTGGAGATGAGGACCTAGCCTACGAAGGGAAAAGTTATACTTCTTTAGCCAAAGGAACGCTAGGGGAATCATTAAGAGCTTTTGTTCCAATCTACGTTGAAGATGAATTAGTCGGCGTCATTTCTGTCGGAATATCATCAGAAAACATACAAGCAATTGTCTTTGAAAGTCTTCGCACAAGCTATATAGGACTCACGATTGGTCTACTGATTGGTATCATCGGGGCATTCCTACTGGCAAATCAGGTAAAACGAACACTTTACGGCCTAGAACCAAACGAAATTGCCACCTTGTTAAGAGAACGTGATGCCATGCTGGAATCCGTCAAAGAAGGCATTATTGCGATCAATGAAAAAGGTGAAATCATACTCGCAAACCAAGCGGCCAATCAAATATTTCAACAAGCAGGGCATGTGAAAAATCCAATTGGTCAGCAAGCAGACGCCTACTTATCAGAAAACTGTTTTCAAAATATCTTGGCAACAGGAGAATCGGCGTATAACCAAGAACAAGATTTGAATGGTATTGCAATCGTCGTCAACCAAGTACCTGTCATTGTAAATGATAAAATTGTCGGGGCACTCGCTACTTTTCGGGATAAAACAGAACTCACATCTCTAGTCAATCAGCTGTCTGGTGTTAAAGCATTTGCAGAAACGCTTAGAATACAAACGCATGAATTTATGAACAAATTACATGTCATAACCGCGATGGTTCATACAAAATCGTATGACGAACTTAAGGAATACACAACCTACCTGTCAGATTCCTATCAGAGAGAAATAGGGGCAGTCTCCCGTCTAGTAAAGGACCCGGTCATCTCGGGCTATTTAGTCAATAAGCTAAGCAAAGCTAGTGATTTAGGCATTCACGTTGAGCTAAGAGGTGAACAACCGCTACCCGAATTGAAGAAAATAGAGCATATGGACAAAATCATAACAATTGTCGGGAATCTCATTGACAATGCAACAGATGCGGTTCGAGATCAGGATGAAGGACATATTGAAATCATCATAAATTATGAGGACAATCAGTTTTGTTTTGAAATCGCGGATAATGGTCCAGGCATCATCACGACGGATTTTAAAGAAACATCACGAATCGGTTTATCCACCAAAGGCGAAAACCGCGGTTATGGCCTCTATTTGGTCAATAAAGCACTGACCGATGTAGATGGTGAGCTACTTGTATCCTCAGAAAAAGGGGCTGGCACTAAATTTCAAGTGAAAATTCCATATGAAGGAGGATTTGAATGATTGAGGTCTTAATAATAGAAGATGATCCGATGGTTGCGAAATTTAATGCGATTTATTTAGAAAGTATTCCTGGTTTTTCCCTTGCAGGAATGGCACAAAACGCGGAGGAAGGCTGGACATTTCTCCAACATAACAAAGTCGATTTGATTTTACTCGACGTCCATATGGGGAATAGAACAGGGCTGGAGCTTCTTAGCGATTTACGCCAATCCGATAATCCAGTTGATGTAATTATCATTACCGCTGCAAATGACAAAGGGTCCGTTCAAACAGCTCTACATCACGGTGCAGTCGATTATTTGATAAAACCATTTAGCTTTGAAAGATTTCAAGAAGCGCTGTCACATTATGCAGGGAAGTTTAAAGTCATGAGTGTCAATGAAAACATGAGTCAAGAAGAAATCGATACCTTCTTACTCAAATCAGAAAAACCACAACCAACAGTCCTCGAACTTCCAAAAGGACTTACAGTAAGAACTTTTTCAACGATTGTTCGTCAAATTATAAAACGAGAACGAACGGCATTTTCAGCGGGTGATCTGGCGGAAGAAACCGGGATTTCCCGTGTCTCGGTACGAAAGTATTTAAACCATCTCGTAGAACAAAATATGTTGAATGTTGATGTTGTGTATCAAGAAACAGGTCGCCCGTTACATCGATTCCTCCTTAAATCTGAAAAAATTGATATCCTTCAATCATTATGTCGAGAATAAGGGAAGTCACAATTTGTTCAATTGTGATTCTCTTTTTTTAGTTACAAAAGTATTTGCTTATTTACGTAAGCTATATTTAACGTGAAATAGCCTTTATAGTAACCTAACAACACAACGTAAGTAAGCGTTTACACAGGAGGGAATTATCTTGAAGACAATCGTGTCAAATGTTTGGCAAGGACTATGGCGTTCACATGACCAAACAAAGAATCTACTGAACTTTTTTTCTTATAAGAAAGATATTGATAAAGCCAAAAAGAAAAACGAATCCGTACCAGCCTCAACAACTGGCCAACCTTCACCAAAGCCAGATAATGAGTTCAATAAGAAGTCTTATGCAACTGCACAAATTGTCGGCTTAATACTTGGGCCGTTATTATTTGTTTTGACATTGTTATTCTTCACACCTGAAGGATTATCATCAGAAGCAAGGGCTGTACTTGCAGTTACATTATGGGTTGCCACTTGGTGGATTACAGAAGCGATTCCAATTCCAGCAACCTCACTACTTCCAATTTTCTTACTACCTGTAACAGGTGCGTTAGATAGTGGAACGGTGACATCAGCTTATGGAGCCGATATTATATTCTTATTTCTAGGTGGTTTCTTTATCGCAACAGCGATGGAAAAATGGAATCTGCATAGAAGAATTGCAATGGCCATCATTGCTTTCATCGGTACGAGTACGCAAAGAATTTTACTCGGATTCATGGTAGCTACAGCTTTTCTATCGATGTGGGTATCCAATACGGCAGCAGTTATGATGATGGTCCCGATGGGGTTAGCGATTACTGCGCAAGTTGCATCTGCATTAAAAGGACGACCTGAAGAGAACGAATTACCGAAATTTGAGAAAGCGTTAATCTTTGGAATTGGCTATGCAGGAACAATTGGTGGGTTAGGAACACTAATTGGTACACCGCCAAACATCATCCTAGCCGCACAAGTACAAGAGCTTTTCGATGTGGAAATTTCATTCGCAGGCTGGATGTTAATTGCTGTTCCAATTGTCGCTATTCTTACAACTGCAACTTGGCTTTACTTAGGAAGATTTGCTTTTAAAATGAGCATCAAAGGTCTTCCAGGCGGAAAAGAAGTTATTCAAAAAGAACGTAAATCACTTGGCAAGATGATTTATGAAGAGAAAGTAGTTGCAGCTATATTTGTTTTTGCTGCATTTATGTGGATCACAAGAGAGTTTATATGGGTTAACATTATTCCTGACTTAAAAGACGGGATGATTGCAGTTTTAGCAACAGTTCTCCTATTTGCAATCCCAACTACGAAAAAATACGGCAAACGTATTTTGGACTGGGAAGACTCTAAGGAGATTCCATGGGGTGTACTTTTACTATTCGGTGGTGGACTTGCCATTGCAGCAGGCTTCCGTCAAACAGGTCTTTCTGAATGGATTGGAACGCAGCTAACAGTTTTAGATGGGCTCCATATCATTGTTATTATCACGCTTTCAACGTTGGTTGTTTTAGCATTGACAGAGATTACATCGAATACAGCAACAGCAACAATGATTCTCCCAGTTCTCGCGTCATTAGCGCTTGCACTGCAGATTCACCCATTCGCATTAATGGTACCTGCTGCGATGGCTGCAAACTGTGCGTTCATGTTGCCAGTTGGAACCCCGCCAAACGCAATCATTTTTGGTACTGGGAAGATTAGAATCGTGGAAATGGTCAAAGTCGGCTTCTATATCAATATATTTGCCCTCTTGTTGATCGTTCTGGCCGTTTACTACCTCATGCCAATCTTTTGGGGAATCGATTTAAATATTGTTCCACCTGAATTTTACGGTAAATAAAACAAAGTGCCTGACCTTCTGCAATTTTTAATTGCAGAAGGTCAGGCACTTTTTTACTTAAACATTATTCTGTATGGATTTGTAGGATCGTTAACTCGTCTTCTTCGTCAATTTAGCTTTCGTTACGTTTTTTATAAAATGAGTCGAATAAATCAATGCAATAAACAAAGCAAGTTTATGGAAAGGGGAATATTCAGTATAGAATAATATAACAACTCCTATAACTGCGTAGAGTATAAACAGTAGAACTAAAAATAGCCATTTATGTACTTGCAATATGTACCCTCCTTCTGAATGATCATACCTTGCTGTGCATCTTACTCGGGCGCTCAAAAATGAATTGATCTTTACCTATATTATATAGACAATAACGATAAATTACCATTTAAATTTTAATCTTTAGTTAATTTAAAACTCAAATAAAAAACACTGCAAAATAAAATGCAGTGTCAACTATATATAATCCCACTTTTCCTAACGATTAACCCCAATAAACCGTTCAATTCGATCCAGGCCCTCAACCAAAGTCTCCATAGAATTCGCATAGGATATCCGTATAAACCCTTCGCCATACTCCGTAAAAGCACTTCCTGGTACGACTGCAACATGTTCCTGTTTAAGCAAATCAGTGGCGAACGCCCATGAAGTCAACCCAGTTACTGCGATAGAAGGGAAGATATAAAACGCGCCTGTTGGTTTAACGACGCTAAGCCCCATGGAAATAAGTCGATCGTATACATAATCTCTTCGTTCTACATAAGTCTTATTCATCACTTCAGGAGCCCCGCGACTAGTTGTTAACGCCTCGATTCCTGCATATTGGCTAGGTAGCGCAGCACAGATGGAATTGAAAAGATGCGCCTTAAGGACATGTTCCATCACATCTTCTGGCCCTAGTACAAACCCAATTCGCCAGCCCGTCATCGCATGTGATTTTGACAAGCCGTGGACGAGAAAAAGCTGATTTCGAATTTGAGGATATTCTGCAAAAGACACATGCTTTTTGTTGAATGAATTCTCACTATATATCTCGTCTGAAATAACAAAAATAGGATGTCTCTCCAAAACATTTACAAGTCCATCCATCTGGTCCTTCGTTAACGTCACACCTGTCGGATTCGATGGGTAATTTAAAATAACGGCTTTTGTCTTCTCAGTGATCAAGTCCTCCAACTTTTCAGGGCAAGGTACAAACCCTGTTTGCGAAGTATCTAAATAGACGGCTTTCGCCCCATTTAAATGGATGATCGGTTCATACCCAGAATAGATCGGGGCAGGCATAATCACTTCATCGCCTTCATTTAAAATCGTGCGTAAGATTGAGTCGATTCCTTCACTCGCCCCGGTCGTAATAATTACTTCGGAAACAGGATCATAGTGAAATTTATAGGTGTCTTCAAAAAACAACGAAACCTTTTCACGTAGCGGCAGTAAACCCGCATTATGGGAATAGCCCGTCAAGTTTTGTTCGATTGCTTCAATACCTGCTCGTTTCACACGTTCGGGTGTCGGAAAGTCAGGTTCTCCAATGGTCAGATTGACCCCGTCACTGTATTTGGCGACCTCGTTTGAAAAGACACGAAGACCAGGAACTTCGAGATCAACAATCCGTTCATTTACTCGATTTATCATTAAAACACTCCTTAAGCAAATTCACTTGTGTACTGTATACGCTAATACTAGGCGAATGAATTCAATTTGTAAATAACATTCAGGCGTAATGTTTAGAATTATTCCTATTAAAAATCAAATCGAATCGCTCAAAAACTATGCTGCTATTGGTCTAATCAGCAAAATTATAGATGGAAAAGAATCATGAAATAGGGAAAATAGGGAATTGACTTTATATGCACTATCATGTATATTTATTTAAACACATGTACACTGTATACAGTTATTAGAAAGTTATATTGTAGCGTGAAACAATTAAAATGTTGTAGTAGAGACGTTTAAGATTAATTTATAGGTATTTATAAGGGGGAGATAATATGTTGAAGAAAATCACTTATACATTTATGGGTTCGTTGGTCATGGCAATTATACTGGCGGGATGTTCAGATAGCGGCGGAGAAAATGTGAAATTACAACTCGGTCACGCCTTAACAGAAGGAACACCAGCATCGGATTTAATCAAAGAAATGGCGGGAATTGTGGAGGAAAAAACCGAGGGGCGTGTTGAAATCGATATATTCCCAAACAGTCAACTGGGATCCGAAACGGAAATGTTAGAACAAGTGCAAATGGGCACGATGGAATCAGCAGCCATCATGGCGGGTACTATGCAAGCATTGGACATGCGAATGGCGATTGAAGACTTGCCGTATATGTGGAAAGACATTGATCATGCACGAGCAGCTTATGACGGTGAGTTTGGAGATTATCTAGCAAATGTTATGGATGAACAAGGCATGACGAAAATCGGCTACCTTGAATGGGGTTTCAGACATATTACGAACAACAAACAGCCCATCGTCACACCTGCAGATATGGAAGGGTTAAAAATCCGTGTTGCGCAGTCTAAACTTCGAATTGATGCATTCGAAGAAGTTAATGCACTGCCGACAGCAATGTCATTCAGTGAAGTTTACGGCGCTTTACAACAAGGTGCACTCGATGCCCAGGAAAATCCATTAGCAAATATTGTGACACCTAAATTAGACGAAGTTCAAAAGTATTTGTCATTGACGGGCCATTTTTACAACACGATTATGCTAGTCGTTGATAATGATGTCTGGGACAAAATTTCTGACGAAGACCAGAAAATAATTTTAGAAGAATCAGAGAGAATCTCAAAAGAAGTACAAGTAAAAAATGATGAAGCTGAACAAAATTATATTGAAGAACTTAAAAATAGAGGCATGCTCGTTAATGACGATGTTGATACCAATGCTTTTCGCGAGAAAATGCTGCCTGTGTATGAAGAATGGGAAGAAAATCATTTTGGAAAAGAGTTAATGGATATTTATAGAGCAGCATCAGGCTGGTAATCTAGCAACTATTTCCTAGTTTAATCGACTAGGAAATAAACTTTAACTGGTAAAGGAGGAACATCATGTCACCGAAGTTGACCGACAATATAGTTAAATTTCTATCGATTTTATGTGTCATTGCGATAACAGGATTAACGGTTATTGTTTTCGTTCAAGTCTTTTCACGATTCATCAAGTTTTCAATGCCAGGTACGGAGGAGCTAGCAAGACTCTTAATTGTTTGGTTAACGTTCCTAGGAACAAGTTTAGCCATTCATCAAAAAATGCATCTTGGGGTAAGGTATTTTGTAAGTTTAGTGAGTGAAAATAAACAACGAGCAATTGATTTTGTTATACATATCATTACGATCGTATTCTTTGGTATTTTATTAGTTTATGGGTTCAAACTTACCTGGTCGACAATGGCGACAACTTCCTCAACACTGCAATTGCCGATGGGTCTATTTTATGGCGTAATTCCAGTGAGTTCGATATTCTCCATCTACTTTATCATCAATAATATGTTCACTAAATCTAGCCCTGGCGCTAAGAGTGGGGAGGCTACCTTATGATTATCGCCATTTTAGTCGGTTTTTTCGTCCTACTGTTTCTGGGGATGCCCATTGCATTTACGATTGGGATTGTCTCAGCAGGTGTCCTGATTTTTAGCGATATTTCGCTGGAAATAATGGTTCAGCGAATGTTTGCTGGGGTTAACAACTTTTCCTATTTAGCACTTCCGCTTTTTATACTTGCAGGGAATATCATGGGAGAAGGCGGACTTACCAAGCGTTTAATGGCGCTTGCGGACGCCATCGTTGGAAGATTTTCAGGTGGATTAGGAATGACTGCAGTTGTTACGAGCGCATTTTTCGGTGCAGTTTCCGGCTCCACTGTGGCAACCACTTATGCGGTTGGATCTGTCATTGTCCCGCGTATGAAAGAACAAAAGTATAGCAACTCTTTTATCGCCAGTATCATTGGGCCTGCGGGTGTTTTAGGCTTAATTATCCCGCCGAGTATAACAATGGTTATCCTAGGAATTACAGCGAATATCTCCATAGGTAAGTTGTTCATTGCCGGATTTTTACCGGGGATTTTACTAACAATTGTCCTCTGTATTTACGTGTCATTTATGTCGAAGAAAAAAGGTTTTGGCATCGTAGAGCATACGCATCCAACGGCCAAAGAATTTCTGGAAATTTGTACACAAGCATTTTTCCCGTTAATGGCACCGATCTTTATATTAGGTGGTATTTTTAGTGGACTGGTGACAGCGACAGAGGCAGCGGTCATTGCGGTCGTTTATGGTTTCATATTATCGATTTTTTATAAAGAATTAACGTTGAAAAAATTTAAAGAAATCATGATAAACTCGGCGTCGACTTCTGCGATTATCTTAATCATTATTTCAGTAGCTAGCGCGTTTACTTATGTGCTGACAGCGAATCGAATTCCAGCAATGATTTCTGAGTTCTTTTTACAGTTCGCAAGTACGCCGCTTCAATTCTTGTTGATGGTCTCGGTGATTTTATTCATCCTTGGTACATTAACCGAGGTGACTTCGTTAATCATCTTGTTGAGTCCGATTTTCATGCCGATTGCTTTACAGTATGGCATCGATCCGATTCACTTTGGAATGGTCCTCGTGATGAACTTTGCATTGGCAAATATTACACCGCCAGTAGGCCTGTCGCTCATCGCGGGTTGTAGTATTACGGATAAAGACATGGGAATTGAAGATACATTCCCATACGTGTTACATATTATCGGAATTGTAGCAGCTGTCGTTTTAGTTATTATATTTGTCCCGTCCATCTCGACATTCATACCAAGTCTATTTGATTAAGGAGTGCTGATGATGATTAGAAATACACAAGAAAAAAAGGTCGTTAAAAATGCTCGTGGCGGCATTGGCAGTATTGAAATGCATACAAAGATTACAAAGGAAGATCAGGTGGAGGGGTTATCACTATTTGCAAAAGTAGTGGTAAGCCCTCATTCTACGATTGGCTATCATTTGCATACGGATGATGCGGAGGCTTATTATGTGGTGAAAGGCGAAGGGGTTTTCCTCGATCACAATGAAGAAAGAGTTCCTGTAAAAGCTGGGGATTTATGTCTGATTAAAAAAGGGCAGAGTCATGGGATGGAGAATCTTACGGATCATGAGTTAGAGATGATTGCGGTTGTTTATTAGGTTAAAAAATAATGTAGTTTAACTAGAATATGGATTTCCGCTACAGGCGGACGCTTTCCAGCGGGAAACTTTGGAAAGTGTTGATAGGTGAATAGTCCCGACTTGCAAGCAAAATGGTTTGAGTGCAAGCAAGCTCGGAACTTGGTGAGTAGAAATGAACCAGAGTTAACTTTAATTAGGTAGTGTTTAAATAGAGCGTGGATTTTGGCTCTAATCCTAAAGGGTTTTTGTCATTACAATTGGGGGTGTGGGTTGTGAAGAAGATTGAGCAGAGTGAGACGTTGGCGGAGCAGGCTTATAGTTTACTGAAAAAAGCGATTATTATGGGGAAGTTAAAGGGTGATGAGTCGTTGCCGGAGGAGAAGCTTGCGACTGATTTGGGGATTAGTCGCACGCCTTTACGTGATGCACTTAATCGGCTTGCATCGGAAGGGTTAGTCATCCACCGAAAGGGTCGTCCTGCGGTTGTCGCTAGTTTTACGAAAGAACATTCATTGGAATACATGGAACTGCGAAGCTTGTTGGAAGTGCATAATATCGAGAAAATTATATCAAAAGTAGATGCACCGTTTCTGCTATTATTGGAAAATAATCTTGCAGGGCAATTAAACGCGATTGAACGGGATAGTTACCATGATTTCATCGAATTAGACCGAGAGTTTCATCTATTACTAGCATCGCCAAATAAAAACAGCGAGTTTAGAAAAATCATCCACCGGGTGAATACAGGCGTTAATCGTGCGTTTTTGATATTGTCGAGCACGATACCAACGAGTGCGAAGGGTGCTTATGAAGAGCATTTGGAAATCGTCGAAGCCTTAAAGAAACAAGATGTCCGGTTAGCGAGAAATAAAATAATTGTTCATTTGGATAACGTAGAAAAGCGATTTTTAGGGTATTACGCTGAGAATTAACTTGTAAGCTTTAATGGGAAAGGTAGGGGACCAGCCATGAAGTGGAATACACCCAATCAATTAGAAGAATTATTATGCGAGGTTGTTAGTTGGGACAGCAGAACAGGGACCACCGGTGAAATCGAATTTGCAAGTAAAATTAAAGACAAACTACTAGAACTCAAGTATTTTCAAGAAAATCGTTGGCAAATCCAATTTCATGATGCAGGAAAAGGCCGTAACGCAGTAACAGGCTTTTATAATAGCGGTGTCACGGCTAAAACGATTGTACTCATCAGTCATTTCGATACGGTCCATACGGAAGAGTTTGGTAGTTTGGAAGCGCTTGCATTCCGCCCCAGAGCATTAACTGAGGAATTTAAAACGAAAATTAATGATTTGCCAAAGGATGTCCAAGTGGATATTAAATCGGATGAGTATTTATTTGGCCGAGGTACAATGGACATGAAAATGGGCCTTGTTTTACATTTACATTTACTTGAAATGGCGACCACTGAAAAATGGCCGATCAACTTGATTTTGTTAACCGTACCCGATGAAGAAGTGAACTCATCCGGCATGAGAGCCGCTGTCAGTGGGTTAATCGATATACGAGAAGAGTACGGGGTAGACTATGAGTTGTTTTTAAACAGCGAACCGTCATTTTCACAAAAACCGCAAGATGAAAATTATTATATTTACTCAGGAACAATCGGGAAAATCATGCCTTCCGCTTTATTTTATGGAAGGGAAACACATGCTGGCGAACCGTTAAACGGCATAACAGGGCATTATATGGCTTCTTATTTAACGAAGGCGATGGAGTTCAACCCGGATTTCGTCGAGGAATTTTATAATGAAAAAACACCATTACCAATTTGTTTGAAAATCAGTGACTTGAAAGAGAATTATTCAACACAAACATCTCATCATAGTGCCGCGTTATATAATGTCTTTCTCATGCGACAAAATGCAACGGATATTATGACTATATTTAACAAAACAGCAGTTGCAGCAATGGCAGAATGCGAAAAGGATTACAAAGCGATTTGTAAACGCGAAGACGTCAATCCGATTGGCGACATTAAAGTACTGGAATACTGCGATTTACTAGACTATGCAGAAGAAAAATTAGGCATAGCAAAAGTCGTAGAAATTAAAAACATCGTGATGTCGGATGAAACGCTCGACGAACGCGACATGTCGATTCAAATTTGCGATCGATTAATGCTAAACTGTCAAGAACTAGCACCAGCAACCATCCTATTTTATGCACCGCCGTACTACCCGGCGATTAACTCATCAGAGAATGAATTAGTTACTGAAAAGATAGCGCTGACACAAGAAGTATTGAAGGAAAACTTTGATGTTGACGCAAAACAAGTTCATTACTTCAATGGGATTTCAGATTTAAGTTACGTTAACTATGATGAAAATGATACCGGATGGAAAGCATATAAAAATAATACGCCTTTGTGGGGAGATTTATACAGTATACCGTTCGAAGAAATGCAGCGGTTGCAGGCACCGGTGTTGAATATCGGGCCATTTGGGAAAGATGCGCATAAATTGACGGAGCGGTTGCATAAGGAAAGTGCATTTGTGCAGACGCCGTTTGCTTTGAAGGTTGTTGTGGAGAGTATGTTTGCGGAGCAAGTAAAAACAAGGTGAGCTGGTTGTTGAATTAAAGAACGAAAGCATATCCTTCGTATTATAGTAATCCGTCGCGCACCTTTTAATAGGTAGCGCAGCGGACCTATTGAATTGTATTAAGCTTCTTTTCATCCAACACGATTTTCAAATAATTTTCTGCAGTCACTGCAAGTTCTTTTGAACCCAGTTCCGTATAAATCGAAATCGCTTTTTTGACCATTTCAATACCTTTTTCCCGATTGCCGATTTTTATGTCATGAATTCCCTTAATTTGCAACAATGCGTTTCTGGTATAAAGGTCTTTTTCCGGGATATCCAGACTTTCCAAATAACCAAGGAAGACCTTGTATTGTTCCACGTAAAGTGTCGATTTCGATCCGCCCATCAGGTAAGTCAGTGTATTGCTGAGAATGGGGATGATCACTTTGTTAATCTTTTTCAAAGATCCGAAACGCGCACTTTTCTCAAAGGCGGTTTTGGACAGTGTCATAACCATTTCCAGCGGCATAAGGAACATCGTCGAATTATACAATGACAATTCATAATATCCCCAAACTTCCACATCAAAAAGATATCCATATAAAACATCAAGGGTATCATCGCTAGAAGTGATCAATTCACCGCGGATAATACTTTCGTAAACATCCAGCATTAATGTATTGTAGCGAAATGTTTCCAAACCATGTGTTACCCACTTATCTAGTGCGATTTCCCTTAACTGTTCCAATTGCTTCAAGTCACGATTGATATATGCCTCGTTCGCTTTATCAAAGAAATAGTCAACCTGCCCATGACCAACACCATCATGTAGATAAAAAAACTCTTCAAAAGTAAGGGAGAGCTTTTCCAAAAGCTGGGTGATATAACTAAGAGAAATGTCCGACTCACCGCGTTCAAATTTCGATAAAAATGAGACAGATAAAATGCCTGATGCTAACTGCTGCATCGTATAGCCTTTCTGCTCCCTAATCATTCTTAATGTTTCCCCGTATTTTTTCAAGTTCCTATTCCTCCCACCCAATCTATCCTGATTATACCAATTTTTGAACATTCGGTAACTGAATTCCACTATATGAGAAAGTTATTTCATATTTCAATCTATCTAGTAAACTATAGTTATATTCAAAACAAGGGAGGAATCGAGTATGGACTTATCCAAGAAGTTTATATTGAAAGATGCAACAATTATTGACGTTGAGCGTGGGGCCTCTTTTAATGGAGCTATTGAGGTTGATCATGGCTACATTAAGAATATCTATTTTGAAGACAGTGACTTACCATCGGAAATTGAAACGATTGATATGGAAGGGAAGTATATCATTCCTGGTTTAATCGACATGCACTGTCATATTCAGGAAGGCTTTGCACCGCAATTTGTTGCTTCGGGCGTGACGACTGTTCGTAATACGGCAGGTAATGTATTACAACTGAAGAAACTGATCGAATCACCTATTGATGCACCCACACCTAGGGTTTATTCCGCGGATCGAATGATTGATGGACCACCAGGCTTATGGGGGCCAACAAGCTTCGGGAATTTTGTTACTGATGATCCTGATGAGGGGAGAATAGAAGTTAAAAGACAAAAAGATGCAGGCGCAAAGTTCATAAAAATTTATGGATGGATATCCAAAGAAGTTATGGATGCGGTTGTGTCTGAAGCAAACAAATATGGACTCGAAGTTAGCTGTGATTTAATTCATTCTTCAAAAGTGAACGCACTGGATGCGGCCAAATCAGGTGTGAAATGGTTTGAACATGCATCGGGTTTCATACAGGCCATTTACCCAGATTGGTATCCATCGGCGGAACAAGAAGTATGGGATAAAATTGACTGGCAACGTCCGGACAAAGATAAAATCAAGGAATTATGTATACAAATGCTTGCATATAATGTGAAGCTCTGTCCAACTTTAGTGATATTCGACCAAATCGTCCAAATGCCTAATTATTGGCATCCATCAAATATTGTAGCTGAAACAATCGAAAAGAAAGGTTCGCTCAAAGATTATTGGTTGACAAATTCCCAAGAACACGGGGATGCATTAAAAAAACAGTTAGGTAGCCAAACTCAATTTATCAAAGACATAGCAAAAACCTATGCTGATTTGGGAGGCACTGTCGTAACAGGAACAGACACACCGGGTGGCGTTTGGACACTGCCGGGGATGGGGCTCCACCGTGAACTAGAGTTGTTCGTGGAAATTGGATTCACCGAAATGGAAGCACTCCAGGCGGCAACCATCAAAGCAGCGACCTCCGTCAACCTGAAGGATATCGGCATGATTAAAAAAGGGTATATTGCAGACATGGTCATTTTGAATAAAAACCCATTGGAGGATATTCAACATACAAAGGATATTGATCGGGTTATTAAAGGAGGACGTATTTACACCCAGGAAGAAATTCTAGAGAAAATCCCGAGTGACGAATACTTGGAGAAAGACCGCGAGACATTTATGGCGGAGTATGGAGAAATGATGGAGGTTAATTCCTGACCAATTTCAAATTGTAACTTTTCTATGCATTTACCGTCTAAGTTCATACGAGGAGGGATTAGATGAACTTCAAATTTTCTCTTTTAATTTTAACGCTTATAATTCTTATATCATTGGCGGGTTGTTCGGGCTTAAACGCTGCGAATGAAAAGGCAATAAATGCCCGTCCAATTGTGGAAAGTGGTAGCGGAAAGACTTCTGGACATACAATCCTCGAACCGCCGTCTTTAACCATTGATGTTGGGGAAGAGACACTTTGGCCAACGCTTGGCACATATAGTTGGCGTTTTGAGCACGATGACGGGACAGAAACTGCCGTAGAATCAGATTCGTTACCACCACCAGAATCGGTTAATAGCAATAATTCGTTGCAAGTCGAAGTCGGTATGAAAGTTGAACTGAAATTCGACATACAACCAGACGGCTATAGTGTGAGAATATGGGATGACAACAATGTAATAAGCTCCTCAGATGTAGTAGTTATTTCTGGTAAAGGGCAAGTTATCTACGAAGTAATGGCTCACTGGAAACAAGGTACCGCAAGTTATGTCTTTGCTTTGGATGTTGAATAAAATCAGAACGCAAAACCTTGAATTACCATGGGTTTTTAGTGGATTAATGATTTGCAAAGGACGGTAAGGGATATGAAATTTTACGATCAACCAATGAAAGCTTATTTATATAACGATTTAAGTGCTGTTGAGGAACATGATGGTGAACTCATTTATTTTTTTAAAAGAAGGGTACGTGACAGTTCTTGGTGAATTTGAATGTGCGAAATATACGGGCGGAACAGCGTGTCTGATTTTTAATCAGGAAGACGTTATATCCGCTTCAAAAGGAATGCTACGATTTGTTGAGGCAAAGAGTTTATAAAGGTATGCAATTGTAGATTTGTGTCGCATAAATGACAGATTACTGGTAATATTGCATCAAAGGAGATGTGGCTATGGAACAAAAACGTTCAGATAAGAGTAACGTGAAAACTCTTTTAGTTATAGGTAATATTTTACTAATTCTTCTTATAGTTTTTGATGTTTATTTGTTTTTCACAAAAACTTCAATGGTTGTCAAATCACTTTCAGCGGGCTCGTTTGTATTATTAGTAGCTCTACTGGTTTTAAGTCTAGGAAAGACTCCAAAATCACGATTCCGGACACAAGGAGAATGAAATAATGAATGAATACGGGACACTACACGAGTCAAGAGGTCGATATGCTTTAAGATTTGAACGACTTTTCAAGCATAGTCTAGAAGATGTTTTCCAAATCATTACCAATACTAATGACTTCACCCAATGGTACCCTTTCGCAACAGGGGAGATGGACCTCAGAGTCGGCGGCGAAATTGCCTTCGATGACGGTGAAGGAACGACATATAGTGCGACAATCACTGAATTAGAAAAGCCCCATTTATTTGGTTTCCGTGAAGTTGATGATTTGATAAACATTTCATTGCAGGAAGAGGATAAAGGGTGTCGAATGATCTTTACCCATACATTTAACGATGATTCATGGGCAGTAAATACTGCCGCAGGATGGCATAGGTGCCTAGATGTATTGGGCCAAGTCGTCAATGATAAACCAATTAATTGGCCAGACAACTCGGCTGAGCTGCGTGAAATCTATAGTGAAGCATTTAATGTGGAACGTTAAGAAAGTATGAATAATAATCATGTAGAAAGAGGGGCATCAGTCTTAAAGTAAGGAGTACAAAAAATGAAAAAGTAACATTTGAAGATACTTATACACCTGGGAACATAGCTGCTGAAAATACTCATTATAGACATGCTCACTATCCAGAAATGCTAACAAAGTATGATAGTAATTTCATTGAATTTAAAACCTTACCATCTTTAAAGACGTTTAAAGTGGTGGGAAATTACGTAACTTACGAACGAGAAAGCCCACCCCTTTAGGGATGGGATGATAGTGAATTCGGCGTGGGGCACCTCCTTGCGAGGTGTCGTAAGCCGACATCTATCAATTTCTTGTTTTTTTGTTGTATATATCTATGCCTCGATTGCGAACATATGGTCTGTATAGTATAATGTGGATATGGGAGAATATCGAAGAGCCTAGACGACAGTGAGTCTTCTGAACTATCACTTTGTATTTTGTCCTCGATACCGTAGAAAGGCATTTCTTAATGAACAAGTGGACTTTCGCTTCAAAGAGCTAGTTCGACAAATCTGCAAGAAAGAAGATTATAAGATAGCGGCTATGGAAACTGACGAAGGTCACTGCCATCTATTCTTGAACATCCTTCCAACGTACAGCCCTGCGGATATAATGGCGGAAATATTCCTAGCTAATGGACCCGTAGTTATTTCGTATCCACCGCAGGAAATGTATCAACTCAAACGATTAAGCGATATGTTGAGATGCAGAGAAACGTTAGAAAGGAGCAAACCCAATGGCAAGAAAAGACACGACACCAAGCTATGTGCTTGAACTGGAAATGAAAACAACTGCCTATGACCGCAAAATTTTAGGCAAGAAGACACGTATTGGAAAAAGCATCTATAATTCTTGCCTTGGAGAGGCTCTAAAACGATTGAAAGCTGTCCTTGCGGACAAGACCTATCGAATGACAGTAAAAGCAAAACAAGCAATTTCAACCAAGTACAAAACTGCTAAAGCTCAGCATGCGAATAAACGAACAGCAGAAGAGAAAGTAATCATGCGTGAATTTAAACGGCTGACGGTTGAAATTTATACAATCGAACAAAGCTACGGTTATTCAGAATATCAACTTCATGCTTTTGTCGCACCAATCCAAGCAAAGTTCGCCAAGAACATCGGCTCGCTTGAAGCGCAAAAGCTCGCAACGAGAGCTTTCAATGCGGTTGAAAAAGTCCATTATCACCAAGCGAGTAAAGTAAACTTTAAACGTTGGTCGAATGATTTCTCAATCGAAAACAAATTAAATACTACTGGTTTGCGCTATGGAGATGGGTATATCCTTTGGGGCGAACAGACACGAGTCACAAAGAAAAATCCTGTTTCACAGCCAAAAAAAGGCGCAATTAAAGTACCGCTTATTATCAAGCGCAAAGACCGCTACGCGCGTGTTGCCTTATGTCATAGAACTAAATATGTACGCATTATCTCCAGGGAAATTCGTGGCGAGATTCGCTACTTCGCTCAACTCATACAAGAGGGTTTTCCGCCAGATAAATCATGGAAGAAAAACCGTAAAGTTTCTGGTGATGAAACAAAACGTGTCGGACTAGATTTGGGCACAAGTACGCTCGCTATTTCTAGTGAGAAAGCAGTTGAGCTTCATGAATTAGCGCCCGAATGCGTGGCGGATGGCAAGGCACTCCGCAAGATTGAGCGGGCAATGGACAGAAGCAAACGGGCAACTAATCCAGACAACTACAATGAAAACGGAACGATTAAGCGCGGCGTGAAATTAAAATGGCTCTTCTCGAAACGCTATCTACGATTAAAGGCTATCCGCAAAGACCTGCACCGGAAGATTGCGGTTAAACGAAAACAATCGCATGAAATCCTTGCGAACCATGTGCTCTCGCTAGGCTCAGACATTCGTGTAGAAACCATGCGGGTACAAGGACTTCAAAAGCGAGCCAAGGAGACAACACGCAACAAAATGAATGGAAAAATCAACAAGAAAAAACGCTACGGTAAGGTGATCGCCAACCGAGCGCCTGCCATGTTGATTGAGATTATTGACCGAAAACTAACCTATCAAGGTAGAAGAGTCAAGGAAATCAATACTGTTGAAGTCAAAGCAAGTCAATTCAATCATATGACTGGCGAATACACCAAGAAAAAATTAAGCGAACGCTGGAATGATATTCTAGGTGAACGCATCCAACGTGATCTGTATAGTGCTTTCCTAATTGGAAACACCGTCGATACCTTAGATGGGATAGACATAGACTTGTGCAACCGCGGGTGGCAAGACTTTGTCGTGCTGCATCATCTAGAAGTCACGAGACTAGGGCAACACAGTAACAAGCAAATGGAGTGGTATGTCGCTTAATATAGACCAGTCGGAATGACAAAGTTGCCGACTTTAATAAATGAGTGGGTGTCGTAAGCGCGCGAACGGTCTTCATCGGCTAGTCGGAGTAGCGCCGAACTATACGTTCTAGCCCCACGAACTTCTTTGGGAAATCGCAGCAGTGTAGGGATGGCAACCTCAACCGTAAGGTTGATAAGGTCGCTCTAAGAATTGTGATGTAGGTGGCAAGTTTCCACTAATTCAAAGAACCCCACGACTTTAGCCGTGGGAGTTGTCAGTTAAGCGATTATCATCTAAGTCGAGGACAAAAGCATCTGAAATTCTATTTCCCTGAAAATATAAAACCGCAGGGAGAACTAAGTAAATACCTAACTGATATGGATTATGAAATAGGATATCTGGAACTATATGCTATTCAACCTGAACACTTTCCCTCGGTAAGAAACAACTCAGATATAGAAATCCGAGTGGTGACAGAGAAAAATTTAGAAGTACTAATTGATCTACGATATAAAAATGATTTAGAGTTTGGAACTGAGTTCGCGATGCAAAAGGTTGATCTTATAAAACGTCAATTTGAAAGTCAAGATATTCAGCAAGTTTTAGCATTTTATATGGGTTCTCCGGCAGGCTACGTAGATGTCATTATCTCCGATGAAACAGTCGAAATCGATGATCTAGCTGTAGTAGAATCGTTTCAAAATAAGGGGATTGGAAGCCGATTACAAAAATTTGTAATGGAGTCATATTCGGAGAAAGTTGTAATATTAGTGGCCGATGGAGAAGATACACCAAGGGAAATGTACAAGAAACAAAATTATAACTATCATGGATTTAAGTACGAAGTACAAAAAGTTAAGCAAGATTAAGAGTGAAGAATACATAGGTATCATTTTTTAATGGATGGCCTTCTACATTGATAACACATTTATGGAATTAAGCTTATATAGGAATAAAATTGTTAATGAGTTGTGCTTTAATGTTTATGGAAAGGACAAGTAACATGAAAAACATAAAAGGTGTTATATCTTATTTTCTCATGCTTCCTGCTATCGTTTTAGGAACTCTTGCAATGGTATCATACGGTGTGATTACGAGTATTTGGATTCAAAACATAATAATCTGGATGCTAGGAACCGTTTTGGGTTCTGTTATTATCATTAGAAACAAGAATAAAAATAGCAGTAACGGTAATGTTAGTTATCCCGTAATATTAGTAGCTTTATTAGTTTTGCCATTTTGGTTTAATGGTATAGATGGTGTTCATCGATGGCTATCATTTGGACCAATTAATCTATACATAGCAAGTATTATTTTGCCTTTATTAATTATTCATTTATGGAAATTAGCAATAAACAATCGTGAACATTATGTAATCGGGCTAACTTTTATTACTTTAGTAATATTGTTATTTCATCCAGATGCAGGTCAATTAACCGCATTTGCATGTGCTACTGCGATCATTATTTGGAAAAAGATTAGTAATAATATAGTAAAGTCATTAAGCATTATACTTATAGTAGCCTTTGGTATCGTATCGTGGATTTTTCTTGATGATTTAGCACCAGTACCTTATGTAGAACATATAATCTTTTTAGTTGCAGACCTGGGAAGTTTTTGGTTTGTTTTAGGTGTATTGGCTCTTTTATTATTAATATATCCATTCTTTTTTTACGGTAAAAATAATATCACTTCTTTATCATTAGGCGTTTACTTCCTCATGACGATGATTGTTACGTTATTTGGTAATTTCCCAATGCCAATCATGGGATATGGGATATCACCTATTATCGGTTATTTAATTGCCAGTACTTGGCTTAATAAAAATAAATAGTTGGTAAATACACGAAAACCAATAGAGGAATACATACAAGAGGTAATGAATTACATAAACGATTAGACTAAATTATTCTTACTTGAATAAGGGGGTAATTTTTTTGAAGAACAAAAAGTTAAGGATTGCATGGATTATTCCCAATGTGTTTTGTTACCTAATATTTATAGGCTTTTCAACTTTTATAGCTTTAAATGCAGATGGTCTACGAGAAATAAGCCGATTGGATATTTGGTTATTTACAATGATTAGTCTATTTTTCGTATCCATTTTTGGTAGTTATCGAATTTGGACATGGATAAAGGAAGGAAAAATGTAGGAATTCTTAATATAAAAAAGGAGTAGAAGTTGAGCTACTCGCATTGTCAAGTTATTTATTTTACTGGTCCTTTAGTGATCTCAGTAAGTTTAGAATTAATGGCAAAAATCTTTGCGTTAACATCTGCTATACCAAATCCAGCTAATCTTTTCGAATGCATGTCGATATATTTTTCAGCGGTTTCTTTTGTTTCGAAAAGATAAATTCCGCCAGCTTCATTTGTTTCGGGATTTTCTGTCCAAATCTTCCACATAAAACCGTCTTCTTCGTTGATGCTTTTTGCTAAATCAGAAAAGGCAACTGCCATTTCATCTCCCAAAGGTCCATTCATATTAAAATCCACTTGTAATACGTATGCCATGTTCATTCTCCTTTGTTTAATTAGTCGTTGTAAAATAGTATTCCCCTAGAATTGTTTTTGTTTCATAACAATCTGATGAAAATTCTTTTTCAATAATTGTTGGCCCGTTGGTTGTAGAGCTTCATATTCAACGCATTGGATAAAAATGCATTTGGAAATCAATAAAGCCTTCACTAGTTTATAAATGAATGTACCCATAATAGTATGTTGTAAATTATCGGGAGAGTAATGATACAGAGGATCGTAGTCAGCATAACACCAAACGCTGCAAAGGAAGCGTCCGCACCAAATTTTTGTGCATAAACAGAGGTGGTTGAGGCACTGGGCATTGCAGCTGTCAGCATAGCAACGATTATCAGCGTATGTGGAACAGGCAGAAATATAAAAACAAGCAAGCTTAAAGGAAGGATAATCAATTTTAGAATGGAGGCGATCCAAATATAAATATTTTTTCCGTATAGTAGAAAATCCTTCATCTCAATGTCTGCAAGAAAGCTACCAATCAGGATCATTGAGAGAGGAATAGTCATTTTACCGACGCCTTCAAATGTCGTTAAAATCATCTCTGGCCAACTAAACGAAAGGAATAGCATACATACTCCAACCAGGGTTGCCACTATCCCCGGATTGAAAAATAACACACGCCAATTTACGCTTCGGTCATGCCTAGTAAACAGATAAATGCCATAAGTCCAGATTAAAATTAAGTAACAGATATTAAATATGGTTAAGTAGATAATCCCTTGCTCTGCCATCAAAATATAAATGACAGCAAATCCAATAAATCCCTGGTTGCCAAAGATAATTAGGCTCTCAAATACACTTTTTTGCTTGGCAGGAAGTGCGGCTTTTTTTCGCAGATTGGCCGCGATAAATACGGATACAGATAGTACGAAAATAGACATGATGACAAGCCAAATAAAATCGATTAGTAATTCAATGGAAAAAGTCGTTTGAAGCGAGAACAAAATCAAGGCAGGCAAAGTGATATAGAGCATTAGCTGTGTAATGACCTGATTAGCATCTTTACTGAATACGCGAAATTTGCGAGCAGTGAAGCCAATAAAAGTCATTAGATAAAGTGGAATCATTGATAGGGCAAAAGTGCTAATGGATAACAAAAACTGTATCTCCTTTTAAATTAGTGTTGTACTCTATGAATATAGAAGAGGAAAGGTGATAGAGTTTTAGGTAAGGCTTTGCTGTTACCTCTGCCTTTTCTCCTGCTCCACACTACAGTTAACGGGGGGGGCTCTAGTTAGGGGTGTTTAGGTAACTCTTTTTTTCTTATTGAACTTCCATAAAAATTAAAAATTGCTCAAAGTAGCATCTTTCTTTTTTTGATAGGAAACAGTATAGCGACATTAGAAAACCGACTGTAAAAAGTACAGTCGGTAATTCAAAGTCTTTATCTTCCTCACTCATTATTTAATTTCAATCAATTCTAAAAGCACATCAATACTCGGTTCTCCATACATTAAATCTGTACGGTCACCTGTAACATTTAAGGAGAGCTCAAAATCTGGTGTTTTAATTTGTGTCACGACATCATTTCCATCATGCTCATTTATTCCCAACGCCACTCCACCAAATGAATCTACTCGTTTATCATAGTAAACATCATAGATTTCCTGTTTTTCTAGCTCTTCCGCTGGCTCAAACAAACTAGAAGAGTACGATCCAATAATCGTAATATATCCACTTTCTTCTCCTGTTTTTTCGTTTGTCTTATTAGGATTAATGTCTGGTACTTATTCAACATATACAATTACCTTTGTTAAGTGATTGTACTAAATTGTCCTACGGCTTAATTCCTTCCGAATCATTTCAAGCATAGCGGATCGGAGCTTGCGCTCATATGGATCAGTTTCGGATTCTGGCTTGGCAAGATAATTCTCGTTATACTTGATTTCAAGATAGAGGATGTCTGTTGTCTCCATAACGGCATGGCGTTTAGATTTCTCTACTTCTGCCTCGATTTTACCCAACTCATAATCAGCTGGGTCTCGCTGGGCAATTTCCGATAGAATCACCTCTATCGATTTCGGGTCGGGTGCCTGTTCATTGTTTAGCAGTGTAAGTTGCTCATACAATTTCTTATTAGTGAGTTTTTGGACCTTATCTTCACTATATTTCGAAAATAATCTCATGATCTTTCTCCTTTTAGTAAAAGTTGAATTATTTCGCTATATTCAATTATTTTATAAAACTAAAAAGTATTTGCAAAATAAGGTAGGTACAATATCGTGTGTGAATTAAGAGGAGGCCTCATTTTGAAATCTGTTAATATATACACTTTATCATAAGTTATTCATATACCATATTGTCATGATGCCATTGGGTTCCAATTCTTCTCCATTTTATGAATACTTCGACAGAAGACTTCCACTTCAAGGAGTGTATAGGGCACAGCCGAACGAGTAAGTGGGAGATGAATGTCGGTTAGACAATAACCTAAGAATCTCTCACTTCTAAACAAAGTGAAAGTGGGAGTAGTTCAATGATATACTAAACTCTATTAAAAGCGATACTACATAACAGAGAAATGGGGACTGTTAGTATGATGGGGAAATACTTTAAACAACTTTTTTCTAGAGATTATGGACCGTCTGCAACAGAGTTTGCAGCATTGTTGGGCTATAACACATGGAAGGAAGCTCAGGAAAATTCCTATGCCATTTTCTTTACTGTAAATGATGACTTTTGGTTTGCAACGGAACTTTCTGACGACCAATGGGCAGTTTGGATGGAAGAGGGAAAAATGCCGTATCATTTTACTATGTTTTCTACCTGGGATGAGGCTATTACATATCTTCGGGGCTTGTTTGATGAAAGTGCATTACCGGAACGTAACTGGATAAAGAATGCGCCAAAGTAGAAGTTGGGAGATTTTGTTGATAAAGAAACATTCGAACAAAGTTGACTGCTTGCGTAATACCTACTACAAAGGAGTGAAAATAATGTGATTAGTGTCTTTCTACTCATTGGAGGGCTTTTAATGCCTATATTGTGCGTTATATTTTGTTTGAATTTGGTTTCTATATTGAAAAAGGTAAAACATGAAGAAAAAACTACGGTCAATACTGTTTGGCTTACAATATCGTTTACTCTTATTATGTGGAGCATTGCAATGATAGCAGGAGCAGGCATTTATTAAGCTAACGAGTGCTTTAGTGAAAGAACATGTGGCTGCTGAGGCAGTTCTTCTTACTTGTTCAACTAACGGGGCAGGTTAGTTGAATAAGAAATTGGTGGAACAGATTGTAGAATGTGGTTTAGTACAAATGTTTAAAGTAAAATTCCAAAAGAGTTAGTGTCGCTTAACACATTACCTGAAAAACAAAAAAAGAGTAGCAGAGTGCGACTCTTTTAGAGATTGATACATAGTGTTTCACAAATTATTGAACAGAATAATCTCTACTAGTAATTTCTCAATTTAATCAGCGAAAGAACAGCGTTTTGTCTTGATTTCTTTCTTATTATTAAACGGTTTGTGATACTCCACCATCAATTGGAATAACTGCTGCATTAATATAGGATGCTTGATCTGACAGTAGAAAAGCAACGAGATTTCCAACATCTTCAGGTCTACCGTATTTCTTCATCGGGTTTCCACTTACAGATTCTTTAGCGACATTTTCCCAATTATCGCCACCGATTTCTTTCAAATGTTCTTCAACCATTTGCGTCATAATTGCCCACGGTGCGATTGCATTGACAGTGATACCATGTTGACCATACTCAATAGCTGCATTTTTAGTCAGACCTATAACAGCATGTTTACTTGCCGCATATCCAGCTTGATTTCCAGCACCAGCTCGCATGCCTGAAAGAGAAGCTGTACTGACAATTGCACCTTTCCCTTGCTCTTTCATAACTTTAAGTACATATTTCAAACCATAAAAGACACCATTTACGTTAATATCAAGAACCTTGCGAAATGCCTCATTGCCAAAGTCATGCGTTGGATTGTTTTCACCTGCGATACCAGCATTATTGAAAAACCCATCAATACTACCATAAGTATTTACAGTTTCAGTAACGAAGTTTTCGACAGCCTTTTCATCGGATACGTTAGCGGTAATGAGATGAACTTCTGCTTCAGGTATTTCTCCAATTATTTTTTCTTTTGTTTCCTCTAGTCCCTCACTGGATAAATCAACCAATGAAACTTTTCCGCCTTCTCTAGCAATTTGTATTGCCGCTGCTTGTCCCAAACCTGATCCAGCACCTGTAATTAAGACTACTTTCTCATTGAATTTCTTACTCATTATATAACTCCCTCTCCCTTATTATTGAATTTTATTGGAAGATATCGATTAGCTGTGTTAAGCTTTCTCACTTCCAAACGATTTGTCCCCTATATCATTTATTTCCCTTACATATATATGATAACGCTTACCTGAGGTTGTGAACAGTTGTATTTAAAGTGATTTGGCACTATATTTAAGTATAGGTTTCAATATTTTTTTAGCCTTAAGTCTAATTCATCTTGAAAGGAGTAATAAAATGAAAAGTGATTGGAAAGAGAAACTGATAGCAATTCCGCAACTGGAAAATGTGAATGATGGTTTCTTTGAAATGATTAAAGTATTCTATGAGTCATTCCCTTCTGAGTTTGTTCAGCTATATCAATATTCTATTTTTAATGGTAGGATAAGTGGCATTTTGTCATACGAACACCCTAATCTTCAATCGCTCTCATATATTCATCATCCAGCACATGTTAACTCACTTGTACATGAGACGTTATTAAAGGATGAGGTTCGTTTCTTAAATGATAATAATTTCCAAAACTCAATAGGAGCCGAGTTTGTGATACCCAAGCCCATTCATAATATGATACTTATTCCTTTTTCCATAAACGGTATCGTAATTGCATTTATGACAGCTGTTAACGTACAGTTCAAAGTGACAGACGAATTGTTGGAAGAAATGCGTAGCTTTAGTGATAGCAGTTTACAAATACTCCAAATAAAAAACCATGTACATACGAAAGGTTTTACTACTAAGGAACTAAGCGTAATGCAAAGTATAGCTAATGGATATACAACAAAAGAGATTAGTAGTATTCTCCAAATAGGAGAATCAACTGTTAAATATTTTATTCATAATGTAATGCGGAAAACTAATAGCAAAAATAGGACAGAAGCAGTTGTGAAACTTTTACGTATGAACTTATTACATTAAAATCTTAACCATTACCATGGATTCCTTTTTTATTGATTTTAAGTATATGAAGAGAGTTTGAATAGACATCTTGGACAATATTCTTTAACTAATGGGTGCTTTAGTTGAACAATAGGAGATCGTCTGTTGACGGTCATTTTTAGATACTTACAATACGAACTTGTAGAAGGTGACCTATGGACGGTTGCCTTTTTTTTGTAAAAAAGAGGTATTCCTATAACGAAGGAGAATAATAGAGTGGTGGAGGAATGCATCCATCCATTTGATTTTTTCAATGTTTGTAGAGGTGTTCAAATTGAATAATTTAATGATTAATACTGATTTTGGGAAGTTATGGTTTCATAATACATCTAAAATCTTAAGTGAACGTTTTCGCGAACTAATCATACCAATTATCATATTGGGTCTGACTGGATCGCCATTAATGACTTCATTGGTGCTTATATTTCAGAGAATTAGTTCCGTGTTGTTTTCTATTCCCATAGGTAGGTACTTGGATTGAGAAAAAGAATCTGGTTTTGATTTCTTCAATCTGTAATTTAATATATGCTCTATTATTATTTCTATTGGCATATTTAATAACAATCGACATAACGAGCCTTTTTGTTATTGGATCAATATTATTTTTCATGGGTTTAGTGGGGTTGATGTTAAATATTGCCCTTTCAGCTATGGTACCTAAAATTGTTGGGAGGCAACGTTTATTAAGTGCTAATAATTCATTAGAAGCCGCTGATGCGATTGTAACTTAAATTGGTCCAGCCTTGGGTGGAATTATACTTGCGAAATATGGCCCGAACATTACCTTAACTATTTGTGGTAGTTTACTACTTATTTCAATGTTATTTATTTCATCTATTAAATACCGAAATATATGTGAGGAAACGGATGATAAACCCTTGAAGGGAAAACAGAAACTGAAGAGTTTCATTCGGAATTCCCTAGAAGGTGTAAAGTACTCTATGCTAATGGATCTCAAGTTGTAGCGACTATTTCGGCTTTGGTACTCGGATTTTCAACCAGCGTTATTGTGCTAAGTGTTATCATTCATTCTAAATATACGCTCCATTTTTCAGAAGAGTATATTGGAATACTATTATCTTGTGCTGGTATAGGAAATGTCGTTGGTGTACTAATCATGAATAAATTTAAAAATGCAAACTGGTTATACTTTCTTAGTACTTTGATGATCATATCTTCATTGGGTATCTTATTATTGATATCAAATTCATTTATCATCATGTGTGTCGGAATGATAATCTTTGATGGGGCACTTTCTATGGCATTTGTTGTTCAGATAACTGTTCAACAGGGGATTACGCCAGACCATTTGATTGCTAGGGTTCGAAGTTCCATATATGTTTTAGGTGGAATTGCAGCAATGTTAGCGACCCTACTATCTGGTTTGATTTCTGAATGGAACTCTATGGCTGCATTGGCATTTGGATCAATGATTTTATTAGTTAATGGTTTGTTTATTTTTAAATATAAAAAACAAGGCGTAGCAATGGATAAAATCAGTCCAATTTATGCTGCATCAAAAGTAACTGAATGATTGAAGTAATAAATACTTCATTGTTCTAAAGGAACTTTCTAATGTAAGAGCTTGCTGTCCATGCATTTAATAAAGCGGAAAAGGGGGAGATTAGATGGAACGAGTAAGCTTTTGTAATCAAGAAATTTTTAAACGTGATGTAGAGAAAACTTTTACCTCTCAAAGAGACTTCATCCAAAGACTTATTCCGAGCGCAGACATACAACACGTTGGTAGTACTGCTATACCAAATAGTCTTACTAAGGGAGATTTAGATATACAGGTTCGTGTTTCCGAAATTCAATTTAATCAAGCTGCTGAAGCACTCTCTACCGTATATGAATCCAACGATGGAAGTATAAAAACAAATGAGTTTAGGGCATTTAAAGATGATGCGAATATTCCACCTTTAGGTATACAACTGACTGTAATAGGCTCATAATTTGATTTTTTCTGGAAGTTTCGAGATGTTTTACTGCAAAATGAACTATTCAAAATAGAATATGATAATTTAAAAAGAAAGTTTGAAGGAAAAGAAATGGAAGCTTATAGAGAAGCGAAAAATGATTTCTTCAGCAAGATAATACAGACTCCTGAATTCAGGCGATTGAAGACCAATATTGATTGAAGTATATAAAATTTATTATTCAATTAACGGCAGGTTATGAAATGATTGAGCTAATTTAAAATATCTTAACGGAGGCGAATTTAGTTGAAAAAGTTATCTTTAGTTGGGAAGATTAATATTGGGTTAGGAATCATACTTTTCTTATTAGGTATTTTCCTGTTTATAACTGAGCTTTCTGAAGGTTTTTCACTAAAGGATTTCCCCCAATCAATTGCTTTTATTCTTATTGGAATATCTATACTTCTATCAGCATCTTTTTATAAAAAAGGTGTCAATTAGCAGAATTACTATTAAAGTAAAGGGTGCTTTACTGGAACAACAGAATAATCACCTTTTGACAATGACTTGAAAGCAACTAGATCCAACAACCAGGCAGGAGAATAAAGTTTCTTGAAGTATTGAGATAACGTTAAAAGAATATATGGCCCGGATGTCTAACGTATAAAGCCTATTTTTTCTTTCAAATGAAAGAGAAATTAGGCTTTTCATATTTAAATCACAGATATTATCTTAAATTATTAATCTTCATAATTGAGAATTGTTATCATTTAGTATATAATAGAGAGTAATGATAAATATAATTTTGTAGGGGGAACAAATATTGCAAATATACTGGACTAAGATAAATAAGATAATTCAAGAATCGCCTGAGGTTAAAACGTACCTGCTCGACTGTCCGAAAGATTTTACATGGGAAGAAGGTTCTCATACCCATTTCGCTTTGGAAGGTTTTAATACAGGAGAAAAACCAAATCGCGGCCTGATTCGTCATATGTCAATCTCGACGCTTCCAAACGAAAATTCAATCGGCATCACAACACGCATCAGAGAGAATTGTTCTGAGTTCAAAACGGCATTAAGAAATCATGAGGTTGGCAATGAAGTTGCCATATTTAAAACACATTCGAATGTACCACTTAAAAGAGAAGACAAAAATGTGTACCTGCTGTCATCAGGTGTCGGCCTAGCAACTTTCAGACCACTTGTCCTTGATTATTTCGAACGTGCTGACAACGTCAAACATATTCACTCCCTGAATATCGATTCATCAAAAGAATACTTATTCTCTACTATTTTTGAATCAGCACCAGACAAGAATTTCACATCACAGTTCGTCGATAACCGTAAAGACTACTATGAAGAAGTGAAAAACCTTGCTGCTGACAAGGAGGGACTCTTCTATGTTGTCGGGAGTGACGAATTTCTCTTGCAGAACATTGACGTACTGCGTGAGCAGGGCATTAAGTCGGAACAGATTATGCTCGACAAGCGCGAAAGACAACTGCCTGAGTTTTTATCCACAGAAGTGTCAGTTTAAGCGAAACGAAATATATGCTTAGTAATTCATAGATGTTCCAGTATTTTGGAACAACAAGAGCCTAATTTCCCTTTCAAATGAAAGAGAAGTTAGGCTTTTAATTGTTCGTAGCATGACTGTTAGCACATTACAATGATCTGAGAAGGTGTCGTCTGGGCTGGAATACTTCGCGTCGTCGCTCCGAACACAACGATTAAATACCGATTAGCCGGGTTCCTATGGAATTCCTGCCCGTTTTCCAATAGAATTTGCGTATCTCGTGAAATGTTTAATCTGAGATCACCATCGCTGTTGAGCAATTGACGATTGAAAAAATCTACTGTCACATCTTGACCAGGTGCATCCTTCGCCATAACGACTGCCGCATATTGCGGTGGAAAAATTAAAGGTACAGGCGCATCCGCATCATAAAACCCTGTCACCCGGTCACGCACCCTGATGATTCGATGATCTACAAAATAAGTGTCCGGTGCGACCACGAAATTGACCACATCGCCACGCCGGTTTCGAACGGAAAACAATTGATAACAACCACCGTCGACATCATTTGGACGGGTCGGGAAATCATTAATCGCGGTTACCGTCCCGCTGAAAGATTGAAAGTTCACCATGTGACTACCCCCTATGGAAATGAATCTACTATCATATCTAGGTTATGCATAGGGGAGAGTGGGTGCTAGTTTTCACGAAAAAAGTTACCCATCTTTGATATCTAGGGAAAATTACTCTATATTGAAGGAGAATCATTAGAGGAGGGATACCATGGCAGATTGGATTACAAGTCTACAAACAGAGACACCTCAACAAGGATTCGAACTTGCGATTAAGCTTGCCCGAAAAGGCGTTGCATACACGCAACCATCCCCAGAAATCAGAGATCAGCTCAGAGACGCTTATGCGAATAACGCTGACAGCCTAACACAAGCATCACAGGTGATTGCAACACATTATCAAACCATTGCAGCTGCGAATGATTATTGGAAATTCTGAAATAATCGTAGGTAGTCTTGGATGATGCATAATTAAAATAGACAGGACCTTTGCCGAAACAAGCGAAGGTCCTTTTCGATTACCTTAAACAAAAGTGTTTACAAATAAGAATAAACCTATTATAGTCATTATAGAGTCAAAATGTCTGTAATTAAAAAGGAGAATGTAAATGAATCAAAAACTAATGAGAAAAATAAATAACTTGGAGAACATCAAACGATTCCCGGCCGAGGAGTTATTCAAATTTGTATCCCTCCATAAAGAAGACAAATTACTAGATCTTGGAGCCGGTGTTGGCTATATTAGTCTTCCGTTTGCTAAGCATGTAGAGGAAGTCATTGCATTAGATTTTGATGAAGACGTCTTAAAATACTTGGAAACAAAAGCAGGGGAACATAGAATCACGAATATTAAAACGCTAGTATCAGATTTCAAAAATATACAACTAGGTGACGAAGCAGTTGATAAGGCTGTTGCCTCAATCTCACTTCACGAAGTACAACCACTAGCGCTTGCATTAGGCGAAATATATCGGGTTTTAAAAGACAAAGGTGTGTTTTTATGTATTGAATTAGAGAAATCAGCGATATCCACTGGCCCAAGAGTTTCATCAAAAGATATGAAAGCAGAAATGTTACAGGCTGGCTTTGATATCGTCGAGACATTTTCTCCGCAAACTAAAATGGCTAATCAAGCAGTTTATATAATTGTTGCACAAAAAAATAAATAATAAGGAATTCAAACAAACTAGACCTTAATAGGACGCAATATAATGAATGGGGTTGAAAGCATGCAATTTGCGAAAAGTACGGATTATGCACTACATGCCTTAGTTCATTTGGCAAAATCAGAGCAGGAAAACAAAATTGGGATTAAAGAATTAGCAGAGATGCTCGACGTATCGGAAAGTTATCTGTCGAAAATTATGACGCAGTTACGAAAAGACGGACTTGTAAGAGCCGTCCCTGGAGTAAAAGGCGGGTATGAACTGGCACGTCCAGCAAGCCAGATCACATTTTCAGAAGTTATTTTATCTACTGAAGGTAGACAAGAAATGTTTACTTGTTCCAACTCTGATTCTAGACAACATACGTCAATGACAAATCACAGCCATAAACAGTCAATGGATAAACAGGACAATCAACGGGTTTGCAGAATTAAACAGATCATGGACAATGCAGAAAGTGTCTTACATCAATTTTTAGAAAACCAATCGATACAATCTATTTTGGATAAGGCGAAGAGAGATTGTCATCATAAATAGGAGATTTAATTAAAGATTATTCGTTTTTGCAGGAAATTGGACTTGTCATCAAGAATGTAATAATCATGACAATCATGTGTAGGAGAGAGCATATATGACTGAACCGAAGATGAAAGAAAACGACAATAGCGTAATTGAATTTATTGAAAAGGTGGAAAGTGAGAAGAAGAAGGCAGATGCGTATCAGTTATTAGAAATTTTTGAAGAGGTAACTGGTTATGAGGCAAAAATGTGGGGGCCGAGTATTATAGGCTTTGGTAGCTATCACTATAAGTATGCATCAGGACGTGAAGGGGATGCACCTTTAGTTGCTTTTTCACCCAGAAAGGCAAAGATTAGTCTTTATTTGACTTATGAGAGTGAGGAAAGAGATGAGTTACTAGAAGGCTTTGGTAAACACACGAAGAGCAAGGCTTGTATTTATGTGAATAAATTAGCTGATATCGATACCAATGTTTTAAAGAATTTAATAAAACATACGGTAGAAGTATATCAGAACCGTTATCAGAACGAATAACTGGAGGAATAGACAATGCAAATGCCAGTACATATTGTTGCAGCAGGCGGATTTGTTGAGAATACACAAGGTGAGATATTATTAGTAAAGATTCGTAGAAGCGGCGATTGGGTATTTCCTGGCGGGCAAGTGGAAGTCGGGGAAAATTTACTTGATGGGGTAATCAGGGAAGTTAAAGAGGAAAGTGGAATTGACGTTATCGTCTCTCATTTGGTAGGAATTTATTCTAATACGGCAACATATGAGGGACATAGCGGTATAGATATAGTACCTACAAAGGTTATGTTTGATTTTGTATGCGAACCCATCGGCGGAAAACTGACAACATCTGATGAAACATCGGATAGTCGTTGGGTGAGTAAGGAAGAAGTTCTAAATCTGATAACAGCCCCAGCACTACGCACACGCTATCAAGCATATCTAGATTATAATGGTCGTATTAATTACGCTGACTACATAACCAAGCCGCAGTTTGAACTAAAATTGGAGAGAAATGTGTAGAAAAAGATTATCATTTTTAGGAGTTTTTAATGAAAAAAACAGTGTCACTATATTTTCAATAACATTAAATTTAATCAGTCGATTGATTTGGTTGAGAACAACTTGAAAGATCTTCTATCTTTACGTTTTATGCAAAGTTCCATCGAGCTTTATCATGCAAAATTAAGGAAATGTTAGCTATCGGGGAAGCTTCGCTGAAGAATTACTTTTCTAAATGCGTCCATACTACACAAAACAACAGAAGGATATAATCTTTGTGTGAAAAGGGGACAAGTTTATGAAGAAAATCATGCTTCTTACCTTGCTGTCACTTACGGCAATTAACTTTATTTCGATAACTGTTTACGCTAATGAGGATCAGAAAGAAGACTTAATGAAAATTGTTAAGGCATTTATGCCATCGAACTCGTCGCTTATAAGTCCTGAAAATCCTACCTCCACACAACCAATTCAACTCTATGACTTTAATCACGACGGGCAGAAAGAAATAATCTTTACTTTTGAAATTAAAGCAAAAGAACAACCTTCCCCTTCCCAGTATGGTGCAATCGTACTGAAAAAGGACAATGCTGATTGGCGAAAAATTTATGAAACAAAAAAACAAGGAGTAGGTTTGGATTTTTCGGGTTTGGCGGATATTACTGGTGATGGTACAAAAGAATATTTATTCGGTGTCACAATTGGTGCAGACATAGGAAGCGAACTTGAAGTTTTCCAATGGGTTAATAACTCGTTCAAAAAGATTGCTGATGTTCCTTATCATAAAATTGACATTGTGAAAGGAAATCAAAAAGTTGGTCTAGCGGTTTGGCAAAAGTATGTTGGTGATAGTTATTTAGTTGATGTACTAAGATGGAATGGTGAAAAGTTGGTTTATGATAAAGAATTATATTCCAAATATTATCCGGTAATCGAAAAGTTTTATAACGATAAAATTTCTGAAATGGATGCCTGGTTTTATTGGTATTCCCTTGCAGATGCCCAAATTAAAGCAAATAAATTAGAAGAAGCTTCTAAATCTATTCAAAATGGAATTTCGGTAGCTGAAAAAATACCAATGCTAAATGTAGCCCAAGAATTTAATGATTTAACTGAAAGACTGGAGAACAAGAGAAGATAGGGAAGCTTCTTAAAAAGGGTGCCGAGTGAAGAGATAATAGGTATTATCAATAAAAGAATTATGGATTATGATGAACCAATTGACTTCATAACAATAAAGTATAGGTATTTAGGATAGCCTGTCTCCAAAGAGATAACTTTTAATAATGGACTTTAAAATTGAACTGACGGGGCAAGGTAGTTGAAGAAGGAATGATTGTAACTGAACAGGACAAACTAAACCCAAATATAATTTAGGGTGATGAGATTGGATAAAAGTAAACCTGTTCTATTGATTTTATTTTGTATACTAATTTGTGGAATGTATGATGGAACAGTCAATGCAGAAACGAACGATACGCCTCCTTCTGTTGAGGAAAAAATTATTGAAGGCAAACAACTCACTCCTTTAGAAAGCCAGTTAATGTCCTTTATGACGGGTTTGATGGTAACCGAGCCAAAACAAGCTGTTGAAATGTGGATATTAGGCGTAAATAATCGAAGTGGCTCTGTTCAATATGCTATGTTGTCCCCTTCGCTTCGAAAACAATCAAGGCTTAAATTTGAGGAAACGCACTGGATCACAGGCCAATCAAGCCCTTCGGTTAGTAACTTTCGTTTTACCAAAGAAGAAAAGCTGAGTGAATCCCAAATGCGGTATACCGTTAACTACGATTTATGGGCATCATATGGTGATTTTGGTGATGGGCAGAAGATAATAATAGTGGAAAAGAATGTAGAACCGTTTAAAGAGTATTGGTTTATTTCCTCAATTACAACGGAATATAATCCATGGGAAGCATTTACCCCTGCCGAGACAGTTTTAAAATAGAACGTCGAAGGTATAATAAATTATCTTATAAAGAAAGCAGTGGAAAAATGAAGAAAGAAAATCATTCTAAAATTACTGTTGAAACAACTGTTCATGCACCAATTGAAAAAGTATGGAAATATTGGACAGAGCATACTCATATAACAAAATGGAATATTGTGTCAGATGATTGGCACACACCATCTTCTGAAAATGATTTAAGAGTGGGTGGAAAATTCACCTCCAGAATGGAAGCTAAAGATGGAAGCTTTGGATTTGATTTTGGAGGCGTATATGATGATGTGAAATTAAATGAGTTCATTGCTTATACTTTAGAGGATGGAAGAAAAGTTGAAATAACTTTTATTCGCGAAGAAGATAACACGAAAATCATAGAAGTATTTGATCCGGAAACAGAAAATCCAATCGATATGCAACAGGCAGGTTGGCAGTCAATCTTAAATAACTTTAAAAAGTATGCAGAGCAGCAATCCATGGGGAGCTAATTTAGTTTCAACCGAACAAAAAAGAGATCAACATAGTGTGTAGAACTAATGAATGAGAAGGGGCTTATGCCTCTTTTTTTTATGCCCAAAATATACCATCCTTGTTTTGACTATATGTCAAACACACCTGCTAGTAAAAGAAGGAAATGACGAATAGATTGTAGAAAGTATTAGCTCACGGGTCTAATGAGGCTGTTTAGATCAATAAGATGAGGAGTTGTAATGAAAATGAGAATGTTTTTATTACTTGTTGGGATATTATTTGTTTCAGCTTGTGGTCAAGAAATCCTCAATGAACAACACGAAGTATATTTATCAAAAAAAGGGTGGGAAATTAAAGAATCAATCGAAGTTGAAACTTATATAGTAAGTATTCCTGATGAAATGCTTAGGAATTATGAAGCAAGTGGAATTACATTTTTGAGTGAGTATTTGGGAGAAGAAGTTACACAGCATTTCTATGAGTTAAATGAAGAAGATGTTGAAGGAAACCGTTTGAAAGCAGTCGTATTTGAAGCGAAAGGAGAAATTATTGGGAGTTATGGAGTTCTTCCAAGTTGGGACCCCGGTATATTTAATTTGGACGATAAAGAACGTCTACTCAATGAACAAATGATTAAGCAATAAGAGTCGACACTAGTTAGATATTTAATAAGGGGGAAATGTAATGGAAGTGAATATTGAGTACTATGTTCCGGGTTTATTAATAATATCATTTATATTCTTCTATATTGTTGCATCACTCATAGGAGGAACGAATGAGCCGTATAGAGACCTATTACAAACTATTACCGTTGGACATTTTGTTATGTCAAAACTGATAACAATAAAAAAGAAAAAAGAACAACCAGGAAAATGAAATATTGAACTAAGAGGTGCTTTACGTGGAAATCGGAGCAGCGTAGACGGATTTTTTCTTGTTGAACTAACGAGGCATGTTAGTTGAACAGGAATGTTCAAATCATACATAAGGGGGATTGAATAATTTGAAGTGGTTTTTTGCTATTCCATTTATTTTTCTCGGAGCTTTTTTATTTGCATTAACCATTGATGGTATTGGAATTGTTGGTAACACAATTAAGATAATTATTGGGGTTGGATGTTTTTATATTGCTGGCTTTATCGTCAGAAACAAGAATGAAAAAAAACAATCATCTTAAACTAACAGGTGCTTTACTTGAACATCAGAAGATTATCTGTTGACCGTCATTTTTATTTGCTTACAATACGAATGAGTAGAAGGCGACTTATCCTTGGATGGACGGTCGCCTTTTTGGGGTTCAAAAAGAGGTATTCATATCAATGAAGAAGAAGTGTAATTAAACTAAAGGGGCAGGTTAGTGAAAGATGATTGGACTAATTTAAAATCTCTTAATGGAGGTGTATTGCGTTGAAAAAGTTATCTTTTGTTGGAAAAATTAATATTGGATTAGGAATCATACTTTTCTTATTAGGTATTTTCCTGTTTATAACTGAGCTTTCTGAAGGTTTTTCACTAAAGGATTTCCCTCAATCAATTGCTTTTATTCTTATTGGAATATCTATATTTCTATCAGCATCTTTTTATAAAAAAGATGGCAATTAGCAGAATTTCTATTAAAGTAACGGGTACTTTACTTCGAGAAGGAGTAAAGCAATTTTCCTTATTGAACTAAAGGGGCAGGATTGTTTAATAAGATGAAAACTGTGGCAAGGAGGGAACAAATGGTAGCAAATAAGAGAAAGAAGAGAATAGGAAAAGGGAAAATTATAATTATCTTGGGCGTATTGTTGTTGTGTATTTTTCTTTTTAATTATTATGCCTCAACTACCTTTTACAGAACAATAGAAATTAGAGAATTAAAAAAAGATAAGAATGAATATGTTGTAGTTGTAGAAGGAGACTTTGGAGTTAAAAAGTCTAATTTTAATGAAAAAGATACATTTAGCATTGTTGAAAATGAAGAATTTAGAGTGGGAAATATTACTGGAATTTGGAATGACTTATCAGAAGATAAATCATTTCATGTACTTTTAAAGGCTTATGATAATCGTAATGACTTTACTTTAGAAAGAATCTATCTTGATTAAACGATTGGAGTAAAGCCTTTTTCCTTATTGAACTAAAGGGGCAGTTTAGTTAAAGAAGAGTACAAAATGAAAGTTGTTTAATCTTTTTATTTGGGGTATTTTTAATGCAAAAGATTATTAGAAAAAAGGATATGGGTTGGAAACAATGGAACTTAAGAATTCCATTAGTTTTATTCCTTTTCGGGGCAACAGCAGCTTTATATCAGTCGTTTCCTAACTTATTTGTAGTTGGAAGTGGTTTCTTTGTGAGTGCCCAATATATAGGGGGTATTGTTCTTCTGTTCATATTGTTTGAAAAAATAGGTTTGAATCAAAAGAAGATACATTTTACATTTGGAATTTTACTAATACTGACTGGTTTATTAATGGATATTATCTTTATTTGATACTAATAATTACTTGAACTCTTTACAGGGGTTGTTCAACAAACAAGGTAGTTTAGTGGAAGAGTCCAGATTAATCTTTGTTTAGCAATCGGGCCATTTAAGAGAATGATGGTATCAGTCTAATCGTTAGTAGTGTAAATAAAATGGGGGTATCCATATGGAAATTCAAAAACGAAAAGCCCAAAAAATTTTCGGAAACGTTACAAAGAAAAAGCAAATACATGAATCTGTTCTTCTCGTAGAAAACGCCAATGGAGATGTTTCATACAGCTTTGGGTACGGGGGGAAGAATATAGATACGCCATTCTTTATTGCCAGTATCACAAAGCTGTTCACCACCACTTGTATTTATATTTTGAGTGAGCAAGGAAAACTGTCTCTGGATGATGAAATAGCAAGATATTTAAAAGAAGACCTATTAAAGAACCTTCACGTTTACAAAGGCCGAGAGTATTCTAATAGACTTACAATATCGAACTTATTGTTTCATACAAGTGGACTCCGGGATGTGATTGAGGAGGGTAGCAATAAGTCGAAAAAACGTGCGATCCTTTATGATGATGTGCAAATTGATTTTAATGAAACTATAGTAAAGACGAAGGAAATAAAACCACACTTTGCACCAGATATGGGAAAAAGAGCTCATTACGCAAATATAAACTTTGAACTCCTTGGAGTAATAATTGAAAGAGTTACTAATTCACAATTGGAAGATGTGTTTAGACAATTAATTTTTGATCCTTTAGAACTCAAAAATACTTATCTCCCGAGTGATGAGAATGATTTTATCCCTTCTGTTTATTATAAGGACACTGCTTTACACCGTCCCAAATTACTTAGGAGCGTCCGCGCAAGTGGTGGTTGTGTTTCTACGGCCCGTGAATTAATGGTATTTATCAAGGCTTTCTATAAAGGAAAGCTATTTAATAATATTATTTTTCATAAACTTAAAGTAAACAACAGGTTGCAGGCTTCAATGCTTCCAATTCATTACGGTCCTGGATATATGAGAGTTCCACTAAATGGTTTTGCAACACTTTTCATGGGAAAAGGTGGGTTAATGGGTCATTCTGGTTCAACAGGTTCCTTTGCATTTTACTATCCCGAAAAGGACATGTTTTTTATTGGAGATGTCAATCAAATGGAAAACCCCGCGACTCCTGTACGGCTGGTGATGCGACTTGCTATGTCTATGAAATTATGATTAGTAAGCAATCGCATACACATTTTAATATTTACTAACCCATTCTCTTAAAACGAGATTAAATTCTTGGGGCATTTGAACGGGCCAAATATGTTGAGCATCAGGAATCTTAGCTGTTTCAGCCCCTTGTATAATTTTTGGTGCAACCTTTAGAGACAGTAAAATACCACTCGATTCTTGATCACCTGCTACGAATAAAATCGGACGCTTAATTACAGCATAAGATTCATCCAAACGAAAATCCATAATTTCATGACCAATCGCTTCATAATTTCCTCTTGTCAATAATTGATAGTTTCGAATGAATTCTACAGTTTTATTTTCAGGTAAATGATAGTTTTTAGCTAAGCGATAGAGATAGTCTGTGTTCCTGAGCGACCGTTGAATGAAGCGTGATTGGATGGGCATAAGAAACTTAAAAGGCATAGGCTTTACGGTAATTCCACTGATAAAAGTACTTTTGACTTTTTGCGGATAATGTTTAGCGATTTCCAGAGCAACATGCCCTCCTAGGGAAATACCCACTATATGTGCTCTTTGATTGCCTATAACGTCTTCTGCAATCATTTGTGTCGTGGTAGCTAAATCAATCCAAGGAATATCTGCATTTTTGCCGTGTCCTGGTAAATCCACTAAGCAGATTTGGTAATCATTAAAGACATCGATTTGCTGCCACCACATCCAAGAACTCGCTCCGATTCCATGAATGAAGATAATCATTTCTTTGTCACTGTCCCCATGAATCTCATATTCCATCTCATATTCTCCCATCATTTCATTGTTAATCGTCTCGTTATCTGTCTGATCGACTAAAGTAGTGACAGGAAACAACACTGTCAAAATTACTAAAATAATTCTCTTTTTCATAAGTCATCATCAGGTGAATTCGACTTATACAAGCTTTCGATTATCGGTAATATTGTGTCATATTTAGTCAAAGCTAATCCTTTACCTTCCTGACCGACGACAATTAAGCGATCACCCGCTGCAATTTCAAATAAATCTCGTGCCTCTTTAGGTATCACGATCTGACCGCGTTCCCATACTTTTACATGACCAAAAATCTATATCAAATCGTTCTTTATCTACACTACTCACTAATATGCCTATCTTGTGCGTTATATTTTGTTTGAATTTGGTTTCTATATTGAAAAAGGTGAAAAACGAAGAGAAAACTACGGTCAATACTACTTGGCTACAATATCTTTTACTCTTATTATGTGGAGTATAGCAATGATAGCATAAGCTGAAGTTTATTAAGCTAACGGGTGCTTTACTTAAGGATCATTGAGCTACTTAGTAGTCTCTTTTTTTCTTCCTCAACTAAAGAGGCAGTTTAGTTTAACAAGGAGGTATTTTTCGATAGGTTGCCGAATAGTTAACAAAAAGGGGAGGTAGCTTGCATTGAAGCAAATTTCTAAAGGCATTTTCATCATCTGTTTACTGTTGATGTTAGTGTCTTGTCAAAACAATAGTGGTCTTACATTCAAAGGCGAAGGTGAAAATTGGAATGGCGAACTAATTACTAAATATGATTTTTGGGGAAAAGAGATTCAGAGTATAAGGATTACTTATAAAGGGAAAAACCCTGAACAGCTAAGCATACCTAGTTTCAATGTAGAAAGTACTGACTTCTTGGGTTGGGGTATAGGCAAGACGTATTAAACTTAACTTCTAAAAAATTTGGTGAAAGTTACAAAATACTCAATCCCACTTCAATGGTTTATTATAATTTATTGTTAGGTTTAGATAAAATCTTCAACTAACTGGTGCTTTACTTGAAGATCATTGAGCAGTAAATGGGGCTCTTTTTCTTTATTGAACTAACGCGGCTAGGTAGTGAAAGATTGGTGTTTAACTGGTAGGCAATAATCAGTTCAAGTAATTTTAAGTAATAGTGGGAGATGAGTACTGTGGTTGAAAGTAAAATTGAATATTATGAAGAGAAATCTCAGCCTTTTAAGCCTTTTAAACACTTTTATGCACGTATTAAAGAAATGGAAAATGAATCGGATTATGGAGCAAAAGTTGCTTCTAAGTGGAGTGAAATTGTGAACAAGTCTCTTAGGAATGAACTTTATTGGAGATGTCAATCAAATGGAAAACCCCGCGACGCCTGTACGGCTGGTGATGCGACTGGCCATGTCTATAAAATCTTGAAGGTAATTGGGCCAGATTTTCATTTAAATCAACTAGATGTGAGGAAGTGTGTAGGGTGACGAATATGCTAATGATAACTGAAAACGTGAAAGGTAAACGCTATAAGCAATTAATAAATCTCCTTTCAAGATATTGTAATCGTTTTGCCTTTGTAGAGAATAGACAGATGATGGACATTGAAGAAGAGCGTTTGGCTTACATTCATAATCTGATTACCTCTATTGAGGAACATCTTCTCGAAATGAAAATCCAAAAAGAATGGGAAACTACAAGGTTAATTGATGATACAGCATATGTTTTTTATTTTAATCTTAACAATGCTACTAGGGAATTTTTAAAAGATTATAGTCATTCACTTTTTGATTGGATTCATCCAAAGCTGCCAGAGGATCTAATGTTTTATCAAAATGATAAATGTATACTAGCTATTTGCTCACACGAAAGATATTTTTTGATAGATAAAACAATATGGGAACACTTTTCATTAAAATAACAGTGTACTTTATTCAACAGTTTATTTTTGCAATCCGGCGCGATTGTTGAATAAGCGTCTCTGTTAATGAAAGTTGTTTCTTTGTGAGTGCCCAATTTATAGGAGGGATTGTTCTTCTGTTCATATTGTTTGAAAAAACAGGTTTGAATGAAAAGAAGATACATTTTACATTTGGAATTTTGCTAATACTGACAGGTTTATTGATGGATATTCTCTTTATTTGAATGTTTCAAGAGGGATTTCTAAATAACTGAGGTGTTGTAATGAGAGTGCTTTTAATACTTAAGTTACGGTTGCTTTACTTCAAAAAGGAGTAAAGCTTTTTTATATTGAACTAACAGAGAAGGTATTATGAGTAATGATGAAGAAATAAGATTAAATAGATAAACGGATTGGGGAGGGGCTCTGTGAAAAGATTTTTATTTTCTGTAATTATATGCTTGGTTTTGATTGGTATTCTTGGTTGTTCAAATAAGACAATCAAAGAAACCAAAGAAAACTGGGAGGAAAGTCCGACACTAATTAGAGAAGTCATAGTTACGGATGATGGGCAAACGGAGGATTCTATCTTCCGTTTTGGAGATAATGGGAAACTTGGATTTGGAGAATACGGTCCTTTTATCGCAGGGGAAAACCAAAAATATATGTGGCATTTTTGGGGCGACCCAGAAATACTAACACAACCACTAAAAGTGATTGGAATTAACAAAGTAACAAGTGAAGAAATAACTGTTTTTGAACATCCCACCACTTCTCTTGCACCTTTGAACGGGGCAGCTACTCACATACCTTCTACGATGATGTTACCAAGTGCAGGAATATGGAAGTTAGAGGTACATTTTGGTGAGGAGTTATTTGGAAATATATTTGTGGATGTGGCGGATAAGTAACTCCTTATTCAACTAGCGAGTTAGCTGAATAAGGAGTTTATGGGGAACTATATCCAATTTGTTAGGAGTGACTACGAATGCGTATCGAAAATGAATTATACCCTGATTGCCCAATTATTTCTAGAACAGTAGAGGTTGGTGGACTTACGAAATCGCAGCTTATTCAGAAACTGCAACAATCCGCTATCTTGCTGAATGAGTATGGGGAAAGGCTAATAGCTGACGATAAATTTACGACTTCTGAAACAAATTACAGTCTACAGGCTGTTGAGCTAACCGTTAGCAATCTTGGTTTTCCTGATGGCGCTAATACGGCTCAGATTTTTAAAAGAGCGAGTGATCTTGGTTTGGAATTGTGTCCGCTTGAGCTTGGGCCTTTCCTAAGACTGGCGTATCTGGATCAGCCTGAAGGTTATTCGGGGAATCCTGTACAGCGACATCAAGCGCCATCCGGCTCCATAACAATAGCATCGGAGATACTAACTGAAGACGATGATTTTCCGAAAGGCTTTTATCTTAGACGAATAAACGGCGTATTGTGGCTTCGCGGCTACCGTGCTGATCATCTACACGTTTGGAATCGAGATAATCGTTTTATCTTTTGTCAAAGATAAAAGGCCTTAGCGAAGTGAGAAATTATTAGAATCGAAAAATGTGTTGTAAATGAACTGGGGTGTAGAATTGAAAAATAAATACTTTATAGCAACAGTAGTTATCTTGTTATATTCTTTGATAGGTCATTTTTTCAATATTGATTTTTTAAAGGTAGTTTCTGTTAGTATAGATGAATTTAGCATAGATTTTTTAGGTGTTGTTATATGCATTGTTACACTTTACTTTATTCTTCGATTTTGCAAGGTAGATATTTAATAATATATTTTTCAAGCATCTATTGATCCAACCGTTAGATTTGTGTAGATAAAGGGGTGAGTGAAGTATGTATAGTTACGAAGAAAGAAATGAGTATTTTGATAAAACGATCGAAAAATTAAAGGCTAGTCATTTGGTTGAGGGGATTATTCAGTTAGGTTCTGGAGTTGAAGGATATAAAGATGAATACTCTGATATTGATTTAATGATAGCTACTTCTCAAATAGAGGATGCAGAGAAAACCAAAAATCTTGTTCATAAAACCTTCAGTAATTTTAATCCCCTCTACAGAAAGGAAAAGCAATTTAGTAAAGATATATTTCTTATTATCGCAATAATGGAAAATAATTTAGAGTTTAATGTTTCAATTGTTCCTAGAGAGTTATTGACTGTAAGGTCTCCTTTATGGAAGGTCATTGTCGATAAAACTGGTTTAGTATCTGAGAAAATGAATGCTGAGAATGAGAAGTTTGAAAATAAAACTGAGAAATATGGATTAGGCTTTGATCTATCATTTGAGTTCGTTTATTGTTCGTTGAACTTTGAAAAAGAATTAAATCGAAATAATTTCATCTATGCACTTAAGATGCTAGAACAAATGAGAGAGTACACCCTAATCGTACAAGCATTGAATGAGAATAAGAAACTTCACCAGTTTAAAGCATATGAAACACTAGAACCTTCTTTTATAAAATCGTACATGTCCACATATCCAGAAAAAATAAATTTAGAGAATTTAAAGGTTTCTGCTGAGAAGTTGAAAGAACTTTTTGCTTATACATTGAAACAAAGTTTTAGTATTTCAATGGATGATGATTTAAAGCAACTTCTAGATAAATCTCCTGTTTATTAAGGAGTAGGTTATTAATTACAGCGAGGTATAATTTTTAAAAAAATTGGTGGTGAATAAAAAATGGAACCTAAATGGTTAGAATGGGCAAAACAGCTTCAATCTATTGCGCAAGCAGGGCTCACTTATTCTAAAGATGTTTATGACTTGGAAAGATTTGAATTACTAAGAGATATGAGTGCTGAAATGATGGCGCAGCATACAAATATGGATACTAACATTATCAAAGAACTATTTGCAAATGAAACTAAGTTACGGTTGTAGAGGTACCTGTGCGAAGTGCAATTATGACAACTTATCACATCGGATAAAAATACAACTGAATATCGACAAAGCGTTATAAAGTCGATATCCCCTTTCTTCAGTTATGCAATTGTAGTTAATATGCAGAATCGTTTCTCGCACAGGTACCTGAAATTATCCTCTATAATAATGCCAGTATTATCATCCTTTAGGATTTGTCCAAGATGAATTAACATCTGTTGGGTACTACTGCCGATAATAATCGCATTTGGCTCTGTTCTCACTCCACGGGATTGGAATAAATAAGCGGCGATTTGCTCACGCAAGCATACCTCACCAAAGGGTTCCCCGTATCGAAAGCTCTCCGGTAATGTTAAAACTTGATTTGATATCCTTCTCCAAATTTTTAGAGGAAAATTGGTTTGATTCACTGCCCCTGCCCTGAAATCAATTTCGACTGGCGTTACCGTCTCTTTATGCTTTTTATGAGGTGGGTTTAAAGTATCTTGAAAAAAAGCTTGCTCTAATTCGTTTACAAAATACCCTTTTCTAGCTTCTGATCGGATATAGCCTTCTGCTACAAGCTGCTCGTATGCCATCAATGTGGTATTGCGGCTGACTTGAAGGGATTTTGCTAGTTGGCGAATGGATGGCAATGGATCATTAGGATGTATGTCGCCACGCTTAATAAAAGACTTAAACTGCTCGTATATTTGCTGGTATTTGGGGGAATCATCCTTCAAAACAAAAATAGTATTTTTCATATTCAACCACCCTGACATGTGTATTTGTTTGTAATTGTACCTTTTTATATGTCAAGATGTATAGTAGAATACTCATATGAAATAGTTATAATTATAAACCAATAAAGGAGTTGTTCAAACATATTTATTCCTAAATGTTTTAAAGTCACGGACATGGATGAAGTTAAAGAGTTTGTTCAAAGAAACTCTTTTGGAACCATCGTCACAACAAAACAAGGGAAACCAATTGCCACTCATATACCTTTGGAGTTTAGAAAAAAAGGCGATGAATATTATATTACAGGACATATGGCTTATGGGAATCCTCAATGGAGAACATTTGAAACGTGTGAAAACGCACTTGTTATGTACCAGGGGCCGGATGCGTATATTTCACCTTCATGGTATGGTGATGAAAATGTTCCAACATGGAATTATCAAGCCGTCCATGTATATGGCAAACCGAGTATTTTAGAGCAAGAAGAGTTAAAACAAGACCTGATTATGTTACTAGAAAAATATGAAAAACATCGGAAAAATCCAATTTTATGGGACAAGCTTTCGCCTCAGCTATTGGAAAGGGAACTTAAAGGTATTGTGGGATTTAGTATTAAAGTACAAGAAGTTCAAGCCGCTTATAAATTAAGCCAGAATCGAAATGAGAAGGATTACCGCAACATCATTGACCAACTAAAGAAGGAAGAAGATCTGAATTCTCATCAATTGGCAGAAGCGATGAAGAAAAATAAAAAATAAGGGGAATTGAGAATTTTTCGAAAAAACGAGCTTCAATAAATATGCATAAGAGAAGCCAAAACCCTTAACAATATACTCCTCAACTAGAGAATTAATACACAGGAAGGTTGATTTAGATGAAAAAAAAGAATAACGAACAAAATTTCGTTAAAACTCAAGAAAATGGCGTTGCATGGCTTGCAATCGCGGCTATAATTCTTGTGTCGATTAGTTTACGTCCAGGAATTATTTCTATGGGCCCTATTTCGACTCTTATTCAAGAAGATTTTAATTTTTCATATTCAACGCTTTCGTTGTTGATTACGATACCTGATTTATTAATGGGGCTTTTAGCTTTGCCTACCCCCTGGATTGCTCGTCGCTATGGTCGTAATACAGTTATACTTTATGCTTTATTACTGCTTACTTTATCTACTCTAATTCGCGCATTCTCTCCCAATACATTTACACTACTTTCAACAACAATAGGTGTTGGTGCTGGTATTGCAATCGTCGGTACATTAATGGGTGGTTTCATAAAATTAAAGTTTCCTAATAAAGCAGCATTACTAATGGGGATTTATACTTTCTCACTTTCACTAGGTACTGCACTCGCAGCAGGTACAACAGGAATCATCGCTTCAAATGCAGATAGCGGATGGCGCTTAGCAGCCGGTATTTGGGCGTTGCCCGGTGTTTTAGCTATCATTGCCTGGATTGTGATAACCCTTCAAGGGCGTAAAGATAATCTTAGTTCACAAGAAGTTTCCGGAAGGCGCGTGCCAATTCCATATAAAAACCGAACAGCATGGATGATTGCTCTATATTTCGGATGTACGAATCTCCTTTTCTATGCCGTCATAGCTTGGGTCTCACCGATGTATCAAGAACAAGGACATTCGGTTTCAGTTGCAGGATTTATACTCTTAACTTTCACCGTCGTATTTATGCTAGCCAATCCTATATTTGGCTCGCTTAGTAAATCACTTGACCGCCGTGGCTGGTTAGCTGTATCTTCCGTACTCGCTGTAGTAGGTTTGATACTCATTGCTATCTGGCCAAATGCAACTCCATTTATATTTATATCTATTTTTGCTTTTGGCCTTGGTGGTGCCTTTACTCTAGGTATGACCTTGCCACTAGATAATACAAATACGGTAGAAGAATCGAACGTCTGGAACGGATTTGTTTTAACTGTAGGGTATCTGATAGCAGCAACAGGACCCTTTTTGGTTGGATTTATGCGAGATCTCTCTGGAGACTTTGGTACTTCGATATGGTTTCTTGTAGGTATATCAGTTCTTATGCTTATCTTGACACCTTTACTTAAACCGAATGAACGTTCTTTGCAATAGTTTTTTCTCGTTGAGTGATGGATTTGAAAACTACCGAATCTAGCACAATAGAAATATGTTGGATTTACGAAAAGTCTCTCTTTCATTTAGAAAGGGAGACTTTTTTATCAATTAACTTTGAAGGTTCTGGCACACTAACGGGTGCTGAAAATGTATTAATTATCTCTGACTAAAGAATAAGTCAATAAATTATAAAAAACGCAGCGGATAAAATGGTACAATCCTCGAAAGTTAGAGTGAAAAATTCTAACTCTCGGGGATCGGTACAACCTCTGCGTTTTCTGTACAATTTTATTGTCTAAAGAACAACAGAACTACAATACCCCCACATACCAAAACCTAAGCCGGCCACACAAACAAATGAACAATCGTTACCATAATCGCACACGTAACGAACAGCAAGATGACTAGTGGAATCATAAATCTTGCCCATTTCAGCCAGGAGATTCCTGCAAGTGCCAACCCGGCCATCAATCCGCCGTTGGTAGGGTAGAAGGCATTCGTAAATCCATCACCGAATTGGAAGGCAAGGACAGCAGTTTGTCTGCTGATTCCGACTAAGTCTGCGATTGGCGCCATGATTGGCATCGTTAATGCTGCTTGACCGCTCCCGGAGTTGACTGGCAGGTTGATCAGGAATTGAACAAAGAACATCCCGACAGCTGCCACGCTGGATGGGAATTGACTAGCTAGATTCGCTAAGCCGGATACGATGGTGTCGATGATATTCCCGTCGTTCAGGATCACTACAATCGTATAAGCAAAGGACACAGCGAGCGCACCTTCCATTAAATCCTTACATCCGTCTGTAAAGGCGGATGCCATTTCACTCGGCTTCATCCTCGAAATGATTCCAACGACCACTCCCATTAATAAGAACAACCCAGTAATCTCTTTAAAGAACCAGCCATAATTGATAATGCCAAAAGGTAAGGCGACGAATGTGGCTGCAAGGACTAATAAAATGACAATATGTTTGTAAGATAAACGGTTTTCGATCGTCACTTCATCGAAATTTTTATGTTGGTCTTCAAAGTATACGAGACTTCTGGTTGGATCTTTCTGAACTTTTCTTGCATACAGCGTAAGGTAGGTAGCACCAACGATGGTAAGAATAATCCAGCAAACGATCCGTACCTCCATCCCTGAAAACAGTGGCAAACCGATAATTCCATGGGCGACCCCAACATTATACGGATTTAAAAATCCGCCCGAGTATCCGATTCCGACACCCAGTATCGGCACTGCAACCGCGATAATGGAATCAAAACCTGCCCGTAAAAGTAGCGGGAGCAGGATAATAATATAAACCATTGCTTCGGAACCTAGTCCGAAACTCGCTCCGGCTAATGAAAAAATAGTGAATAGAATCGGAATCAGGATAATCTCTTTCCCGTGCATTTTTTTAATGAGATGATAGAGGGCTGTTTCAATCGCCCCCGTTTTGCCTAAAATACCGAATACGCCACCGGTAATAAACAGCAGGAATAGAATGCCTGATGCTTGGGTCATACCGTCATACAGGGAATTGAAAAACTCCAAGAACCCTGTTGGATTCCCTTCTGTCTGTTGGTAGGTACCGTTCACGACAATCTCTCTACCATCCTCATTTGTCGTTCGTTCATATTGCCCGGCCGGCACAAGATATGTGATGAGCGCGGCAAAAATGACCATACAAAACAAAATTACAAGAATGTGTGGCGGTTTTTTAGGTTGTTTCTTTGTTTTTGCTGTATTTGTCTGAAGCTGTTTTTTCTCTGCCATGTAACTAACTATCCTCTCTGACTGAAATATCTATGCTTGATTTTTGGCGTAAGCACCAAGGTCTTGAATCACATGACATGTACATGCAATCCCGTTTAAAAAGTTATCGATTTTTATGTTTTCATTCGGGGAATGATTTCGTTGGTCGAAATTCGCATAAGGAACGATAATCGACGGTATCTTCAAAACTTTGGTCCATACATAAACCGGAAGCGAACTCCCCAAACTTGGCTGGATAATCGGATCCTTCTCGTACGCATTCGCTACCGCATCCGTTACAACTTGGACAATCTCGAGGTCTGCAGGTGTCCTGGACGGTTCCATGGATACTAAATGTGTCACTTCAACACCTGGATCGTGCTTTTTGATGTGGTTTACGATTTTGTTGAACACATCAGCAGGATCCTGATCCACGACAAGGCGGATATCTAACTTCACGGATGCAGTAGAAGGGATGATGGTCTTCACGCCTTCACCAGAATACCCGCTGGAGATTCCTGCGATATTGAATGTCGGTTCCATCGTTAATTTACGGTAATAGGTTTGTCCGTCCATATCAAGCTGAGGAAAGCCGATTTTTTCACCGATATCTCCTGCGTCATAAGGTAAGGTTTTAAGCAGCTCTTTTTCGGTAGCTGACGGCTTTCGGATGTTGTCGTAGAATCCTTCGATTAACACGGTTCCATCTTTATACCGCATCGTATTCAGCAAATTTATTAATCTCCAGGCAGGGTTAGGCACGATATTGCCAGTATTGCCGGAATGATTATCCCATGCTGCTTCGCTCGCCTTTAGTTCAAGTTGGAGTGAACCTCTTGCACCTAATAAAACAAGCGGGGCACCACTGTTATGAGCAGAACCATCTGCTGTATAAACGAAATCTGCGCTTAGAAGTTCTTGGTTTTCCTCGACAAACGCGGCTAAATAAGGACTTCCGTTCTCCTCTTCGCCTTCAAAGATAAATTTTATATTAATCGGCAATTCTTCAACTAACTCCATATACGTCTTCACACCAAGCAGCGTAGCCATTAATTGCCCTTTGTTATCTCCAGTGCCCCGGCCATAGATTCTTCCATCACGGATTGTCGGTTCAAAAGGTGGAGAAATCCAGTCTTCGATTGGGTCTGGAGGCTGGACGTCATAATGTCCATAAAAAAGGACGGTGAACGCATTTTCGTCCTTGATTATCTCGCCGTAAACAACCGGGTGTCCGTTTGTCTCCTTGATGGAGGTGTTGATCCCGATTTCCTCCATTATATTTTTAAGAAGTTCGGCACATTCAGTGATTCCGTCATTTTGCGTGCTGATGCTTCTTTGGCGTATAAGTGTAAATAGTTGTTCCAAATACTCCTCTCTATTACTTTTCAGGAGTTGTGGAAGCTTTTCAAGTGACATTTGTAGTTCCTACTTTCTATTGCTAGGTTTATTTTCTGTTACTTTACTTTGGTAAAGTGATAAATTAATAAAGTAATTATATCGGAAGGTGTGCTTTTAGACAAGTGTTTTTTAAAAACTTAGTCATTGGGCTGATTAAGTAGTCATTTTCTTATTGCGCTAACGGGGCTGTTTAGTTGAACAAGGGATGTTAAAATAGGGATAACAACTAACGTAGCAGGTTAGTTGAAGAGTGGAGCCGGTTAGCAGAAGAAGAGAAGGGGGAGTAATACCATTAAGCGCTTAATTGTTATTATATTAATGACAGGTTTATTGCTTTTATCTGCTTGCAACCAAGATAATATAAACTATTTTCCTTCGAAAGAAGCGGCCTTGGAAGAGTTTATTCAAGGCGAAGGAATTAAAGGAAATATTGACTTGATTACAACGACGAACAATGTGGAATTATTAGTAATCGAACAAGATAAGAATAGTTATTTTGTAGGTGAACTGTTGGAAGATAAAAAGGGCTTCGCTGCTAACAGAATATCAGACAATGTGTTCATGGAGTTAGGTGGGAGTTGGGAGTTGAAAACAATTGCCAATCATAAATACACAATCTACTTTGAGAAAGAGCAAGAAGATCAGAATTTCTTCCCTTTATCGAATGGAGATTATAATATTTCAATTGTAGAAGGGCATCAGGTAAAAAAGGAAGACTCGTTTTTTACAAATTCAATAAAAGATATTAAAGCAATAAAAGATTAAATGGGTAATCGTTGAAGATTATTCCGTAAACGGGGGCGATTGTTGAACAAGTATCACTTTTCTTATTCAACTCCCATGAAAATTAAAAAACGCTCAAAATCTATAAAATCGCACAACAAAAGAGACTCAGATAAAACTTTTTTTAAAAAAGGCTGAGCCTTCAAATTGTGTTTATTGAGTTGGAAGATAAATCAGGAACCAACTCCATTCTTCCTAGAATAAAGGCAGGCTGGTGCAATAACCAGAGTAGGATTAATCTCCCATGAGTGCTACTCGTACAGAGTGCGACAGTCTGTGATGCACCGTGGTCGTTGGAGTCAGACTAACGGATGGGCTAAATGGCACCATAGTTGATCGACCTTCTTCGCCAGCCTTACAAAACTATACCCGTTCTGAAACAATTTTCATCCTCTGTGGTGCAGCGTTTTTTGGTGCATGGATGGCTAACGGGGCAGTTAAGTTGAAGATTAAAAGCTATAAAACCATTACTTGAGTTGCCTGTATATTATTAAAAATGAATTTATAACTGTTGTTCATTAATGAGAAAAAGATCGCATACATACGGTTCCTTTAATAAGCAACCTTTTAGTTGCTTATAATGTGTGTATGTGGGACCAAGACGCTATATTCAAAGCACTCAGCGACTCGACTCGTCGACTGATATTAGACGAACTTTCCGAACGCAACGAGCTAACGTTGTATGAATTAACGGCACGTCTCATTATGAAGCACAACCTTACCATTTCGCGACAAGCGATAGCTAAACATCTTTCTGTATTGGAAGGTGCAGGGCTTGTAAAATCACAACGAAAGGGGAAATATCGAGTACTTAGGTTCAACAACGAACCACTTAAAGACTTGCTCAAAAGATGGATTGAGTAATTTTATAATAAAAACAAGAAACAAAGTAGCCTGCAGATGTAAGTAAGGGAACAAAATGAGGATGAAGTCACTGAGTGCGTTTTGAATGGATCAGTAAAAATGGGCATTATAGGAACAGGATTTCTGGCGAAGGTGTGGGTTGTTTTGCTTACAGCCAGATTGTTAGCAGATCACCATACATCGCAAATATCAAAGGAGGCAAAAACAGTATGAAAATCATTGTTACCAGTTTATTCGTAGAAGATCAAGATAAGGCACTGGAGTTTTATACAGAAACGCTCGGATTTGTAAAAAAACACGACGTTCCCCAAGGAGAATTCAGGTGGATAACGCTTGTTTCTTCCGATGACTTAGACGGCACCGAGATTGTTCTCGAACCTAATGAAAATCCGATCGCCAAAGAGTATCAAAAGGGTTTAATTGCTCAAGGCGTCCCAGCAACAATGTTTGGCGTTGCAGATGTTCGCAAAGAGTACAAACGATTAATGGAAAAAGGCGTGAAGTTTATTATGGAGCCGACAGAAATGGGCGAAGTCACAATAGCTGTCTTCGACGATACATGCGGCAACTTTATTCAGATAATACAGCAGTAAACTAATAATAAACGTTTTTTATTGGCAATTTCTAAGTTCGGTGAAGTGTTTTTCATTAAAAATTAAACAAATTAATGTATAACCCTGTCCTATTTTTAGGATGGGGTTATACACTTATAAGGTCTAAAATTAAATGAGATTGTTGTCATACTACAATAGAAATGTAACATTGTGAATATGTTCACTTAAACTCCCATGAAAATTAAACTCTCAACTTCGTAAAAATGGCAATACTAAAGAAGACGCAACTCATATTTTTTAAAAAAATGCAGCGCCTAGGTTTGGATTGAATTATTTGTTGGATTAGGAGACGATTGGTTCAGTGATTGTAACGTTGTAACCTAAGTTTTCGAGCCTTCGAACAGAATACCGTACAATGGATTGTTGTTTTTGTTTGTCGAAATAATCTTCGCCTAGGTCTACATACATTTCTTTGCGGGTTAAGAGATAATAGGCGATTCTTAATATGGCATGGGCGACAGAAATGCCTGCACGCTTTTTACCTTTTCGCGCTGCTGTGCGCCTATACATGGCTCCAAGATAGGTCTTCGACCCTCTTATAGAGTGAGCGGCTTCTATTAAGGCTGACTTTAGATATTTGTTCCCTTTTTTCATATTTGTTGACTTCCTTTTGCCAGCACTTTCGTTATGTCCAGGTACTAAACCTGCCCAGGAACATAGATGGGAAGAGCTTGGGAATTGATTCCCGACATCGGTTCCGACTTCAGCGAGGATTTGTTCAGCCATACGAGTGGCGATGCCTGGAATAGAATCCAACCGTTCAATATCTTCCTGGTTAGCGGATAATCTAGCAGCTACCTCCAGATTTAACAGTTCAATCTGGTCACTAAGAAAGTCAATATGATTTAGAATGGTTTTAATCATTAGCCGTTGATGTGGATTTATATATCCTCGTAGCGCTAGTTCAAGCTCATCCTTTTTCTTCTTCATTGATCTTCGGGCGAAGCTCGCTAACTTTTCAGGATCATCCTCGCCATCTGCGATGGCACGAAGCATGTCACGAGAAGAGACACCCATTACGTCGGAGACAACGGAGCCAAGTTTGATATTCGCTCCTTCTAATACTTTTTGAATCCGGTTATGTTGTCTAGCACGCTCCTCAATAATACTTCGACGGTATCGGACTAACTCTCGTAGTTCTCGCTGATTTCGATTGGGAATGAAGCTTGCTTTAAGTAGACCGTGACGAAGAAGTTTGGCTATCCACTCGGCATCCTTCACATCGGTCTTGCGACCAGGTACTGCTTTCATATGTTGAGCATTGACTACTAAAAAGTCAATATGCTCAGCTTCAAGTAAGTTGACGATTGGTTTCCAAAATACGCCTGTACTCTCCATTGCTACGTGGGTACAATCATGCTCCTTGATCCAGTCGATTAACTGTAATAGAAATACAGTTTTAGTGGAAAACGTTTGAATCTCCTTTCCTTTTGGAGTCATAATACATGCGGTAATGGAATCCTTGTGAACGTCCATACCGCATGCATGCTCAATGATTACTTCCATTGTAATCATCCTTTCTACGGCAAATAGTATTGGAGGCTGGTGCAACAACCAGAGTAGGATTAATCTCCCATGAGTGCTTCCCGTAAGGGAGCGACATTCTGTGATGCACCGTGGTCGTTGGAGTCAGACTAACGGATGGGCTCTATGGCACCATAGTTCATCGACCTTCCTCTCCCAGCCGTAGTATCCAATACCCGTTCTGTACACATTTTCATCCTCTGTGGTGTAGCGCTGATTTTGCGCTACATGTATGGCTAACGGGGTAGGTTACTAACGGGGTAGGTTACTTTAATAAGGTTTATGGTGTATTATGGTAAAATAATTGAGGGGGTTGTTTATATGAAAAAAATTATATTTAGTTTAAGTGTCTTTTTTTGTTTGGTTTTAGTAGCAGGTTGTAGCGAGCAGGAAAAGGCTGTAAAAGGTGAGTTTCTTTAAGGTAACTTTGGTGCTGATTGGAAAGAAGAAACTTTTTATTTGGTTGTTCCGATTAATTGGACAGGCGATTCACCTGTAACAGTAAAGTCGATAGAGATGATTAAAAGAGATGAGAAGCCTATTACATACGAGGAAGATGGTATAAAATATGAAGTCTTTGGTGCAGACCCATTAAAGACATCAGGGATATATGGTGAATCTGATGTAGGAGATTTAAAGGAAATAAAAGATTTAGAGGTAAATGGTGAGGTTAAAATTGTACTTAAATTATTATTAGGTGAAGAAGTAAGAGAAGATAGTGAACGAAGAGTAAGAATCAAGTTTAGTAGTAACGGAGAAGAAGAAGAAGAAGAAGAAGAAGAAGATGTTGTATGGAAGACTCTTGAACAATTAACTACGGATAAGGATAAAAGTTAAAAATGATACATATATCCCTTATTTAACTAAAGGGGCAGTTTAGTTTAAGTGAAAATAAGTATAATTTTTAAAAATACATAGGGCAAAGGGGAAGAGAAAAGTGATAAATTATAATGGTCGTAGCTTTGTTTCAATTAAAAATACAGATAATGGTGAAGTTTCATCAAAGACTATATTTGATTACAAACAAGAGGGGCAAATCCTCTCAGCAACATATAGGGGGAGGAGAAATTGTAAAAGGGACATTGGTTGGAGTTATAAAGGAAGACGGTTGTTTAGAGTTTAGATATAACCACGTTAACAACAAAAATGAAATTAGAGGTGGACAATGTATTTCTACTCCTAAAATCTTACCAAATGGGCGAGTTAGGTTATATGAAAATTGGAAATGGTGTTTCTACCATTCTTCTTGATATCACCAAAGAGACAAAATTTTATCATTTGCTTTTAAAACTACAATTTTTCAGAGGAGCAACTTAGAAATGAATCAAGCATTTATAAATATATTACTTATAATTAGTTTAGGTTATCTATTAAAACGTATAAACATTTTAAAGGAAAAAGATGGAGCAGTAATTTCAAAAATTATTTTTAATATTACGCTACCGGCTTTGGTCATTGTGACATTTAATTCTGTTAAAATTGAACCTTCTTTAATTTTGTTACCGGTCATCGTCATTATTTTTGGACTAATTTCTGCGTTTCTTACTTTTTTTGTATTTAAAAAAGAGGAAAAAGAACTTAAGGGCACTTTAATAATGCTTGCTCCTGGAGCTAACGTTGGATTATTTGCATATCCTATTGTTCATGCTATGTGGGGAACAGAAGGTTTAACGTATTTTGCAATGTTTGATGTAGGAACTACAATTGTTATTTGGGGAATTGGCTATATATTAGGTAGCTATTTTTCAGAAGAGGGGCTGACCCTTAAGCCTGTTGCAATTCTAAAAAAACTCGGAAATTCCATTCCCTTAATGACTTATATCGTTGCTAGTATTCTAAATTATAGCCATATCCAATTGCCTTCTACGATAATTGATGTTGCTACTACTATATCTCAAGCAAATATGCCGTTGTCATTATTATTATTAGGACTATATTTGAATTTTACATTTGACAAAAAATATTTTAGACCTATTATGAAATTTTTAACTTTCCGATACGGTTTCGGACTACTTGTTGGTTTAGCATTATACTTCTTCCTTCCTTTCGATCAAATGTTTCGATATACACTCTTAATCGGACTATTACTACCAGTTGGAATGTCAGCTTTAGTATTTGGAATTGAATTAAAATATAGCACCACTCATTTAATTGCCACGATCGCAAATATTACAATTTTGATTAGTATTGTCCTATTATATGTTTTTGCTATCTTTATACTTTAAATTATTGGTTTCAGGTACGGAATAATGCAGGATGACATAGAATCGTGGTATAAATCAAAGGTACGGAATTGAAAACGAATACATAAGGAAATAAGGAGGACAACTATGACAAAACTAGGCATACAGATTTCAAGCGTTCGGGAATATCTTCAAACCCCTGAGGATGTCTTGGCATCGTTCAGCAAAGTAAGTGAGATCGGTTATAAAACGATTCAGATTCAATGGATCAACCCTGAAATCCCAATGGACTTCATTCACGATGCCTTAAAGGAAACGAGGTTGGAATGCATAGGGACACAGGACCATTATGATGTGGTCATTTCTAATTTGGATGAAGTCATAGAAATCAACAACCTTTGGGGAGGTTCTTACATTACCGTCAGCGGGATTCCAGAGCGCTACCATTCTTATGAGGGCTGTCTAGAGTTTGCAAAGGAGTTGAATAAACTTTCAGAATTCCTTGAAATAAAAGGAAAGATCCTTAACTTCCATCCAAGATATATGGATGTGTTTCAATATGATGGGCAAAATTCACTTGACATCATCTTCGAAAATACCAGAAGTGACTTTCAATTTTTATTAGACATCTATCATATCATCCATGCAGGTCTAGATCCGATTGAGTGGATTTATAAGGTAAAAGGACGAAATGATTTAATCCACTTCAAGGATAGGATGATTGATTCGGATGGAAATGAAGTGCTCATGCCTGTTGGGCAAGGCGCAATCCAATGGAAGAAAATCTTCGATGCCACGATCGAAACTGGCGTAAAATATGCTTTCGCCGAACAGGAGAAATGGCAGAAAGATCCATTCCAATGTTTAAAAGAAAGCTACGATTATATTATGATGAATGGAATAGAGTGAAATGTATGAACGTGCGAGACCACTGGTTTCAATAAAAAAATCGCCCTCTTTTGTAAGACGAAATAGAAGAACAGCTATCGAAGACAGTAGAACAGCTAAAAGAAGAAGTTCAAACGATAGAAGCCCAAATGGCTCCGCAATAGTTTGCGAACTTTCCTACTTAAAGTAACGTTAGTTGAAGAAGGATTACTGAAATAATCAAACCTTTTTATAAAAACCAAACTTATATCTGCTGCAAAAGAACCCAATTTGATCAATCTTTTTTCAAAATGGATTCTTTTTATTTATTGTAAAACGTGGGTTTAGAAGGTATTTATGATTAAACTTTATTTCAAAGCTACATCTGGTGTTTTTATTTTTACTAGGTATATCAAGTATTCAATTCTACAATCAGTACTATAATTTGAACTACTTACCAGCAGGTGAGTTGAACGCAGTGTTTCCGTCACCAAATGAAAATTATGAAATTCACACATACAATTTTACGGGAATATATGGTATGAATTCAATGGCAGTGTTAGTAAATACGGAAACTGAAAAAGAGAATACCGTTTACTTTAATTGGTATGATTATGACCCGCAAGTAAAATGGGTTAATAATGATGTCGTAAAAATTGGAAGAGAAGAGTTGTCAATTCATCAAGATACTTATGATTACCGACACGATTCCGATCCACTTCGTACCTTACCACATCAAAGGGTAATGCATTAGATATAAGACAATAGTTACTCTTCAACTATCTGGTGCTTTAGTTGAACAATCGGCCACCTTTACAAGTAATTTTTCCCTTCTGAGTGATGGAGTTAAATACTTCTGAATCTAACACAATCCAAATATGTTCGATTTGTAAAAAAAGGGCAGGATCGGTTCTTTGGGGGATGGAGCTAATCGAGTTTCTTGTTCAACTAACGGGGCAGGTTAGTTCAAGAGTGTTGTTTAACTTGTGTTCAACAATCGGGCCGTTTAATTGAGTAACAGGTTGCAAAAAACACAATTTTTTTTAGAATTTTCTTCTTGCTACACAAATGTCATTAATACCAATGCTCCTCGTGATGCCGTTCATGTGATAGACGGGTTGGCGGTACCACCATTAGAGCTTTTTATTCTAAAAAAGGAAAACGCTATCCAAAATACATCGGATAGCGTCTTGATATTTCGAATAGGTCTATTAAGGGTTCGTCGACCAAAGTCCTGCATGTTTTAATACAACACGTGGATGAAGTTTTAGCTGTGCAACCATTAATTCTGCTAAATCTTCTGCTTGCATCACATTTTCAGAATTGCCGTCTGTTAAATTTAACTCAACAGCCATATCTGTTGCAACCGTACTTGGCGTTAACGTTGTCACACGAATATTTTTCTTACGCACTTCAAGCATTAATGACTCACTTAGTCCAATAACTGCAGCTTTTGAAGCCGCGTATGCACTTGTAGTTGGTGCACTTCTTTGGCCAGCTGTTGATGAGATGTTAATGATGTCGCCTGTGTTGCGCTCTATCATTTCTGGTAATACCGCACGTGTTGTATAGTACACACCTTTTACGTTGACATCGATAATATTTGTCCATTCTTCAGGCGTTAAGTCCATGAAGCTACCGAATTTTGCAATGCCGGCATTATTTACTAAAATATCGATTGCACCGAGCTCGCCACGAATTGATTCAACCGCTGCTGTGATAGAATCTAAATCCGCTACATTCGCTGCAGCGATTGCTACCTTCACGTCATATTGTTTAAGTTCCTCTGCAACTTGTTTTAAATTTTCAAGCGTACGTCCAACAAGACCTACGTGAATACCTTCCTGCGCAAAAGCTATTGCTGTTGCACGTCCAATTCCACGCCCTGCTCCTGTAATTATTGCCACTTTCCCTGTGATTGTTTGCATGTTTTTTGCTCCTTTAGATAAGATAGATTTATTATTGACGAAATAAAGTGTTTTAAACTAAAAAAATTAATACTTGAGTAAGGTGCGTTTGATAAAACCGTTCTGATGGTATAATTAATTACGCTGTTTTACTCGGAAATGATTTGTCTTTAAGACTAACTTCATTCTACCTACAGTTTTCTATATTGTGAAGAACGCACTTTTTTGTGCGGAGGTTACCAAACGGTTACTACTATAAATAAAGGAGAAAATGTCCATGTCAGATACATTAAGAAAAGAGATCCAAGAAAGAATATTAAATCAAGATTATCATTGTGAAAAAGAACTTACCTTATCGATTATTAGCGGGAAATGGAAAGTTGTTATTTTGTGGCATTTAGGTGTAGAAGGGACACATCGATTCAGCGAACTTCAAAAGCTTTTCCCGAAAATATCCCATAAAATATTATCAAATCAATTACGTGACCTGATAGAAGATGGAATTGTTCATAGAGAAGTGATTCCAGAAGTTCCTCCGAAAGTCGAATATTCAATGACTGAACTTGGGATGACGTTATTACCAATCGTTGAGATGATGTATGAATGGGGAAAAAAACGAATAGATCAAATTAAACAAGAAGAAAATTATTTCGAATAACGGAAAAACTAAAACATTAAGAAGATATAAATTGCTCGTTCTGGCAGAAAAAGTAATATTGAATATAAAAAAGATGTTTTGTTGTATAAAAAATCTCGGACTTATTCTTTACTTATGTTAAAAGGGCAGAAAGAAAATTAAGGTTTATCTTGTTCCATAATCGGGCGCTTTACTTGAAGAACATTGACTGCATATGTGGCTCTTTTTTTAAGCAGGACTTAATATCAATAAGAGGTGAATCATGCAGATGTTTTCAAAAGAAAGGCTTACATTCATACAGTTTAACCTTCATATGTTAATCGCCGCGATAGGATTTATTAGTGTGCCGTTGCATATACTTTTTTCTCCAGAACCAAGCGTCTCTATTACGAAATTCACAATCCATTCCAATATCATTGTCACCATAATATTTACAATAAGCACGTTTGTTATTTTGTTAAAGAAAAAAGCAAGTCATCTGTTGGACTTGTAGAAAACATTCTCTCTCAGATCAATCATAAAACTAAGCTAGGCGACTTACGAAAAATCGCGAAGGACATTAAAAAAGACCATGAACTAGCCATGGAACTTTGGTCAACCGAAGCGTTTTTGCCCAGACTATTAGCAATCTTAATTATGGAAAAAAACTTCTTTCACAGGATGTGCTAACTCAGCTTGATAAGGATATGCAGACGCACACTTTTGATGAGCGAAATAACTTAATGGATTGGTTAATGGCGAATCAGCTCACCAAAGACAAGAAGAAAATCGCATTGATGGAGTCATGGGAAAATAGTCCTTCAGCTCTTCAAAGGCGAGCTTTCTGGTATTATCAAGGGCGATTGAGATGGACTGGACAACCACCACCTGATAACACCGCAGACTTGCTTTCTGTAGTAGAAGCTAATATTTCGCAGGAAGAACCGGAAGTTCAATGGGCTATGAATTTCACCGCAGGCTGGATAGGCGTTTATGATGAAAAGAATCGCGCACGTTGTATTAAACTTGGTGAGAAAACGGGTCTTTACAAAGATGAAATCGTATCAAAAGGATGTACGCCCAGCTATTTGCCGGAGTTCATTACGATTGAAGTTAACAAACGACATAATAATTAGTTACCACTGAAAAATTTATTAGGGTTTAATGCAAAAAATAAAGGAATTCAAAGCCTCAATATGAAAATTGTAATAGGCTTGGACCGGAAGATGTAAAGGATTAACCCACTATCTCTTTTTGATCTGTAGGGCGCTTATTTTTAAGAAGAACAACTTTCCAGCTGCGCAGTACAACGATACTATTCAATAGAAAAAGATCTTCCACAATCTGGCCCTTTTCTTAATAAGAAAGCGTCTTTTTGCATGGACAACACATTTAAGGGATTAAGTTTATCGAGGTGTAAAAAGGATTGTGAAGTATCGTACTTAAACTAACGGGTTGAAGAAGGGATGCTATAAAATACACATTATGTGGACGGAAGAATGCGGATATGCGTAACTAATTGGGTGCATTAGTGGAAGAGTTTACAGTTAAAGGTTTACAATATGCTAAAATAGTGATCAAAATACCTTTGATCACTATATTTAGATCCAAATGTCTTTTATTCAATTTAAAGCAATGAACAATATGGGTTTTCTAAATTATGAATTATATGTTTCTCTGTTTATGTTCATCATATCTTTATGTGAAAATCCATCTGAATACATCTCGATTGCCTTGTCCCGTAGGAATGGGGCTTTTTCTTTATCTGCCTTTTTCAATGCTTCCGTTAGTTCTTCTTTTGTTAGTTCTGTGCAGTATGCAGGAGTTCCTGGCTGTTGTCCCCAAGAATCAGTTAAAGAGCCACTATCCACTGCATCGAAGCCTAGCTCATTTACTAGGTCCATGATTATTTGTTTTTGTGATAGGTCATTACCGGAAATTGCCATGGCAATGCGACCGCTAGTACCTTCCGGGGTTCCTTTATTTTCTAAAGTATAGGCTAATAGATTGCTGAAGGCTTTAATGATAGGTCTACCTAATTGATTTGAAACCCAAACGCTTTCAACCATTCCGTTCTCAATTTCTTCAATTTTATTGTCTCTAAAAGGATAATAATTTGAAGTGTCTACAACGATTATTTCATCTCCAGCTTTATCTACAATGTTGCGAATGCTTGGCACTACATGAAGAGGAATTGATATGATAAGAATATCAATATTTGTTATTACATCTTCCACACTCACGGGTGTTCCAGCAATTTCTTTCCCTTCTAAATGTCCAATTTCTCGAGCGTCTGCAATTTTAACATCATATCCATTGTTGACTAATTTTTTAGAAATACTTGTTCCTATTGGTCCTGCACCTATAATTCCAAATCTCATAATTGTTCCTCCTAAATATAATTTTGTTTAATTATGATTCAATATCGCTAATTCAGTAGTAAATCCTGTGGAAATTGCTGTTAAAGAAGTTCTATGAATAGCATAGTAATTAATTACTTTGTTGAGGTAGCTCCTCCATCTACTACAAATTCACTTCCTGTAGCAAACTTAGACTCATCAGATGCTAAAAACAACACCATATATGCAAGGTCTTTAGGATCACCTAAATGCGGTGGAAGCGGGAAATTGGCTTCAATTGTTTCTCTCAATTCAGGGTGATCCCTTAGTGAGCTTTCTACCATCGGGGTATTAATTACACCTGGATGTACAGAATTCACACGAATATTATCTTTTGCCAATACTTTTGCAGCGTGCTTTGTCATCGAGCGAACAGCACCTTTAGAAGCACTGTAGGCTACATCATACCCATCGGGACCTCCACCAACAAGAGCACCGATTGATGACATGTTAATGATTGAGCCCTTACCGTTTTCCTGCATTTTAGGAATAACAGCTTGCATACCTAAAAATACACTTGTTGCGTTTATTGTCAAAACTTTGTTCCATTCTTCTAAAGTTGCTTCCTTAACACTTTTTCCTATCTGAATAGCGGCATTATTTACTAATACGTCTACTTTACCGTATTTTTCAACAGTATCATCAATAGCAGTTTTCCATTCATCAGGAGAAGTCACATCTAGTTTTAAAGCAAGTGCATTCCCGCCGTTAGCATTAATTTCATTTATTCTTTCTTGTAAAAGTTCGAATTGTACGTCTGCTGCTCCTACCTTTGCTCCTTCTTCAGCAAAGGTTTGGGCCATAGTTAACCCCATTCCACCTGCAGCACCTGTAATAATTACTACTTTACCATCTAATCTTGCCATTCTATTTTCTTCCTAGAAAAACATTTTTGATTCCACTATAATCTTAGAGATCAGGTTCATGTTCCTCTTGAGAAAAAATCGTCACGCGCCCTATTGGAGTAATAAAAATCAAGTACAATAGTGGACGAAGCATATAAGCTATTAGATTTTCCATTTATATGACACCTAGAAGTTCTAATAGCTTATGTTGCTAGCCTCAAAGTCTCTAATTACTTGTTGATAGTAGCTCTTGCTCCATCAATTACATAGTCTCCGCCACTAATATAACTAGCTTTATCAGATGCTAAGAATACGATTAATTCGGAAACTTCTTTTGGATCTGCAAAACGTTTCATTGGAAGGAGATTTTCAGACACATCATCAATTTGCTCTTTAGTTAATGTAGCTTCGGCCATAGGTGTAAGTATTGCTCCTGGAAGAACAGCATTGACACGAATGTTTTTATCAGCAAATTCATATGCCGCTTGTTTTGTAAGGCCTCTAACTGCAAATTTTGAAGCAGTATAAGCTGGATTCACTGTAATATCATGTCTCAATCCAGCAAGGGAAGAAACATTTATAATAGACCCTTTATTATTTTCAACCATTGTAGGTAAGACTGCTCTCATACCGTAAAAAGTTCCATTTTGATTAATATCAATTATTTTTTTATACAAGCCTTCTTCTATATCCAGAAGTCCTGTTATCGCACCTGCAAGTCCAGCATTATTCACTAAAATATCGATGCTACCAAACGTATCTTTAGCCGTTTGAACAATGTTAGCCCAACTTTTAGGGTCTGTTACATCTAGCTCTACGAAAATAGCTTTGTCTTCTCCGATGTCTTTTGCAACTTTCTCGCCATTTTCGACATCAAGATCTCCGATTACAATTTTTGCACCTTCGTCAGCAAGCTTTCTTGTATGAAATTCCCCCATACCTTTTGCCCCGCCAGTAATAATCGCTACTTTACCTTCTAATAGTCCCATTATTTGTTCCTCCTATTTATAATTACGTAGTTTAAATAAAAGCGCTTACGTTTAAATTATAAGACTCGTTCGATATAATGTTAATAAGCATATATAGTACAAATGTTGAAAACTCAACAAATTGAATGAATTTGTTCGGCGTATTTAAGAATAGAACAGAAACGAGGTTGATTTATGTTGAATAATTCAAATCGTCAATCCAGAAAAAAACAAATAACAAGGGATTTATTAAAAAATGCTTTTATCGAACTTATTTTGGAAGAAAACAATTTAAATTCTATTACCATTAGCGATATTACCAATCGGGCTGATTTTAATAGAGGTACATTCTATATCCACTACCAAGATAAAATTGACCTCTTGGAAGATTTATATCAAGATGCTATTGAAGTGATACACCAATCGATTAAAGACCCATACAAAAATATGAATAAGGTGTTTTTTGGTGGGGTTATTCCTTCGATTGAACTGTTATTTGAATATATCCGAAAAAATAAAAGGTTGTTTAGATGCCTAGATAGGATAGAGAACCATCCAGATATATATAATCGTCTTGAGCAATTTTTGTGGAATTTATTCAATAAAGAAATTCATATTGAACGGGAAACTGATGCTCAGGAAACAGAGTACGAAATTTTTCTTAGCTTTCAAATTCACGCTACAGTAGGTGTCATTAAGTATTGGATTAAAAAGGATTTTACCTACTCTACAAAATTTATGAGCGAACAACTAACATCTTTTTATTCAGATAAAGTAATTGCGATGAAATGGACGAATTAAAACTTTAATTAATGTAGAGGTACCTGTGCGAAGTGCAATTATGACAACTCATCACATCGGATAAAAATACAACTGAATATCGACAAAGCGTTGTAAAGTCGATATCCCCTTTCTTCAGTTATGCAATTGTAGTTAATATGCAGAATAGTTTCTCGCACAGGTACCTGAAATTTGAGTCGCAATATAATAAACTATGATTTGAAACATATAAATTATCTTCACGTCTAACAATTCAAGGAGGCGATTGTTTGAAAAAAATAGCGCTCACTTTTATATCACTGTTATTCTTATTAACGGCTTGCCAAGCAAATGATCCCAATGCAATAACACTGGAAGAGGTGGTATCTTCATTTGAAGAACAGCAATTGTCACTAAAAGAAAGTAAAGTTACTAAGGACGACAATATATTTGGAATTAAACTCAATGGGGCTATTCCTTCTTCTTATGAATTAGATGGAAAATTAATTATAGTTTATATATATGATTCAAATAACGAACGAGAAAAGGGTTTGGAAGATTGGCGTGAAAAAACAGCGAGTATGAATACGGTCTCATATAAAGTATATGAGGTTAATAATGTATTGCTGTTTTATGTTTATGAAGAAGAAAACCTTAATAGTGAATTTGATAATAGAATACAAAATGTTGTGAATGGTTTAAGTGACAGTTAATTATATCGTTAATTGGTATTCAACTAGCGTGGTGCTTTACTGAAAATCGTTGATCTGGTTGAATTTTTTTCCTTATTGAACTATCACGGCATGTTAGGTCCCCGAAAATAGCTGAGTGTTATTCAGTAGTATCGGTGTTTGTCAATAAAACAATAGATATGGTAGTGTTGATAAAAACTAAAATTCTCTGGGAGTGGAAACATGAAAAAAATGATATATATCGCTTCACCGATACTGAGATATCTCCTGTACTAAGAGATGATAGAGTGGCAAGACGTATTAAACTTAACTTCTGAAAAATTTGGTGAAAGTTACAAAATACTCAATCCCACTTCAATGGTTTATTATAATTTATTGTTAGGTTTAGATAAAATCTTCAACTAACTGGTGCTTTACTTGAAGATCATTGAGCAGTAAATGGGGCTCTTTTTCTTTATTGAACTAACGCGGCTAGGTAGTGAAAGATTGGTGTTTAACTGGTAAGACTGGCTTATTGATGGAGATTTATTTGATACTAATAATTACTTGAACTCTTTACAGGGGTTGTTTCAACAAACAAGGTTGTTTCCAATTCATTACGGTTCTGGATATATGAGAGTTCCACTGAATGGTCTTGCAACACTTTTTATGGGAAAAGTCATTCTGGTTCAACAGGTTCCTTTGCATTTTACTATCCCGAAAAGGACATGTTTTTTATTGTAGAAGTCAATCAAATGGAAAAGCCGCGACGCCTGTACAGGTCTATGTGATCATAAAGATTGAAGTATATTCCAATAACAGGTGCAATTGTTGAATACAATCCTCTTTACTTATTGGGCTAGTGGATGACATCCTATTAGCTGCTTTAGTTGAAGAAGGATTTTTTTGTTTTGAAGTCGAATATTTAGATAGACATTTATTATTAAAGAACTTTACAGGGAGATTTTTATGGGGTATAAAATTGTTTTTTTGGATGTTGATGGAACAATTACGCATCATGAAGATGGTAGCATTCCATGCAGCACGATTGAGGCTATAAAAACATTGAAGAGTAAAGGAATAAAGGTTGTAGCAGCAACAGGAAGACCGTTATCAATGTGCAGAGAATTGCAGGAGTTGGGTATTGAAACAATTATAACAGCGAATGGAGGATACGTGAAACATAACGAAGAAGTTATTCATAAAGTACCAATGGATAAAAATATAGTTCAAGAAGTTATAGCATTTGCCGAATTACAGAATAAAGGATTGTCATTCTATACTGAAGAGTTCAGTATGAATGGTGTAATAGAAAATGAGATTTTAACAGCTTTAGAGGAAACTTTGTCTTTAGATGATTATCCTGAAACTAATCGTTTAGTACATAATCAAGAAGTATATTTAATGTGTTTGTTTGCAAATGATGAAACGGTTAACAAGTACATTCGTAAATTCCCGCATCTCACATTTAAAAGATGGCATCCCTATGTGTTGAACGTTTTGAAGGAGGATGTATCAAAGTCATTAGCGATTATAAAAACCTTAGAATTTTTTGGGATTGATAAATCGGATGCAATTGCTTTTGGAGATGGCGAAAATGATATTGATATGCTGGAATTAGTAGGATTCGGTATAGCAATGGGAAATGCAAAAGAAACATTGAAAAATGTTGCTGATTTTGTTACCAAAAAATCAAGTGAAGATGGCATTGAATATGCATTAAAAAAGTTTAATATAATTTAGAATGTAAATCTTAGTTTCGAAACCTTCTTAAAATCCGCTTTTTTCTAATTCAACTAAAGGGGCAGGTTAGCTAAATAAGGGTGTAGCATAAATCACTAAAAATACATTTTGAAAGAGGGATATTATGAACCACTACCAAATTGTAAAAGAAGTAATTAATGATTGGGACCCGATGCACCTTTTACGTTACACATCTGAGGATGAATATGATCCGGAAATAAGTCGCATTGTATCGCTATTACCAACTGCATCTGTTGAAAAATTAGCTGTAGTGATACATGAGGTCTTTGATGAAATGTTTTCGAGGAGTAGAGTACCTTCGATTAATAATTGTTATCCAAGTGCCTTAAAAATTTGGGGCAAAATTTATAATAATAAATATCCAAATTTAAAAAATCGATATTAATCAAAAGCAATATTATTAAATTAACGGGTGCTTTAGTTATACAAGTGGCTGCCTGTAAGAGTAGCTTGTTCTTATTGAACTAACGGTTAGTTGAAGAGTGTTGTTTAACTTGTGTTCAACAATCGGGCCGTTTAATTGAATAAAAAGTAGAAGAATATCTGATAAAAAAACAACAGAAGTAAGTGTACAAATTATATTAATTGTTGCTTTGAATGGAGAGAGAATAATTGAGACCTGAACTAACAAGAGATTTGAATGTAACCGATTTTCGGAATTTTTATTGGTTAAAAGAGGAATTGCAAACTTATTGTAGGGAAAATGAGATAAGTGCTTCTGGTTCTAAAATAGAAATTTCGGATAGGATAGCAGTATTTCTTGAAACAGGAAAAATACATAAGCCAATGAGGAAAAGAAGTCCTTCCTCGAAAGAAATAGAATTGGAAGAGTTACGTTTAGATACGGTTATTACGGAAAATCATCGTTGTAGTCAGTTAGTTAGGGCTTTCTTTACATCGGTAATTCCAAAATTTCATTTCTCCACTTATATTCAAAATTATTTTAAAGAAAACGTAGGAAAAACATATAGGGATGTTGTTAATGCATGGTATGAGGAAGAGGAAAGAAAAAAAGATCCTTCCTATAAAAAACAAATAGGTTCACAATTCGAATACAATCAATTTACCAGAGATTATTTTGCAGATTCTAAAAACAAGGGTAAAAATCGAGAAGATGCAATCAAAGCTTGGAATGCGTTAAAAAAGCTACCTGGTAGCAACAAATACATATCAAAGAATGAGCCAGAAACCCTTTAATATTACTTATTAAACTAATGGGTGCATTACTTAAAGATCGTTGAGCTGCTTAGATGGCTCATTTTTCTTGTTCAACTAAAGGGGTAGGTTACTAAGGAGGTGCGTTTAATATGAATAAAATTAAAACAGTAGTAATTTGTACGTCTATCGTATCGATAATTTTACTGGGCATTACTTTTTTTGAATACATATTTTTAAGATTACTTGGATTACAATATAATTCAATTGGTGCTTTAGTATTTTTCTTTGTTATGTATTTATTCTTTGAAATACCTCTCTCCCTTATTTCAAATGCGATACCAAAAGCTTTAAAATCTATCGGTATTATTCAATCAAGTAAGGGCTGGTTCTCATTTATTTTGAATGTGGGTTTTACTTTTGCGTTAATTGAATTACTCGATAACTTTATGGTGAATGTTTCGATTACATGGCAAGGTTCACTCATATTTGCATTGATTGCTGGACTTGTCGGTTTGAAATTAAAAGAGAAAGATGATGAGCCCCCAACGATTGATAGCGAAGAATTCGAGAAAATAGGAAATAGCTTTAATCATAAGAAATAGGCTATCTAACGCAAGGTTTGTGAAACTACACTTAAGCTAACGGGTGCTTTACTTGAGGATCATTGGAGGTGAATCATGCGGATGTTCTCAAAAGAAACGTTTACATACAAGTAGTTTATCCACGTGTTTTATCTACTTACCACTTATCCTTTCTAGTGGTGGGGAATACAGTGGAATTAGGATCATGACAAATATCACATTCCACTACTTGTTATACTATATTAAAGTGGTCTAGTTACAAATCAATCGCTAAACTTTCGCTTAGAAATGGTGTAGCTTTGAACTAAACTCATACCCTTGCTTATGTTTAGTTATTAACAAAAAGAATTATAACTAATAAAATGATAGGGATGCCCACCACAATTGAGAGGATTGAAATGGCAACATGTACTCGCTCTTTTGATTTAAACATACCTTTAAATACTAGGTAAATAAAAATCCCGATTAATCCGCCGACTGTATTTAATATCAAATCATCTATATCAGTTGCTCCACGCTTAAAAATATATTGCAGTACTTCAATGCCTAAGCTCGTCCCAATAATTGCTGCGAGTACTTTCCAAAATTGAAACCGTTTCATAAAGTTAGCGAAATAGAGCCCTAATGGAATAAACATCAATATATTTCCCCATACATTTAACGTAAAGCCTTGCTCTGTAATCATATCAAAGGGAACTAAGTTAACACTTCGTCTAGCATCTCGTGCTAAAAATACTGTATCTATTAGTAGATACGAATAGAATACGAGTACAATCCAATAGCCTATATTTAAAAATTTTTTCATCAAATATCTCCTTCTGAATTTCTTCACTTATCATAAGCTGAAAATCTTAAGAAAAAGTGATTTAGAATCTTAATTTAATCTTAATTATTTTGTTTTTTGCCTGCCATTAAACAAAAATACGCAGCCAATCACCAGTTTAATACCGGCAATCGGCTGCGTAAAGTGTTTTTTAATTAGAATAACTAGTCATTATGCTTTAACTAGTAATCCGCCTTCTTTTAGGTATTTTTGAATACCTTCTGCTGCACGGTAAGAAAGTGCACCCAGTGTACCAGTTGGGTTGAAACAACTATTATGCGGGAATGCAGAAGCACCTAATACAAATACGTTTTCAGCTTCCCACATCTGTAGATATGAGTTGAGCGCAGATGTTGCTGGGTCAGCACCCATAATAACGCCACCTGTATTGTGCGTGTTTGTATCTTTGTTGACATTAAACGGAGCTTGTTCTTCATTTGTCTCAATAATATCAGCGCCGAGTTCTTCTGCAATCTTACGTGTGATTTTAGACATGTATTTACCTAGCGCACGGTCATTATCTGTATATTCATAAGTCATACGTAATAACGGATAGCCAAATTCGTCTTTAAATTCTGGGTCAATATCCAGGTAATTTTCTTTATGTGGTAAAGAAGCACCTTGCGTTTTAACAGGGAAGTTTGAGTTCGCATATTTAATAGACTTCTCTTTAAACTCAGCACCCCAGTTTGCTGTTCCAGCAGGTACACGGTTGACTGCAATCGGACGGTCACCATATTGAGTTGAACGAACGCCAGCCCCGTGTATGAAATCTACATCACTATGATCAAAGTTATCGCCCATATATTCCGCGATCTCAATCCCTAGAGCACCAGCACCACCATATAGGTTATACTCTTTATCCTCGAAGAATAGTTGAGACCCACCAGCAGTTACTTGGTAACAGTAGTTTTTACCGATTGTTCCTTCACCAGTTTCTGGGTTATAAGGCGTCCCAATACCAGAGTTAAGAAGTAAACGAGCATTGTTGAATACATAACTTGCCACAACAACTACATCTGCAGGTTGTTCAAACTTTTCTCCAGTAAGCATATTTACATAAATTACGCCAGTTGCTTTACCGCCACTTTTTGTTAGTTCTACTACGTTAGAATGTGTACGAAGATCTAGTTTCCCAGTTTGCTTCGCAACAGGGATGACTGTTACAGTCGGATCACCTTTCGCGCCGTATTCACATCCGAAGTTTTCACAATACGCACAGTATTGACACGCTGCACGAGAGATCCCGTCTGGATTTGTATAGGCTTCAGATAGATTGGCTGCTGGCATAACAAACGGTTTGTATCCTAGGTTTTTTGTTGCTTTTTCGAAATCCTTCATTAACGGTGTTTTTAATAATGGCGGTGTTGGATATGGATTACTACGTTCTCCCCATAGTCCTTCTACTGTTTCACCTGAGATTCCCGCCATTTTTTCGAAAGTATCATAGTATGGTTCCATTTCATCATACGTGATTCCCCAGTCCATAAGACCGTCCATCCAAGCAGGAATTTTATCGAGTCCGTAACGCTCGATTGTTTGTGTGCGAATTTCGAAGTCATAAGGTAAGAAACGATAAGTTTGTCCATTCCAGTGACTACCTGCACCACCAACACCGTCTCCTACTACGAATGTACCGTAGTGACGCATCGGTAAAGCTTTTCCTGATAATGTATTTCGATAAGTAATTGTTTCCTTAGAAAGATCTTGCATTAGTTCATGACGATGTTGGTAACGAAGTTCATCATGTCCCATTAAATAATCCGCTGTTGTCCGGTCTTTACCGCGTTCTAATCCAACAACACTGATTCCCGCTTTTGTTAGTTCAGCTGAGACGATTCCACCAGCCCAACCCATCCCAACTACGACGACAGGTACTTTAGGTAATTTTGTAACCATATATATGTCTGTCCCTTCTATTATAAAATATTATTAATGACCCATATGAGAATTTAAGCCTTGTGGTTCAAGTGTGATAAACTTCTCATCTTGTATTTCAGATACATATTGCATACGAGATCCTGGATACTTACGCATACCCCAGCCGATCATTTCATTATTACCACCATACATTGGGTCTGCGTATACACCCTCAATCGTTAATGTGCGTAGTAAACTGAAGAAATGGGAAGAAGAAACTTTTCCGTATAATTCAACTTTACCCTCACTAAATGTAGTAAGCACTTCATCTTGTTGAGCAGCTTCTAGCGCTGTGAAGTCAGTGTCAAATTCTGCCTTACTATAAGTGTTTAAGCTGTCTAAACCAGCTATGAATATATCTTTACGAAGAAGTTTTATTTGTGGACCTTGGTTTTCTTCAGGCTTATAAAAAGCACCTAAACGGTAATCTTTTACGTTAGAACCCCATGGACCTGCCAATTGATGATCGATATAAATCGCAGCATTCAGTTCTTTGGCACCAGGTCCGTTTGCATTTTCAGGGAAAATACGTTCCGCTGCTGCTTGTGTAATTTGATATTGGATAGGTGTGAAGAACATGAGCGCAACATTTGGATTAGCAGTTGGCGTGATATGTTTTTGTGGTTCGGTATTAGTTGTTGGTTTCTCATCATTTAATAGAAGATTTCCTAAAGCTCCACCTAAAACAACACCACCAACTGTCAAACCAGAGTTTTTGAGAAACGAGCGTCTTGATGAACGTTTGTCTAAAACGGTATCTTTCTTTTCTTGTTCTGACATTTTAAAACCTCCGATAAATTTTATTGTGAAATAAAGTTCCAATTATAAGCAATCGTATGAAGAACTGAAAACAAATCATGAAGCTATGAGTCTCCCGATCATATAAAGACTATGAAATAGGGCAAGTAGCACCTGATTGTGTTTCAATTTAAAGTATATTGTGTCATACTATTTGTCTTTTCTTTTGCAGTAAGTAGAACTATTTTAAAATATGATTTAAATTGTATACAGAAACACATGAATTGTATACAAAGCAACGTTATTCATGTTACTACATTCATACGTTATTTGTACATATTAAAAACAATTTAAACTTATCAATCAATAAGTGATCTTTTATAAGATTTTTGAAACCAGAATGTTTTTTTCTTAATACTAAGCATAATGCCCTTAACATAAATCGATTGAACGAAAAAAAAAGCACTGCTGAATGAGTGCTTTTTGGGGGAGGGGAATATGAAATTTTGCATTCAGATAACTTCGTTAATAACCATTTAAAAATGGCCTTTCCTACCGAAAATCTCAAGTGTGAAATTCATGTCTCTATTTAAATGTTCGGCCATGAGTTCGCCGGCAAGTTGTTCGTCTTTATTTTTAATGGCCTCGTAAATTTCTTCATGCTCTTCGATTAGATTTGGACGACTATAGATATCGAGTTTTAGGCTGAACAGATAGAAAATAGTCTGCGCCTTTTCTAATCTTTCAATCATGATGGGATTTTGGCATTCATTGATGATTAAATCATGAAAGCGTTGGTTTGAGGTGTAAATCTTTTTTGACTGCCCCTCCATAAGTAAACGACGAGATTCCTTGAGGGTATTCTCAAGTTCTATGATCGTTTCAGGTGTCATATTTTTTGCTGCTCTTTTGGCTGCAAAACTTTCTAGTACGATGCGCAACTCATATATGTATATCAAATCCTGTGCAGTCGGATTATAGATATGCTTATTTTTGATCAAACCTTCTTGCTCGAGTCTTTTAATCGCTTCACGAATCGGTGTACGGCTAACACCAATCTCACCCGCAAGACGTTCTTCTACGAGTTTCATACCACCTTTATAAGTTCCATCCAGCATACGTTCACGGATGTATTCATAAGCCGTTGTTTGTGCATTCATTTTGTCAGAAACCATATCCTAACTCCTCAAAATTTATATTTATAGTAATCACTTATCTATTATTATACGTTAAATTATGTTTTTTAAAAGAAGACGACCTAATCAGTTAAAAGATTATCCTGAATTTCTAATAATGTATAAGCATATCGTGATTTAGTATAAGTTTACTTTACTTTAATTAAGAAGTAGTTTATAATGTTTTTTAAGAGGTGATGATCATGAAGAGAGATACGGGTGATACGATAGCGAATAAGGTCTATGAATATCGTGTGCTCGCCAGAATGACTCAGCAAGAGCTGGCTGAGAAAGTAGGTGTTTCTAAACAAACCATTTTCGTTATGGAAAAAGGAAATTATGTGCCTACGTTACTATTAGCTTTTCGGATTGCAAATTTCTTCAAAGTTGATGTCAATGATATTTTTACTTATGTAGGGGGGAATGATCAAGATGAAAATTGAGTCTACATCAATCACAGAAATATCAAGTAAGCTGTTTAATCCAATAAAAACCTGGGCGGAAGAATCAGCGGGAAATTGGAATATGTTGCTTTGTATCGGTCTTTTATTACTTGTGGTCGGGGCGGTTCTGGTATTCGTATTTCGAAAGAAGATGGGGAAGGCGGACGAAAGAACAACGCAAATCTCTTTAAAAAGTGCCCTCATCATGTTGTGTGTAATCGTTTTCTTCGACGTGGTTTTCCCGAAAGAATATATGTGGGAAATTTTCTTCCTATATAAATATGCGCTTGCATTCATCGCTTCAGGAATCTATCTAGCTGTTCGGTATAGAAAAGATTTTTTATAAACGAAAGAACTGATAGAGCCATGGTGCTTGTTCTAAAAAAGCGCGGGAAAATAACTTAATCCCAAAATGTAAGTCGATGAGCGAACTTCTTCTCTTCGACTTTTTTTGTGCAATTGTTCTTACAAGAGTTTTTAGGGTTTACTTTGATACAATCAAAATGTTAGGTATTAAATGGACGGAACAAGAACGAAAGAGGGATGCACATGAATTTACAATTTGATCATATGATTCATTTTATGGATAAGCCAGAAGCGGGCATGGAAGAACTAAATAAAAGAGGGATCCATACTGTTAACGGCGGTTCACATGAAAAAAGGGGGTCGTATAACACGCTTAGTCATTTCGGACTCAGTTATATTGAGCTGCTTGGCATTTACGATCAACAATTATTTACAAGTTCAGGTGCGGCGCAGCTAACGTACAGCCCATTTGAGGACATTGCTAAAAATCACTTTTCTGAAGGCTTTGCAAAGATTAATCTGAGAACAACTGACCTTGACGGACTAGCGCGCAAATTAACAAGTCATGGGATCAAAACGAATGGGCCCATTCCACTTAGCAGGAGAAAGCCAGATGGAAGCCTACTTGAATGGGAACTATTATACGTGGGTGGACATCAAGGGCAACTCCCCCTTCCGTTTTTCATCGATTGGGGTGTGCGTGATGAAGAACGTTTTGAAAGTCTGAAAAGGGATGGAACGATCAGCCCACATGCAGCTGGCAATTTATCGCTTGATCGTATTCTATTTGCAGTGAGAGATGCAAAAGAAACAGCAACGCTTTGGAAAAGTTTGTTTGAGCTCGAATCTGAAAAGATGTACATAGATGAAACGCTTCAAGCAACATGTTACCCACTCAAATTGGGAGAGATGACATTCATCTTTGCCAGCCCAAACCAATCTGGAAAACTTTCACGGGTACTAGAAGAAAAAGGTGAACATCCATATATTTTAACGTTAAAAGGTGCGAATGAATCAAACCACTTCAATATTTTTGGCGGGCATTACCAAATAAAACCATGAGTTAGAGGATAAAAGGCGTTCCAAAAAGGTTACCCAGTAACCCTTTTGAAACGCCTTTTTAGATTAGAATCTAACTATCTTGCATTTCAATTTTGTCTATGTTTTAATGATACAATAACAATTAATCATATAAAAATAGTCGGGTATGAAAAAAGGAGAGGGAATCAAGTGGGAAGGACAGAGAGCGTTGATCGTTTAACATCATTGTTTGCAGAACTAGAGCATAATTTTGATGAAGTTGTGAGCTGGCGGAGGCATATGCATCAGTATCCTGAGCTTTCTTTTAAAGAAACAGAAACAGCAAAGTTTATTGCGGAGAAGTTACAGAGTTTTGGACTTGAAGTCAAAACAAATGTAGGCGGAAACGGCGTGGTTGGCGTGTTGGTAGGGGAAAAACCTGGAAAGACAATTGCGTTAAGAGCCGACTTTGATGCACTTCCAATTAACGATGAGAAAGATGTCCCCTATAAGTCATTACAATCAGGGGTCGTGCATGCGTGTGGTCACGATGGGCATACAGCAGCTTTACTCGGAACGGCACAGACGTTAAGCAAATTCCGTGATGCGTTAAATGGAACGGTCATCTTTATATTCCAACACGCAGAAGAGTTGCCACCAGGTGGGGCGAAATCGATGATTGAAGATAATGTTTTAGACAATGTGGATGCTGTCTTTGGTGCCCATCTTGCTTCTGAACTACCCCTTGGAACAGTCGCTGTCGGCGAAGGCGCAAAAATGGCTGCTGTTGATAAGTTTGAAATTACCATTCAAGGAAAAGGTGGACACGGGGCACAACCACATGACGCAATTGACTCAATTGTCATCGGAAGTGACGTCGTTCAGTCATTACAAAAAATTGTTAGCCGTCGGATCAATCCACTGCAATCAGCGGTTGTCACGATTGGCGTATTCCATGCGGGCAATGCATTTAATGTGATTGCTGATTCAGCGAGAATCGAAGGAACAGTCCGGACATTTGATGAGAAAGTTCGAGACCAAATTGAAGAAGAAATCAATGCAATCGTAAAAGGGGTCACAGCTGGATCCCACGCAACCTATACAATTGATTATCTAAGGGGCTACCCTGCTTTATATAATCACAAAAAAGAAACAGATATTGTCAGGGAATTACTGACAGACGTGTTCTCAGAAGAATCCGTAGGCGAATTAGAACCTACGATGGGGGCAGAAGATTTTGCTTACTATTTACTAGAAAAGCCCGGAACCTATTTTAAAGTAGGCTCACGAACTGAAGACGAAGCAACGCACTACCCGCATCATCATCCTAAATTTGATATTGATGAAAGAGCGATCTTAAATATTGAAAAATCATTCGTAAAAATTATTACTAATTATTTATAGGGGGTCTAGTCATGTCATTTACATTTGATCATTTAGTCCAATTTGTCGAAGAACCAAAGAAAGCAATTGAAATTTTAAAAGAAAAAGGAATTCACGCTGTTGAAGGCGGAAAACATGAAAGTTTAGGCACGTACAATACGCTGAGTTATTTTGACTTAAGCTACATAGAGTTTTTAGGTATTTATGACCCGAAGCTTTTTGAACAAGTTGATCATCAAAAGCACAGCCTAACAGAAACAATCGCGAATGATAAACTTGTCGAAGGATTTAGTAGATTCGCAGCCCGTACAACGGACATAGAAGGTGCAGCAAAGCACTTTCGTGAAAAAGGCCTAACAGTAGTTGGACCACTTCCGTACAGTAGGAAAAGACCTGATGGCAGTGTCATTAGTTGGCAACTGTTATATGCAGGTGACGATAGTGAAGGGTTACAACTGCCATTCATTATTCAGTGGGATGAAAGTGATGAAGACAGACGTGCTGACCAGATCGACAAGGGCGTCATTGCGCCACATCCTGAAGGTGTTTCATTTTCACATTTGACATTTGCTGTGAAAGATCTCAAAGATACAGTCGCAAAATGGGCGGATAGGCTCGATCTAAAAGTTGGCGAAGCCTATACCGATGAGACATTGAATGCAACTTGCCAAGTACTTGAACTCCAAGGTGGGAATTTGGTGTTCGCAAGTCCAAATGGAGATGGAATTGTTCAAGATGTGCTTAATACGCGTGGAGAAAAACCATTTCAAGTGACATTAGCTGGTGGTACGCGTAACCAATCATTTGAGTTATTTGGTGGTACGTTTAAAATCAGCAAAAGATAATATGTAAATCGTTATTTTGTTATTAATCCGAGTAAGTTACTTAAAATTAAGGAGTTTAGATGATGAGAAAAAATATAATGTTTTTAGGGTTATTGAGTTTACTAATGATTGTGTTGGTGGCATGTGGATCAACTGATAAAAATAATGAAAATTCGGGTTCAGGCAACAACGAAGCAGATAAAGCGGATGAGGTTGTCCGTGTAGGGTACCAAAAAGGAAACACAATCAATATTTTAAAAGAAAGTGGTTTTTTAGAAGAAGCACTTGAGTCAGAAGGATATACAATTGAATGGAGAGAATTTGTCCATGGGAATGCGTTAATAGAAGGTCTTGCGACAGGAAATATTGACTTTGGACATGCTGCGGATGGCGGAGGGATTTTTGCAACGGCTGCTAATAAGCCTATTGTGTATGTTGGCGCAGATTTACCGAATCCTGAAGGGGTAGGCGTTCTCGTTCATAAAGATTCAGGAATCAATACAGTTGCAGATTTAAAAGGAAAGAAGATTGGTGCGCTTAGAGGTGGAAATCACCACTACTTAGCAATCCTTGCGATTGAAGACGCGGGATTAAGTGTAGACGATGTTGAATGGGTTTTCTTACAAGATGCAGCACAAATGAGAACAACATTTGAAACAAGTAAAATTGATGCACTTGCAACATACGATCCGTTCTTTGCGGCAACTGAAATTGATTTAGACACAGTTAATTTAACTGAAGGAAAAGATTATGACTATCCGAATCGGACGTTTTATTTTGCAAATGATGAATTTTATGATGCTCATCCTGAATTAGTGGAAATAATTTTAGATGCAACAGACAAATCAGACAAGTGGGCCAATGAAAACAAACCTGAAGTTGTGAAATTATTGGCAGAAATGTTAGGTCTTGATGAAGAAGTGATTGCAAGAACAACAGATCGCCGTGAATATGCAGTCGAACGTATCAATGAAGAAATTATTGAGGCACAACAAAGACAGGCAGATGTCTTTTACGAAATAGACTTAATTCCTGCTGAAATAGACGTTGCGGATGATATGCCAATTCTAGAAGCGGAATGATGAAGAAAAACGAACGTAGAAAGGAAAAGAACATGAAATCAATCTCAAATAACATCATTGCGTGGATCCTTCCGATACTTTTTCTTGTGGGTTGGCAAATATCGGCAACACTTGAAATTGTCTCAACTCAGCTTATCCCTGCGCCTTTAACTGTGTTAACGAGTTTCTATCAGTTAATCATCTCAGGGGAGCTCGTTTACCATATGCAAGGAAGTCTAGCGCGGGCGCTCGTGGGTCTATTAATAGGGGGAGGAATCGGTTTTATACTAGGCATCGTGAACGGCTTATCTAAGTTTTCCTTTGCGTTTACCGATACGTCACTCCAAATGATCCGTAATATTCCTAACCTGGCCCTCGTTCCGTTAGTCATCATTTGGTTCGGAATCGATGAAGGGGCTAAAATCTTTCTTGTAGCGATTGGTGTCATGTTTCCAATCTATATCAACACATTACACGGCATACGAAATATCGATGCAGGAATTATTGAAATGGGTAGAATGTACAACTTAAAAGGCTGGCAGCTCTTCAAGGAAATTTTGCTACCTGGTGCATTACCGTCTATTTTCGTTGGACTTCGATATTCGCTTGGTGTCATGTGGATGACATTAATTGTCGCAGAAACGATCGCAACTACAAGGGGAGTCGGTTATTTAGCCATGACAGCCCAGCAATTCATGCAATCAGACATTATTATCATAACAATTATCTTATATGCGTTATTCGGGAAAATAGCCGACATGCTCACGCGTTTCTGTGAAAGAAAAGCACTCAGATGGCATAAAAGTTATCTTCAATAAGTAGCTGGAGAGTATAAAGAAAGGAGGATTTCCATAATGGGTCAAACTTTATTAGATGAAGAAGTGTCGAAAGAAGTGAATCAAGGTCAAGGCGTTAAAATTAATATTGAACAAATTGAAAAACGATTTGGCGAAAAAACCGTCCTAAAAGACTTATCCTTACATATTGAAGCAGGAGAGTTTGTTGTCATCGTCGGGAAAAGTGGGAGCGGAAAAAGTACGCTACTAAGACTCGCGGCAGGACTTGATGAACCGACTTCCGGCGAGATCACTTTTAATGACATTCCCGTGAAAGAATCCGGGGAGAATGTAACGATGATGTATCAGGATTCGCGTCTCTTACCGTGGAAATCGGTCATAAAAAATGTTGGTTTAGGCCTAAAAGGAGACTGGAAAGAAAAGGCGGAAGAAACGTTGGATCATGTTGGTTTGCTCCAATATAAAGATGTTTGGCCATCAACGCTTTCCGGTGGTCAACAACAACGTGTTGCGCTTGCCCGCGCACTTATCCATCAACCATCCTTATTACTGCTCGATGAACCGTTAAGTGCATTAGATGCGCTCACACGAATGGACATGCAAAACTTAATTGAAAGCTTATGGCTTGAACAAGGTTTTACAGCGATACTCGTCACACATGACGTCCGGGAAGCAGTGAAGCTAGGGGATCGCATTGTTTTAATAGAAGACGGCGCAATCACGCTTGATGTTAAAAATACAGCCAAACGCCCACGTGAATACTCAGATATGTCACTTGCGCCTATTGAGAATAAGATTCTCGATCGGATTATGAAAAGCTAAATAGAATCGTTACCTCTTTATTAAATGCCGTTATGAGTAGGTGCTCATAACGGTATTTTTGCGTGTGGGAATGTAGAACCCTCATCCAAGGTACCTGCTAGAAAATCGTTATATTAAGAAATCAACAACTTGTAAAAAGTCGGAATATTAAGCGCGATTCTCTATTGTGGAAACCCTTTCAGTCATATAAACTTTATATAGTATTATAGAAAACAATTATGAGGGCCAATATAAAAATCAAAATGAAAAGGAGGAAAAAAATGAAAAACGATAAACCTAATGGAAGCCCACGCCGTTTGGTGATGAGGTCTCTGTGATTCGTTTAAACCTATTCTTATTACTCGCATTAATTTTAACTAGTGGATGTACGAACCCAGTCTCGACTGGAAACATATTAAACCTTGGTGAAACTCCTGGAATTGACTGTGTACCTGGAGGAGATGGAGAGAGTCGAATGTTTGGAGATACGTTTCTCGTACATGAGGGTGAAAAGAACATCCAAATCAAGGATGTGTCTCTTGTTAATGCAGATGATATGTCACTGACCGAAGCAGTTCTTGTCAAACTCGAACTAGGTGAAGCGCTTATAGGATTTGGAGAGTGGCCACCAATCAGTGATACCTTCCCGTTGCCAGTTAATTGGAAGAACCGAATAGAAGCGGAAGGCGCAGTTATACAACCGAATGAAGAGTGGAATCTGGTTTTTGCCCTAACTTCTAATGCTCCTGATACTAGCTCGATTAAAGCGGTAAAAATCGTATACGAAGATTCTGAAGGTAGAAAGTTTGCGCAAGAAACTCTAATTCAGTATTTTATTACCTCAATGACATGTGAGGAAGTTTTGAAAGAAAATCCTTTGTAAAGGCAAATTCCTATTAGATGCGAGAGAGTCTGATGTTGGTTCGCTCGTTTAAGTGACTACGGGGAAGGCGAAGATGAATTGCTTAAACAGAAAGTGTTGCAGCTTGAGAAGGAACGGTTGAAGCAAAAGGTTGGGTAAGAAATCATCGACCATAGTTACTTTGTTGTTGAGAGGTTAAGTTATGCATGGGGAAGAGGGGGTGCTGGTTTTCATGAAAAGTTACCCAACTTTGATATCCCATAAAACACTCAAATCTAACAATTTATATAGAAAGGGAGACTTTTTAATCTATCGTGGGTGCCATAATTTAAGAGTTAGGGCGTAGATTCTTGTTCAACTAACGCCGCAGGATTGTTGAAGAAGTATTTGTCTCGATAAGCTAAAAGGGGGAAATAAAATGAAAAGATTATTTATAATAGTAGCTCTGCTGGTATTTGTTTTAAGTGCCTGTGTTAATAACAATGCGAAATCAAATACTATTTCTGCTGTTGAATTAACAGAGAGAGAGAATGCAATACTTTCGACTACTTCAGATATTTCATTCGTTTTTGATTTCAATATTGACAGTGAATATAAAGAAGTATCTGTATGGATTGAAAAATATGAATTAGGTAAATTGGTTGATGATAAAATAAGTTCTATAACAACACAGGTAGAGGAAAATGGTTCTATTATTTTTGCAACCTCAAAAGCAGATGGCAGTCGAAAGCAACATACATTTAATATTGGAATTAGCGGTAATGATAGCATGGGTTCTATAAGTAACTTCGAGACAAATTTAGAGGATTTAGATGCTATGTCAAGTGTTTGGGACAACATCCAAGAAAAGAACACTTCAATTGAAGGAGAAGTACTATTAGCAAGTATCTGCTATTCAAGTGATGGTCGTATGAGTAGTCTAACTACCGATTTTTATAAAGATATTGATGGTCATATGAATGAGTTAGAAGATTATGACGTTGTTTATCTTCTGAAAGCTGAATTTAATAAGTGAGGATTTGTGTAAATATTATTAAATTAACTATACTTGAAAAATCATTGAGCTGCATATGCGGCTCTTTTTCTTTAACTCACTGGGCAGCTTATTCTTATTAAGTAATGGCGTTAACTACCTCCATAAACGGGGCATAATAGTGAATATAAAGAAGTAACCCTACATAATGGTGCACAAATTGTCGGACGTGTATCTTCAATGCTTGCTATTCTATTGATGAAGGAGGTCATAAAATGGATTTGCTGAAAAATATGAATGATTCAATGAAGTATATCGAGGAGAACCTTACGAACGAAATAGACTTCAAAATGGTGGCAAGGATAGCTTATTGTTCCGAATATCATTTTAAAAGAATGTTTTCTTTCCTAGCAGGAATTCCGTTATCAGAATACATTCGCCGCAGACGACTTAGTTTAGCAGCATTTGAGCTTCATAAAAGTAACATAAAAATAATTGATATAGCGATTAAATATGGATACAGTTCACCGGACTCTTTTACGAGAGCTTTTCAAAATTTACATGGTGTAACACCATCAGAGGCAAGAAACAATGGGCAGTCATTAAAAGCCTATCCACTAATGACCTTTCAATTATCAATTAGAGGAGGAAATGAAATGAATTATCGAATAGAAGAAAAAGAGGCGTTTAACATAGTTGGCATTATGAAAAGAGTCCCAATTATTTTTGGAGGAGAAAATCCGGAAATTACAGCGATGTGGAAATCATTGACGATGGAAAAAATAGATCAATTAAAAAAACTTTCCAATGTTGAACCTAAAGGAATGGTTCAAGCATCTACAAATTTTTCTGAAGGACGCATGGAAGAAAAGGGAGAGCTTGATCATTATATAGGCGTGGCAACAACACAAGAATGCCCTGAAAACTTCTCAAGTCTTGAAGTGCCTGCCTTAACATGGGCTGTATTCGAATCAATAGGGCCATTTCCTAGTACACTACAGGAAACATGGGGAAGGATCTATGGGGAGTGGTTTCCATCATCTGGCTATCAGGTAGTGGAAGGGCCTGAAATTTTGTCGATTAAAAGTAAAGATTTAACTTCATCAACAGTAGAATGCGAAATTTGGATTCCTGTATCGAGAAAATAAATTTGATTTAAATCATTGAGCCGTTTCGGTAGATCATTTTATATTTAACTATTCTTAACAGGTGCTTTAGTTTAAGTATCGGCTGCCTTTACATGGCAGCTTTTTCGTATTGAGTGATGGTTTTCTACCTTAACGCTTTTTTCGCAAAGATCCATCGAGTTTACTCGAATTTATTCAATTTACCAGCTACCAGTTTACTCAAAAGATGGAAGCCGAAGCCACTCCATTCTTTCCGCTAATTAACTCAAATCGATACAGATAGTTGATTATGTGCTGGTAGGATCCCATTCGAAGATGGCATTTTGATTTTATTCATAGGAGTACGATTAAATTAATATCTTTTTAATGTTGGAATACAATCTTAAATTTCCAACAAAACCCTTTCACACTATGTTAAAATTAGATTATAATGACAATTCTTTAATTAATGTTGTCTACTAATATTAAAAAGTGAATTTAATACAGTGAAAATCAGTAAACAAATGTAGTGAATTATGACAAAGGGATGAGTTAGTTGATTATATATAATGAAACGTCTTCTAAGTTTTTAGAACATATTCTAGATAATAATATTGGATATGTATTACAAAATAACGTGAAGAATTTGATGAATAAATCCATTTCGGCAAGTGAATTAAGATCTTGGGAAAACTCACTTCCACAAATGGCGAAAATATTAAGAGATGCCGAGCTAAAGGACAATACACATGTATTATTAGAGTACAAACTTCCTTCGACAGAAAAAAGAATAGACTTTTTAATCGCTGGTCATGATAAAAAAGGTCGAAAAAATGCTGTTATTGTTGAATTGAAGCAATGGCAAAAGGCAAAGGCTGAAAAAGGCGATGGGATTGTAAGGACATTTTTAGGAGGTAGAGTACGCGAAACTGTTCATCCTTCTTACCAAGCTCGTTCTTATAGAAGGTATCTCCAAAACTTTAATGAAGCCCTTTATACAGATTCATCAATCAATCTGACATCTTGTGCGTACTTACATAATTATATTCCAGCAAGAAATAATGAACCTTTGCTTGATGTACGCTATGAGAATTACTTGCAAGATTCACCGATTTATTTTCAATTTGATGATCGCAAATTAGCGGAAAAGCTGCAAAATGATGTATCCGAAGGAAATGGCTTTAATATTGCAAAATCTATCGAGGAGGGAAAAATTCGTCCTTCTAAAAAGTTAGTTGAAACTGTAAATTCTTTATTTAAAGGGAATGAAGAATTTATTCTTTTGGATGAACAAAAAGTTGCCTACGAAAAAGTGGTTTCAATATTCAATGAACAGGTTAAAAAATCTACGGTAAAACATACTATTTTAATTAAAGGTGGCCCTGGTACAGGAAAGTCAGTTATCGGATTAAACTTGATGAATTACTTACTTTCCAAAGAAGCTACGATAGAGTACATTACACCAAATCAAGCTTTCAGAGAAATACTAAGAAAGAAACTTATTGGTTCAAGTGGCTTTGTGGAAATTCGAGATTTGTTTAAAGGTTCTGCATCTTATGTTGAAACTCCAAATAACTATTTTGACATATTGGTTTGTGACGAAGCACACCGCTTAAAAAATCAGGGACATATGAGAAGAAAAATTGAAGGAGAAAATCAAGCAACTCAAATTATAAGAGCGAGTAAACTTAGTGTTTTTTTCGTTGATGACAATCAAGTTATATCTAATAAAGATATTGGGAATTTCAACCTAATAAAAGAAGAAGCAGAAAAACAAAACTCAGTTGTTCATGTAGTCGAACTTGACTCGCAATTTCGTTGTTCCGGTTCTGGTAACTATATAGATTGGTTAGATCAATTATTAAATGACTCTGAAACCCCTATATCATTGGAAGGTGACTATGACTTTCAAGTAGTAGATACTCCACAAGAACTAATTCAAAAGGTTGTTAAGGATAAAAATGGAAGAGTTATGGCGGGTTATGCTTGGGATTGGAATAAGAAGTTGGTCGATGGAAAATTACCGAATGACGTAACAATCGAAGAAATGAATTTTGAAATGCCCTGGAATGATCCCAATCGTATAGATTGGGCGATACATCCAGACTGCTCATACCAAATTGGATGTATTCATACTGTACAAGGATTGGAAATGGAATATGCTGGCGTAATTATTGGAAAAGATCTGGGTTATGATCCAGATACTGAAACAATTTTGGTGAGAAGGGAATATTTTAAAGATCGAGGCGCTAGACCAGCAAAACCTAAAAAGGGTGAACCAGATTCTTTAGATACACTGGTAAGAAACACGTATAAGACACTAATGACCCGTGGTATGAAAGGCTGCTATATATATTGTTGTGATAAGGAGCTAGGAAATTATATAAGAAGAATGATGGGTGATTTAGAGAGTCATTAGTGTCCAAGAAATTTGCCACTAAATGAACTTAGCACATTAATTTAAACGAAATTAACTAACAAAATAAAGACCTGAAAGATTAAATAATAGTCAAGGGGAAAAATATTTCACAGGATTCGGGAAATAGGAACTCTATTATTCGTGTGAACGACCAATTTTCTTTAGCGAATGAAATTGATCAATATATATAAGGTTTCATAATTCGGAAAATTGGAGATGATAGACGGTTCCGCCGGATTTGTTAGTGAAAAGTGAAAGTGCAGCCGGTGTGTTATTCGGATCCGGTTGTTGCGGTTTTTAAGGCTTTGGGGTTATTTGATTAATGTATTTGTTTGGTACCTAAACGGGATTCTATAATTATTCCTGCAGGTACCTTTATTGTTTTAGGGGGAGATTATATATGCACTGGATTATTTCAGCAAATGGAAAAATGTATGATCATGTGGGTGCATTCGATGAATTCGGATATATAGATTGGCGACAAATGGCAAATTATGAGATCGGTGATATTGTTTATATCTATGCTACGAAGCCAGAAATGAGGATTAAGTTTAAAACTGTAGTAGAGGAAATAAATATGTCTTTCGATGAAATAACAGATGATAAAAAGTATTGGCATGATATTGAGGAATTTGAAAAGTCAAAGACGGGTAGATATACGAGACTTAGATTGTTTGACAGAGCTAATAGTGGGAAATTATATTTAAATTCCTTAATGCAGCATGGTTTAAAAGCTGCACCGCAAGGACCGGTTAAGGTAAGGGAAGAGCTGAAAATATATTTAGAAAATAATTTTAGTGATTATGAGTTTGCAGGGCTCTTTCCAGAAGAAGTAGATGAGTCTTTAGAAGAAGGACATAAACGGGTTATAAGTGTCAACAAATACGAAAGAAGTTCAATTGCAAGACAAAAATGTATTGAATCAAAAGGGACAAATTGTATAGTTTGTGACATGAATTTTGAGAAGGTATATGGCGAGTTAGGAAAGGGTTTTATTCATGTTCATCATATTGTTCCTTTACATGAAGTAAAGGAGTCGTACAAAGTAAATTATGAGAAAGATTTAGTTCCGGTTTGCCCTAATTGCCATGCAATGTTACATAGAAAGTTAAATGGACGAGAAATTAGTATAGAGGAATTGCAAGACCTATTCTAATTGATTGAAATACCGAAGTTAAGGGTTCCTTATTTCTAAAACAATTCAGAATTCAACAAGGAACTGGTATTTAATATTAATGGGATATTTTAAGTGCCTGCGAAATACTATTCAGTTTATTCACTACAATTGCATAAAATTAGTAAGAGGATATTGACAATACAACATTTTGTCGATATCCTCTTGTTTTTTTATCTAAAGTCGTGAATTGTCATAAATACACTTGGCACAGGTACCTTTCCCAAGCGGACTGGGAAAGTAAGTTAAAAATAACATGTTGACCTTTGTGTATATCCGCAAAGGTCAGGTTCTTTTTTCATTTATATTAAAGATAAAGTTATTGAATTGGAGGAGATACAATGTTGAAAAGAATTGGGATGCTATTTATTGGTGCATTACTTAGTCTGGTGCTTGTTGCATGTAATTCAGCTGAAGGAAATCTTAAAGAAGAGAGTGAAGTAGAGGCGCAGGAGCTGTCTGAGGAAGAAAAGGAACTTGCTGAGAAGGAAGCTGCCGAGAAGAAAGAAAAGGAACAAAAAGAAGCAGAAGAAAAGGCTGAAAAAGAGGCTGAAGAAAAAGCTGCTGCAGAGGCTAAAGCTAAAGAAGAAGCGGAAGCAAAAGAAAAGGCAGAAGCAGAACAAAAAGAGAAAGACGAAAAAGAACGTATAGCAAGAGAGGCTGCATTGAAACAAGGAGGAAAAGGTGATACTGTCACGGAACAATTTATTCTTGAGCAAGGATTTTTAATTACCGATTCTACTCATAGCGGTCAGCGAAACTTCATCGTTAATTTATATGATGAGGATGGGAATCGTGTTGAAAATATTGCAAATGAAATAGGGAATTATAAAGGAAAACAGATTTTCTCTGTAGATTACACTGGAGAATATAAATTAGAGGTAAAAGCAGATGGAGAATGGGAAATAAATATGTCCCAATCTATACCAGATATAATTGAACAGGATTCAATTAGTGGATCTGGAGATGACGTACGATTTGTACAAATTAATAAAGGTGGAAAAACATTTCATTTACGGCATTCTGGTAGTAGAAATTTTATTGTTCGTGTGAACGACCAAGTTTCTTTAGCAAATGAAATCGGTCCATACGAAGGTTCCAAACTTCAAAAGGTTGAAGATGACAGCATCTATTACTTTAATATTTATGCAGATGGAGATTGGTCTATTGAAATTGAGTAACTAGTTAAATTAGAGATGTTGATTTTTATGCGTGTTTTTAAGGAAACGTGAAGAATAACTAGACCATTGCTGAATGTTGCAATGGTCTTTGTCTTCGCAACTACATACAAACTTTTTTATTGGTAATAAATCTGAGACAGTTTGTAAGTGGAAAGTCTCATGAATTTTAGGTTTCAGTAAGGAACTACGATAATTCAAATAAACTGATTGTCCTACTACTAGGGGTTATACAAAAGTCTTCTTTTATTAGAATATCTTACTAATTTTTTAGATAAGTAGGACTAGTCATGGATAAATTTCTGAAAAGTGTTTATACTTATTTTAGAAGATTGCAAGTTTTCTAGAAAGGGCGGTGTGTCATGCAAAAGCTGTTCGAGGTTCTCCCAAGTCAATTCTTTAATTTACTCTCTGGAAAGAACAAGGAAGTTTACGCTGACGTGTTGCATTTGATTCATGAATTGTCTAATCAGAATCGATTTGGCATTCCTCACAGTCATTTGCGGGATTATATTGAAGAGCTTTTGGAATCTGGTGAAGAAGGCGACGGCATCCCTGATTTTGAAGTAGAAGAGGATAGTGAATTCAGTTATGAGGTAGATCAGGATCTTTTAACAGACAAGTTTAGGATACAGGCAAATTCTATTTTAAGACGATTGGAGGAGTTGAAGTGGATTCAAGTTGAAGTGAGGGATGGTTATGAACAATTCATTGTATTGCCGCATTATACAAATCGTATGCTTTCAATTTTTAAAGAACTTCGCGAAGCAAAGCCAGTTGAATACCAACGCTATGCTTACGTCACATATCAAATGCTCATTGGAGATGAAATGAAAGTACGACCGGCCTTTGTTGTTCAAGGAGCTTATGAATACACATGCAAGTTGGAACAGGAGCTACTAATGCTATTTCAAAATATGAAAAATTTTACTGAACAACTTGCGCAAAAGTCCTCCGTTTCAGAGATTCTGGAACATCATTTCGATGTATACCAAAATGAAATTGCTGAAAAAAGCTATCACCGATTAAAAACATCGGATCATGTATCAAGGTATCGATTCCAAATATTGCAAAGGGTAAAAGAATGGTTGATCGATGACGATTTAATTGAAGAAACAATTAAGGATGGTATAGAAAGCAAGGCTTATGACACCTACGAAGAATCGCAGCGACAGATAAAAGTAATGTTGCATGGAATCGAGGAAATATATGAAAACTTGGATGAAATCTTTAGAAAGATTGATCTAAGGCATAATCAATATCTACGCTCATCATATGATAGGGCACGTTATATGAGTCAGCAGAATTTTGGAGATGAACAAAAAATTGTTGAATTACTGACTGCAATGTCAAAAACATCTTCAGATATTGGTGATTTTGACATGCCACCTATTTTTTTAATAAATGAAATCCAGTATATATATGAAAAGTCGTTACTTACACCGAGGAACCGCCGCCCGGTACATCAACCCGTAATCCATCATGTCGTAGAAATTCCTGAAGAGTGGAAAGAAAAAAACAGAAATAATTATAAAGAACGTCTTAAAAACCAAATCACTAGAGAAAAGGTTGAAGGATTCATAAATAATAAACTTGGGGAGAGGGACAGAATGGAAGTAAAAGAGCTAGTCCCTGACTCCATAGAAGAATATATGATGATTGGATTTGTCTTGTTATATGGTGCAGATAGTGAAACGAAATTCAATATTCATCGAATGGAAGAAAGAGAAATTGTGGAGATTGGTGAGTTTCGATACAGTAATCACATTATCCAAAAAAGAAGGGATGATTAGGTAATGTGGGACCATTTAAATGAAACAGAAAATGGGAAATTGATTGTGCTAATTAATCAGCTGCTAGCAGTAAATTTCCTTGTAAAGGAAAAAGAGCGAGACCTTTATTATCAAATTCGACAATTCCAAAATGAACTAGATCAATTTTTTAAAATGATCGGCTGGGAGTTAGTGCTTGACGAACGCCATGAATGTGTTTTCCTTCACAGTGTTCATTATCAAATACGAAAAAGGTTGAAAAAAGAGGAGAGCATTTGGTTTTTAATTATTTCTCTTTTATACAAAGAGAAGAGACGCGAGCTTACTATCAGCGAATTCCCTTCCGTGTCAATACTTGATATCAAACAGAAATACGAAATATTTCGGTTACCATGGATTGGCCGGACAGCGTTGGAGAATCTAATACGAATGTGTTCAAAATATCATTTGATGGATGCCGTTAATGGAAATGCATTACTGGATGAAAGCCGTTTTCTTCTTTATCATACCTGGAAATATGTAATTCAAGAGGAGAGCTTGTCGGTATTAGGAGAACGGGTTATGAAGTATACAAATAATGAAAGTGAGGAGATTACTTTTGAAATGGCTGAAAAAAATGAGGTTAATTAATTGGCATTATTTCCACGATGAAACAATTGAATTTGGAAAACAAACCGCTCTGGTGGGCGGTAGCGGCGCAGGGAAATCTACGATTATCGATGCGCTACAAGTGATATTCATAGCAAATCACCATCAAATAAAATTCAATTCTGCAGCACATGATGAAACAAAGAGATCCATGGCCAACTATTTACGTGGTAAAATTGGAACTGACCAAAAAGGCTTTATGCGTGGAGGAGACTTCACAACATATATTTTAAGTGAATTTCGGGATGACATCAAAAAAGAAAGTTTTGTAATTGGCGCGGTTATCGATGTGTATAAGGACAGCACGAATGACATTGAAGAGTTTTTTATCCTTGCCAATAAAACCATTGATGAAATCGAGGTTACGACCCCATCGGGACATTTAAGAGACTGTGAAAAGTTTAAAAAACAATTTTCTACAAATCGGCAATTCATATTTGAAAGAAATAAAGGAAATTACCAAAAAGCACTACTAAGCCGTTTTGGACAGATTCATCCTAGATTTTTTCCGACATTTTTGAAAGCGTTGTCATTTAAGCCGATTCATAGTGTCAGAGATTTTGTTTATGATTATATTCTTGATGAGAAGGAACTTGAGCTTGAAGTGCTGAAGGATAACTTTGCAACATACGAGAAAATGCAACTAGAGTTAGAAAATCTTACAGAACGAAAGGCAAGATTGTCTGAAATTGCTCACACGTATAAACAATTCGACGGCTTTTCCAAAACGGTAATTGAACAGGGATATGTTCTCATGAAGCTGGAAAAATTGTATGAAAGTGAGATTCTAGCACAGATGCAAGAGCAATCATCTATTAAGAAGAAAGCAGTAGAAGCACTGAAGGCAAAAGAAATTCAGGATTCAGAAAGTAAGACTAAGGCAACAAAAAAGAAAGAAGAATATCTTCTTTTATACCATCAAGACAAAAATAAGCTGAGGAAAAATGAATTAGAAGAAACAATTGGAAAGCTGACGGAGAAAAAAGAAAACCTTGAAAGAAATATGGATTTGTTAGCAAATGAATTTAGAAATGAAAGCATAATGTTAGGGAAATTAGCAGAGTGGGCGGGAAATAATATATGGACTATTCCAAGTGACATAGCAAGTACTTTTCGTGATTATAAAAGTGTCCTTGCAAAGCTATCAGTTGTATTCCGCGATAAAGAAACAATCACTGAAACAGAAAGGTTAGTTTTTACTGGGGAATTAAATACGTTAGTGGTTAATATGAATCGATTATTTACTAACATAATCACGAATTCGGGAAAAGCATTAGAGGGAATGGATGAAGCGAAAAAGCGAAAACAGGAAATTGAGGATTATATTCACAAACTTGAACAAAAAAGACGGACATATCCTCCCGGGGTAGATCGTCTAAAAAGAAGATTAGAAGAGAACTTTGGCAATGCAGCACCTGTCTATATTTTTTGTGAAGAAATGGAGGTTTTAGACAGTCGATGGAGAAATGCAATCGAAGGATATTTGAGCACTCAACGTTTTGATTTATTGGTAGAACCCTCTAAATTTCAAGATGCATTGGCTATATATGAGAAAGATAAATTCCAGTATAAGATTGAAGGTGTCGGTCTTGTCGATACGGAAAAACAAGGAAAATTAAATGTTACTATAAAAGAAAATTCTTTGGCATCTAGTTTAGAGACAGAAAATTATCTGATTCAGACACATATCAATTATCTGCTGGGAAATGTCATGAAAGCCGAGAATGAGAAGGACTTACGTACTCACAAGACAGCCATTACGTCAAGTTGTATGGTCTATAATAGATTAACTGCTCGTCAAATGCATGCAAGTCGGTACGCCATTCCATTCATTGGTTCGCATGCGATTGTTAAACAGCTTGAAATGAAAAAAGCCGAACTTGAAAATACAATCACTGAACTTCAAGAGTTTTCCGTAGCCATAATTGACTTCGATGATATAAAGAACAAAATCACGAATCATCCAATTAAATACGATAAATTCAAAAAACGTTTGATTATTCCTTCTGAATATATGGATATTATTGGACGAATTTCTGATGCCAAAAAAGAGTATTCACAGCTTGATTTAAGAAAAGCAGATGAATTTCAATTTGAATATAAGAAATGGGAACGAATCGAAAGTGACTTAGTCGAGCAATTACGCATTTACGCAAATAAGATAGGGGTATTGAATACGGAGCTTTCAAATGCATCTGGTGAGGTTTTTGCTAAACAAAATGAAGTTCAAAAATGGCAAGAAAAAGTTGTAGAGTGGGAAAATGGAATCGGCCTTCTATTTATTCAAGGCGCTAAAAAAAGATGGGAAGATATGAAAAAACAAGACTTTGAAACCTACAAAAAATTGAATGATTTGAATATAAGTCATAAAGGGGTACAAAGTCGTAGAGATAAAAAGTGGGATGAACTTCTTGATCTTAGAAAGAAATATAACCAACATAACGATTTTCATGTGGACCCTAATGTAGAGAAGAATGATGACTATCAACAAGAATTTTCGAAGATTGAAGATGTAAATATCCCTCATTATCAGAAGAAGCTGAAAACCTCACTTCAAAACGCTGAAAATGAGTTTAAGTCTCATTTTGTGTATAAATTGAAGGAAGCAATTCAAACTGCAAAAAATGATTTTATTGGGTTAGATTATGCCTTGAGGAATCTTCCATTTTCAAAGGAACGATATAAATTTAAGGTGGAGCCAAGCGCGAAATACAAGCGGTTTTATGACATTATTATGGACCCAATATTGGCTGAAAAAGGTTTGTTTTCCGAGATTGAAGATCCAGGGAGAAACGATGTTCTTCTAGAATTGTTTGAAATTCTGACAACCCAGAATGGGCAGGAGTTAGAGGAATATACCGATTATCGGCATTACCTTGATTTTGATATTAGAATAACTTTTGAGGATGATTCCACACAATCGCTGTCAGGATTACTTAGAGAAAAGTCGGGTGGAGAAACGCAAACTCCATTTTACATCGCTATTTTAGCGTCATTCCATCATTTATACAAAGGTAATAACACAGCTAGGTTAGTCGTGTTTGATGAAGCGTTTAATAAGATGGATGAGAAAAATATCAAGTCGAGTCTTCGTCTGGTAAAAAAATTAAACCTTCAGCTGATAGCAGCGGTCCCTGATGAAAAAATGCAGCAAATGTTTTCAGAGGTGACAACTACATTAATTGTCACAAATCAAAACCATAGATGCTATGTTGATATGCTCGATAGAGTTGATGAATTGGATGCCAATCTTGATGAAGTGTCTGAAAGCGAGCAAGCAGTTTTGTTCTAGTGTTAGGGGGCTGTTTATATGTCTGAAAATCAATACAAAAAGTACTTCCAACAAGAATTACTCAAGTTTTTATTGATGAAATATGAAAAGAGCAAGGCATTCCGTACAGGTTTGCCTTCCCAGCAAAGACCACAGTTTCATTTGGAGAGAAATAACCCTTTTGTAAAAGATTATAAAGATGAAATGGACTATCGAAAACGCGAATGGATAATTGAAGTGATAATAGATCTAGAGCAACAAGGTGTTATCACAATTACTAGGGATAAATTTAATACAGACTTAATTAAAAAAGTGTACCTTGAAACTGAAAAAATTGATGATATTTATAAGATTGCTTCAGTTACACCGTTAATGGTGAAAATAGATAAAATGAAATCGGTGATTGAACCGTTACTAAATCATAAATGGGACTGGATTGCGAAATGGGCACAAATAGTTATCAAAAATTTAAAACAAAATAAGACAAACGGTTTGAACGTAGACAATTCATATATTTACGATGATGTCGTTATAGTACTGTTGTTTTTACAAGAAATTGAAGGTAATATCCCAATCCGTAATCTAAGCAATAGACTATTCAATGATTCAAAGCATTTTGAAAGGAATGTTAGGAATACATTAGTTGCCGTACTTAAAAAGGCAAGTGATATAGAGTTCGAAAGTGATGAGGAATTGCTAGCGTTTTATGGAGTAGTGAAAGTGGGAAGACAAGTCAGGGTGTGTGGGAACATAAATTGGCTTAATGAGTCAGGTGCAACTGCATCAACTTCATTATTTATCGGTGGTTTAGGTTTATCTGAAGCTACAGTAGAGTCCATTGTAGAAATAAGCTTAGATACAAATCGTATAGTTTTTATAGAAAATCTAACAAGTTATGAACAATGGATTTATCAACGGCGAAATGAAAAGGAATTGGTAATCTACACTGGGGGATATCCACATAAAACCTTACAATATTTTCTGTCCAAACTTTCAAAACAACTAGATCCGAATATTCCAATTTACCATTGGAGTGATATTGATATTGGGGGTATTCGGATTTTTAACTATATGAAAAATAATTTCTTTGGCTTGCTTAGACCATTATTTATGAATATTGAAACTCTAAGGCAACTTGAACGATATTCAATTCCAATTACCGAACAAAATAGGGATATGATAAAGAAAATGATTGTCGATGAAAACTATTCTGATTGGCGGATTTTACTAGAAGAATTGCTGCACAATGGTATTAAATTAGAGCAGGAAAGTATTTTTGATGTTACGAATGTGCAGTTTAATTAGGCACTGGAATGGTTCCGTGTAGGAAACTACCGTGAAGTTTTGAACAATCAAGACTTCTTGTCAAACATGTATGATAATATTTTCTATTCTTAACAGAAAGGGGAATGTGAAATGGTATTTTTACTAGCAAAGGTATTGGATAAGAAGTTTTATACAGAAGGCGCTTTTTATCAAATAGAGTTGGATGGAGAAAGTTATACATGTCGTGGTTTAGCAAAGATTTGTAGGAAAGGCGTAGAGACAGATGTTGCCGATGCATTAATTGTAATGGTAAATCCCGGAACCTGTCAACCGACAGATAAAGAGTACACTATTCCTCAATATAATGGAAAACTAAGCGAAGTTCCGTTGGTAGCAGCTAAGTCAGACCAAACCCAGCATCAACTTATGAGGTTAATGGAGTATAGGGGTTGGAATATGATTTATATTATTAATCTATCAGATTTAAGAGCTGGGAATATACCTGAGTTTAGGGTTCAATTGCAAAAGTTTAAAGATCAGAAAAATGATTCACATAGTATTTTTTCACCTAAGCGTTTCCAAAAAATATATACACTTTTAAATGATAAGACAAGAATTATGGTAGGTTGGGGTGTGCATCCAGTAAAGAGAGAAAAGATGCGTGATGTATTGTCAATGTTAAAGGGAGAACGAGAAATCTTCGGTATCCCACATCGAACACATCCATACTACCTTCATCCAAGGCCCGCACTTATTGAAAAGCGTATTGAATGGCTCGAAAATATAAATAGAATTCTAGATGAGGCGGAATGAAAGAAACTTTACAAGGTAAATAAATTACGTAGACACCGGACCGTGTGTTAGGCAATTTGTCGTATAATAACTCTCTGGTTATAATTTATTTTTTATGTACTCACTACAATTATAGCAGAAAATAGCTGGCAATCGACTATCCGGGTTTTGCAAAGTGGATCAAAAAGTTGGTGGAAGAGAGAGATATGGGGGGAATGAATAATGAGCATCGAGCAAGTATTCAATAGATATGATTCACAATCACTAGCAAAAGCTTTGTTTACCATAACCTCATGGATTTCAAATCGTGGTTATATAGGAATTGTCGATAAGCTAAATCTAATATTTATAGATTTAGAAAAAAACAAAATAAAATCGGACAAAGTAATTGAGAATTATCATGAATTCATGGAATTTTACAAAGATATTAGTGCCTTTTTCTCAGATTTAGATAAAATGATGTATGAAGATTTCCCTGTCGATACTGGAGAAGTACAGTTTTTTAATGGCGAACGTTTTTACAAAGTGTTTATTGGTAATGGATCGGAGAATACCTACGAGAGTTGTTTTTTGATTGATAGTATTGTGAAAGTGACAAATAAAGATGACGTTCAAAATATTTGGCGAGAAATATTAGCGTATGAAGATAATATACTCACATTAATTTATAATGACGATTATATTATTAGTGATAGCATCGAATGTCCTCCTGAAAAGTATTTCAATAATGTATTTGTTAACTTTACTTTATTTAAGAACAAGAAACTGGCTGCATATTTTGATGAATTCGTAAGTGTAAATGACGAGTTATATAGGTTCTATACAAGAAGTGAAAAATTACCAATTTTTCTCCCCATGATGAAAGAATGCTTTTTGGAAAATCTTATTAAGAAAAATAGTTCGAAAGAAATCAAACAAGGAATTTGGTCAGCACTTGTTAACTCGCTAAGAAGGAACTATTCAATTGATAGAGAAAAGAATATCAGGCTAATGTACCCGTTAATAATGAAAAATGATAAAGAGCAAAATAGTAATATTTTAGACTACTCCTTTGCAATGTTTAACAAGGATTCAGTGATTGTTTTTCTTTCTGATTTAAAGGAAATTAATACTGAATACTACAGAGAATGTATTTATAATGGTTCTATTAAATTAGGTGGATTGTTTTCTAATGTGGGTGAGAATGCATTTGTTGAGATTGGCAGTGATAAAGAAATACTATTCCAAAAAATAAACTATGAGAACGTAAATCCGAATCAGTCTATAATGATGAGTTTTACAGAGACAGATACTACAGATAGTTATATGAATTCTCATGATTTAATTAGTATTATTAATTTTGCTTCTAGTTTCGATGAGATTGTAAATTTTATAACATTTATCAATAAATCTAACAAAGATAAAATCTCTTCTTTTTCAGGAATGGCGGGATACTTTCACGCATGGAAAGATATGGACGAGGTGATGAATGAAGGGGCATTAGATCCAATGATTTTTATTTTTCCATATCAATCGGTACACAAAACATTTGATTTTTTTAAAAGCGAATTAATAAGTTATCCTTTTGAACATACTTCTTCTCTTTCTAATTTGCATGCATGGAATAGAAAAATAGAGTCTAAATCAAGCTTGTCTTTAATAGGAAAAGGGAACTCGGGAGAGGTTAATATATTTGAATCAGGAGAAAATAAGATAATACTACATGAAACACAATTTATTCTGGATGACATACAAAAAGAAATTATTGAAACCATATTTTCTTTCCAAGAAATTCTAATAAATGGATTTATGGAATTTAAAGATAAAATCTTATCACACTATAATGAGAGTATCCTGGAAATAAAATTAATTTCTGAAAAGGTTCTTCAACAAAATTCAATGAATCTTCCTATCATTGATTCTGATTATTTTCGTAAAGTTATAATCCAATTTAATGGTATACCTTCACTTGTATTGGTTCAACCTTATTGGAAGAAAATAGCGGAAAACAACCTAATAAGCAAAACTAAAAAATTTGAAAATGAACTGTTAATTAGCATTCTTAAAGGTTTGCAATTCGAAGACACTGATAGTTTATTTGCGAAAATAAAAAAAAGTGATGACGAACTAAGAAGTTCTATGATCGATGAAATAAAAATATCTTACTTTGTAAATCCATATTCATCATTCGTTCCGCCTAGAAACACAGCGTTTAAATCTGTACGAAAAACAATGGCCAAAACGTTAAAGGAAATTGGTTTGGAGCCAAACGACTATGAAGAAAATGAAAATGTTGGGGTAATCCGTCGATTTAGAAATGAGGTAAGAGATGAACTACTTGTTAAGTTAAGTAACTTTGACAGACTACGAACTCATAAAGAATTACTAGATAAGTATTCATCAATCCTTTTTCAAATTGATATACATCAAAAAAGACTTTCAAGGTTTGCATCTATAAATTACTTAAAAGATACTAGTCTTAGGGAATTCAGAGAAAAAACTATTAGTATGAGGGAAGAATCTAAAACTTATAAGTTTATACTGGAATATCTTATAGAAGAGAATCTAAATTTATTAGTTAGAAACAATGTTTATACTGCTTCATCAGAAGAGATTGATGAACTAATTGCTTTTGCAAAATGGATCATTGATTTTCAAACAATGTCTGATGCCAATAATTATGGAGCAAGTGGTTGGAATAAATTGAGTATACGAGATGATTTTATAATTGAAATCGAAGAAACAGAAAAGTATTTGTCTGATGCTAATAACATTACACAATTAAGATATGATTACGGTGACTATTCAAAACGGGATGAAATTCTTGATAAAATCTTTTTTAATAAAATTGATAATGAATTTAAAGAGGATACAGGTTTATCATTTAATCTTGTTATTTCACTTATGTACTTTATAGAGTCCCATCATATAATTTCCAAGTTAATGGAAAGTGGAGAAGCCGATGTTTATAATAATATAGTTGAAGTTCCGATTAGTATACTTGCTAGAGAATTCATAGACATAGGGGAGTATTCACTAGAGGATTTTTACAGTTCCCTGCACTTTATTTCTTTAGACCCTAGTAAATTGGCTAATAAAGCTAACATAATTCCGATATGGGAGCAGAAAAAGAGAAAATATAAAATTTCAGCACAACCTATATTTCTTGTTGGGGATAAGTTAGTTTACTCTCCTGTTTCAGTGCACCAATTACGTAATACATGGATTCAGGGGATGATGAATTTTATTTTACCTTATGATATTGGCATGGAAAAAACGCTAACGTTGTTAGGTCAATGGAAAAAAGAATATGAAAGTAAAATAGTTGGTGATCTATCATTGTTATTTAGTCATTCGAGGTATTCCGTTTATCCAGATCAAGAATTATACAAACTAGATAAAAAAGGAAAGCATCCTCGTAATCTGGGGGACTATGACCTAATAATAATTGATGAATTCAACAAAAAGGTATTATTGTTCGAAGTGAAGTATATGAGGTTGAGCCAAACTATGAAAGATTCAATGGGAGATCAAAAAGATTACTTTATTGGAAAGAAAGCAATAGGTGAAAAGTTTAGTAGACGAGTTAACTATTTCAAGGAAAACAAAGATATAATTTTAATGAATTTGGAGTTAATAGGAGATTATAACGTTCAAAGTTATTTTGTAACAAATAAAAATATTAGATCGTTTTTTCGTGATTATCCTTTTGCAATTATTGGCTTTAATGAACTCAAAGTGAGTATAGAGTCTTAATCTTTTGAATGGTAAGTTGGAGTATTTTCAAATTATAATCAAATCTGCGTTGTATTCGCCTGTATATGATTTGATTAGATTCTTGAGCGTATGGCTGATCAAGACAGGTACTATGGACAACTTCTGTTTTCCTGATTTCTGGATTTACAGATGATGACTTGTCTGGTCGATTGAAGGCTAAAAAAATATAAAGATTAGCCCCAAGTCCGCCTGTCTTTTTTATTAAGAATGCTTGCCGCTTAATGACGTTTAGCTGCTCCAACTTTTCCATTGAACGGCGAACCGTTCAGACTGACTTTTTGATGACTTCGGCAATTGTTGCTAATATTAAATGGGTGACCCCGGGAAATTTTACAGCATACCGGCTTAACATGCTTAGTCCTTTCTGATCAATGCTATCGTAAACTACTTGACTAAATATAAAAAAGGGCTGTCCCGAAAAATCATTTTTCATGATCTTTTAGGACAGCCCTTACTATTTTTGAAATCGTTTAATTTATACAAATGATTCTTTGTTTATTACTCAGAAGCAAGGATCTCTTTTCCCTTGTTATAATAGCTTTGCATTTCATTTGTTGGCACCATACTGCCGCCTGTTCCCCAAACGATATGTGAAACATTTTTGATTTTAGTTTGTAAGTTGTTATTTTCTATATATCTTTGGCCAGCTTCGTCTCTGAAGAATTGAACTGGGCCCTGCATGCCTGCTAGCGCAGAAGGTTCTAATTGAATATTCTCCGCGTCGGATAACATACTTAACAGTTTATATAATTCCTCATCGTTTACGGTATAAGAGCCACTCATTAGGTTTTCTAAAGTTTTCCCAACGAAACCTGACGCACGACCGACAGCTAGTCCATCAGCATCCGTAATATTATCAATGCCGAAGTCTTGTACCGATACTAAATCATGCAAACCAGTCATTAATCCGAGTACCATACATGGAGAATGGGTTGGTTCGGCAAAGAAGCAATGGACATGATCTTTGAAAACTAACTTTAATCCAAATGCTACGCCACCAGGTCCGCCGCCAACGCCACATGGAAGGTAAACAAATAATGGATGATCGTCATCGACAACTACATTCATTTCTTCTAGTTGTTTTTTTAATCTAGAAGCTGCAACTGCATATCCTAAAAATAGATCGGTCGAATTTTCATCATCAATAAAGTGCATGTTTGGATCGGCTTCTGCTTGTTTTCTGCCTTCTTCTACGGCGATACTATAATCTGATTCATACTCGATGACTGTAACACCCTTGCTTCTAAGCAGATCCTTCTTCCACTTTTTTGCATCAGCCGACATATGAACAGAAACCTTAAATCCTACTTGTGCACTGATGATTCCGATGCTGAGTCCAAGGTTTCCGGTTGATCCTACAGCAATAGAATACTTAGAGAAAAACTCTTTAAATCTATCACTGTCAATGATTGAATAATCATCGTTTATTGTAAGCATATTATTCGCAATGGCTAGATCTTCCGCATGTTTTAAGACCTCATAAATGCCACCTCTTGCTTTAATGGATCCAGAAATCGCAAGGTGACTGTCACATTTAAGCAATAATTGCCCTGTGATTTCTTGATCATATGCCTTTTCCATATTCTTTTGCATTGCAGGAATTGGAACAATAGGTGATTCAATAATGCCATCTGTTTTTTCTGTTTCTGGGAATACTTTCGCAATATAGGGTGCAAATCTATTTAATCTTTCTTCGGCATCTTTTACATCATTCTCTGATAAAGAAATCTTTTCAATCGCATCTGCAAACGCTCCGTATTTAGGATTTGTCCAAAATACTTCCTCAGTTGAAATAATCTTGCTCATTAATGGATACTGTTCTTCCCATTCTTTAATCGTTTTTCCTTGAATTGTTTTATTTTCCATGATGATTTGGCTTCCTTCCATAATTTGTTTTTTTAAACGAATTGTGCTAAAAGCAATACGCCTCCAAGTGCAACAACCGATGCTATCACAGTTGCAGCAGTGAAACTCTTAAACGCATCTGTTAATGATAATCCTAAGTATTCTTTTACAAGCCAGAAAGCAGAATCATTAACATGACACCAACCGATAGCGCCAGCACCAATTGCGAGAACTGCAATCTCTGGACTCAACGTTGGATAAACGGCTAGCAAAGGACCTATTATACCCGCAGCACTAATCATGGCTACCGTAACGGATCCAATTGCGAGGTGTAATATTGTTCCTATTAACCAAGCCAGAATAATTGGGTTCATATTGAACGATTGCATAATAGTCGATAACTCTGTACCTAGGCCACTATTAACCAAAAATGCATTATAAGCACCGCCACCCGCAATGATCAACAAAATAGATGCAATGGACTTAAATCCGTCCTCAGTATGGGCTAATATTTCCTTCATCTTAAAGCCACGAGAAAGCCCTAATGTGTAATATGCGACAAATACCGAAATAAGTAAAGCAATAATTGGATGACCTAAAAATCTGACTATATCGTAAGCAAATGAACCTTCGGAGAGATATAGATCGCCAACTGTTTTTCCTACCATGATGAACAAAGGTAAGAGAATCGTAAACAGTGTAATTCCAAACTTAGGAAGCTTCTCATCCGGTGTTGGGGCTTTTATCTCTAATTCTTGAGATGCTTCATTTCTAGATCCACGACTAATGAACTTAGCGAAGAGTGGCCCAGCAATGATTGCAGTAGGTGCCCCAATTAGAAGTGAATATAATATGACTTTCCCTACATCTGCGCCCAACATTTCGGTAATCGCAAATGCTGCTGGATGGGGAGGGACCATTGCGTGTACAACCATCAATGAAATGGCCAAAGGAATCCCAATCCTTACCAGCGACATCTTAGCTTGTCTGGCAACAATGAAAACGATTGGGAAAAGTAAAACAAAACCTACTTCAAAAAACACTGGAATCCCAGCAATTACGCCTATAAGTGACATAACCCAAGGTGCACGCTTTTCTCCCAATGCATTTAACATTGTTCGCGCTAAGCGCTCAGCACCACCAGATATCTCTAACATCTTACCTAAAATCGTTCCAAAACCGATGACAACAGCTAGTGATCCTAGCGTTCCGCCTACTCCATTTTCAATAGAAGCAACAATATCCATTAAAGGCATACCTGTAGTTAGTCCAATAAAAATACCTGCAAGAACTAGCGAAATAAACGGATGTATTTTACATTTAAGGATAAGAAAAATTAGTAATAAGATAGAAACCAATAAAACCAACATCATCATTGCACCTGTTTGCATTTTTTTCAATTCCTTTCGGGATATAATGTAGCTAACCTAAAACTCAGATAATTAAGTATAGCTTGATTAATTTAATACAGCTTAATGATAACGCTTTCTTATGTCGAAATCAATAATGAAATTAATTCCAGTTTAATTAATTAAGTAGTACTTAATCTAATGGATATAAAATAACCGTCCGATATCTCTAGTATGGCGCATAAAAAGCACGTCATAACAGGAGCTATAGAACGGTTAAAGAAATCACTTACTGTCTATTATTTTTTAAAATGTGGGAGGTGTCACAGCAAAAATAATTGTAACTTCTTGATCTGTGGTATTTTCCCATTTATGTTGTACGCCAGGCGGTATTTTTACACTGTCGCCAATGTCTAAAATCTCAATATCATCACCAAGATGTAACGTGATGCTACCTTCTAGGACGTATGCGACTTCTTCGCCAATGTGAACAACAGGTTTTTCAGCTGAATTGGACAGTGGCGGTATTTTCATGAGGACCATTTCAATTGAGCCGCTTAAATCTGGGGATAGCAACATATATTCCATATTTTGTGGTGGTGGAAATACGACTTTTTTTCTGGAATTGGCCCTTGTGATTAAATCCTTACTTTTCTCGGATTCGGTAAAAAAACTAAGTAATGGGATCTCCAATGCATCTGCAATCATTCTAAGTGTATTTAATGATGGGCTGGTAAGCCCTCTTTCAATTTGACTTAACATGGAAGAAGAGATTTTCGTTCTTTCTGCCAATTGTTTAATGTTGTAATTCTGTTTGATACGGAAACTAGCAATTGCTTTTCCTAATTCAATATTATCCACAACGCATCATACCTTTCATAAACTACCTCGAAATCTATATAATCTCTTTCCTTACATTTAAGCATATCACGAACCCTTCATTATTAAAATTAAAGTTTTTGGGTAAATCCAAACGCATCTATGCGATGAATCGAATCAACAGCAGGCAGAAAGTGTAAATTAACCTATTATTATTGACCTAGTAATATGGTACTATTAAAGTAAGAGTGAATAATCTCATAGATTCGCAGATTCTAGTAGATTAGCTAAGTAAATTTATTCACACATTTTTCATTATTTTTTCATGCTAGGGGGCATACATATGTCTTTTGTTAAGAAACCATTTTTATCTAGGCTTATCGATGCTTTAAAGGACAAAGAAGAGTTAACATCGCCTGTTGTCATTAAGAATGGTGATTCGATGGATTTAGAGATTGCACGTTTACAGAAAGAATTAGCTAGCAACCAAGATGGGAAAAATTCTAAGAAAATTGAGCAGCAAATTAAGTATTTAAAAATTGGAAAAGCTGGGGAGCAGGCATTACTGTTTGAACTAACAAATTCGTTTTTACCTATTATGATCTTGCATGATGTCTATATCGAACATAAGGGTTTGAATGCACAATTTGACTTTATAATCATAACTCGGCAATTCTTTTTAGTCATTGAAGTGAAGAAGTACTACGGAAATATTACGGTTAATGAAAAAGGAGAATTTATAAGAACTGTAAACCGTGGGACCCGAACGGTATTTAAAGAGGGGATGTACAGCCCAATACGCCAAGTCGAACGACAAGTAGAAGTGCTTCGTTCGATGTTAGTTGATCATGAAATTATCGATAAAACGCCAATTAAGTATGCGGTTGCATTTGCAAATGAAAAAACAGTAATTGATTTGGAGAAAGCATCTTCAGATATAAAAGATAAAGTCTTTCGTACCGATGGCATCGTCGCGTTTTTAAAAGCAGAGTTATCTAAGAAATCACCAGTGCATTTCCTAGATAAAAGAATGCGAGACTATGCAGAATACATTAATGGACAACATGTGAATAAGCATGCAACGGAAGAGCTTGATGAGCTAGTCGAGAAGAGGCCAACTACTCTGGAAAACCTACGCAAAATACGGGGCTTTGGTGATAAAAAGGTAGAAGAATTTGGTATTGAATTAGTAGGGTTGATTAAACAAAATAATTGAGCATTGAGCAGAATTAATGAGGGAAAATACCTCAAGTACAGAAATGGATAATGTTTTTATTCTAGTTCTTTTTCCGAAAGTATTATCCAAAGGAGGGATTGAGTAGTGGTAACATATAGTGACGTAAAAGATAAAATACAAAAACCCTCGGATGTAATAATACAGCCAAATCATGTTATTAATTACCTACGTAGTTTATCAACCGACATTGGTTTTAAGAACAATGGAAAGTCGATTCTACTAAATCAATACGAAAAGTTAGGTAGACCGAATAGGAACAGTATTTTAGCTTCTTATTTATCGAAAAAGGATATAAGGAATAGTAAATATGAAGGTACGCTCATATTTCCTTTTGGTGTTAACTTAAGCCAAAAAGAAGCTGTTAAGAAAGCAGTGGAAAATTCAATCAGCGTAATTGAAGGACCACCTGGTACAGGAAAGACGCAAACAATTCTTAATGTTATTGCGAATGTTGTTGCTAGAGGGCAGACAGTAGCTATCGTCTCAGGCAATAATTCTGCAACTGAAAATGTACAAGAAAAACTTGAAGAATATGGCTTTGGCTTCATGACATCACTCTTGGGCAATTATCAAAATAGAAAGGACTTTTTTGATATTAATCAACCAGAAATTCCGGATATAAGTGGTTGGAAAATAGAGAATGATGAAAAAGTAAGCAGTGTCACTCACCTCCAAAAGATTTCAGATGAGCTCACAGTGTTATTAGAAGATCAAAGGGAAATGGCTAAACTTAAAGAGGAGTTAGCCAAATTACAGGTCGAACAAAAGTATTTTGAAAAAGAATTTAATGACGAGTACATAGATGTGAAAATGTATTCATTTTATAAGAGATGGCCTAGTCAACGTATTATAAATTTTATTACCCAGCTCGAAGGCATTGATCCTTCGGGTAAGCCCGCTGGTTTTATGTCGAAAGTAAAACTTTTTATACAATATGGTGTCTATAAACAAAAAGTCATTACGAAAAGTCGGACTCATATTATTAATTCATTAAAAAAGGATTATTACATAAAAAGTATTAAAAATACAAAAAGAAAAATAAAGGTATTGGAAAATAAATTAGAAAACAAAAGTTATCAGACGTTATTAAAAGAGTATGAAGAAATATCTTCGCGTTTATTCAAAGCGACGTTGAACCAAAGATATGCTAATCTATCTCGAAAAAAAGGAAAGTATTCTATTGGCAACTATAAATATAAGTTTCAAGAATTTGTTAAAGAATATCCCGTTGTATTAAGTACTACTCATTCCATTTTAACGAGCATTCCGGATGATTTCTTATTTGATTACCTCATAATTGATGAAGCCTCTCAGGTGGACCTAGTAACGGGTTCTCTTGCACTAGCTTGCTGTAAGAATATTGTTGTTGTAGGTGATGTTAAGCAATTGCCTCATATTGTACCTACGGAAATAGAAAAGATTAGCGATGATTTATTTGCCAATGCGGGAATAAATGATGCTTATAAATATAGTGAATACAGCATTATTTCTTCGTTAATGGCGCTCTACAAGGAATCACTACCTGTCACTTTATTGAGTGAACATTATCGCTGCCATCCGAAGATCATTGGGTTTTGCAACGAAAGATTTTATGATAATCAACTTGTCATCATGACTGAAGAAAATGTTGACGACCAACCCTTAAAGATATACAAAACTGCTCCTGGTAACCACGCCCGAAGAAATACTACGGGAAAGGAAAAAGGCTGGTATAATGTTCGTCAAATTGAAGTGGTACGGGATGAGATTCTTAATGCTGATCCTTCAAGGTATGGCAGTTATAGCGGAGTTGGCATCATATCGCCCTTTAGAATGCATGTCACAGAAACAAACAATTTTATACAATATCCGGCATTAGAAGTGGACACAGTACATAGATTTCAAGGCCGAGAAAAGAAAACGATTATATTTACAACTGTCGCGAATGATATTACGCCATTTATCGATGATGCAAATCTAATTAATGTAGCTGTATCAAGGGCAGTTGATGAATTAATTATTGTTACATCAGACCGGTTATTTAAACAACAAGGTTCCTATTTAGGAGATTTGATTCGATATGTTGAATATAATTCATTTTCAAATGTGATTGAAAGTAAAAAGGTTTCAGTATTTGATTTATTGTATACAGATTATTCGAGTGCATTGTTGAAGTATAGGACTACAAAAGAAAAAGTCTCTGAGTTTAAGTCTGAAAACTTAATGTACGCTGTTATTAAGGAGGTTTTGTCACTTCCCGAATTCAGGTCGTTCAAATGTGTGATGCATATTCCGCTTAATTCTTTGTTTAGAGATTTGTCAAATCTCACTGTGGAGGAAAGAAAATTCGCTGAAAATCCATGGTCTCATGTAGATTTTTTGATTTTTAATCGACTGGATAAGGAAGCTTTATTGGCTATTGAAGTCGATGGGGTTAGGTATCATCGTAATGATGAAAAACAGGGTAGTAGAGATTCGTTAAAAGATAGTATATTAGAAAAGAATAGTCTACCTCTATTAAGAGTTGCCACAAATGAAAGCGGTGAAAAAGAAAAGCTGATAAATATGTTGATGAAAGTTATTAACAATGAAAATGTGTTATAAAACTAGGCATTAGAAGGTTCCTATTTTCCGCAGGATCTACAAAATTAAATGTGATAGAAGCCAAGTCCTTTTGTGGGGCTTGGTTTTTTAAATTGTGGTTTTCTTCCCTTAAAGTTTAATAGTCTTTATTTACTACTATAATCAGTAAATTTATGATAGAATATAATTAGAATATATGTTCTGTAATTTAAGTAGAGGAGAACAGGATAGTGAATTTATCATTGGTTAATTGATTTGCTTCTTTCTCTGATAGATCAATTAAAAATTGTACCCCCCAATTCAAAGGAGGTTTATCTATGTATATATCGGATGTTAGGATATTAAATTATCGTAGTTTTAATCAGTTTGATGTAAGTTTGAATAAAGGACTATCTATAATTATTGGAGAAAATAATGTTGGTAAATCAAACTTTTTAAGAGCTTTGGGTCTAATATTTAACAGCAATCACTCTTTTAGAAATCGGATATTGCATCAAGAGGATTTTTGGAATGGTCTAATGATTAAGGATACTTGGCCAGAAATCATGATTGAGGCGACCTTAAAAGAAATTGAAACTGAGGATGAACTTGCTATTACAAGTAGATGGCTTACAAGAAATCCAGGTGAAGCAAAACTTACATATAAATTTAGGCCAAGAGCTAATATCTCTGTAAAGGCACCTGCGGAAGTGACTTCTATTAGTAAAATTCAACTTCCGTTAAATGAGTATGAATGGATAATATATGGAGGCGAAATTGAAACCTTAGATAGCTTTGATTTTAATATGCTTACCAAGTTTGGAATTGAAGAGGTTGGGGCTCTTCGAGATGCAACTTGGGAATTGAAGAAATCTTCTGGCATGCTTCAGCGTATATTAAAGAATTTTGATTTGAAAGAGCAGGATCTTAAAAAAATTGCAGATAAAGTTGATGAACTCAATGTGCAGGTTTTAGAAGGGGGAGAAATTCGAACGGCACAGTTAGATATTAACGAGCATTTAGGAAGAATAACTGGAGCTTCAAGGCAAGAAATAAAAATTCAAATGGGAGATAGTGATTATGATTCACTATTGAAAAACTTAACAGTTTTAGTTGGTTCACAAGCGGATAATGTTCATTCTGTGGAAATAAATGGTCTTGGTTATAATAATCTATTATATATCAGTCTACTACTTACCCAATTCAAAACCTTAAAAGATATGAAGCTCCAAAGTCATGACTACATATACCCAATACTTATTGTGGAAGAACCAGAAGCACATTTACATAGTCAGTTACAAAAGTACTTAGCTGATTACTTTTTTGAACAGAAAGTGCTAGGGCAAGTTATTATGACAACCCATTCTTCACATATTAGTTCACATACAGAGCTAGATAATCTGGTGATGTTTTACAAGTCTTTTGAAAAGTTATTATCTCAACGTATAGGAACGATTTTTGATACAAGTAAGAAAAAACAACTTGAATATAAGCGGTACTTGGAAAGATGGTTAGATGCGACAAAATCAGACATCTTTTTTGGACGAAGAGTCTTGCTGGTGGAAGGGATGGCGGAACGTCTTTTGTTACCGAAACTTTTCAGTATGCTTTATAAAGAAAAAACAATCGAAGGTGATGTAGAGAGAAGAAAAACTTTGGAAGGTGAAGGAATCTCTATTGTTTCAGTAGATGGCGTGGCGTTTCGACCATTTCTACAGCTGTTCGGCCCAGCAGGCTTAAATATGAAATGTGCAGTGTTAACAGATAGTGATCCGGAATCTGTTCCCTTATTTAATGGGGACGATGAAATAGTAAATGGAAGTGACGGTAAGCCTGTTAAAGAAGCTGTGTTTCCAACAAATCCCGATGAATATGAAATGTGTGCAAGAACAAAAGGACTAATAAATGATTTCAACTCACTTCCAAACGTCAAAGTGTTAACTAATCTTAAGACATTTGAGTACGATTTAATAATTGAAGAAAACATGCCATTCTTTTGCAATTTAATTCAGGAGTATAAAGTTGGCACGAGAGAAGAGCGTGAAAATATTGTTTTATTGGAAGGATATGAATTTGCACGCGAAGCATATAAGATGATTTCGAAGGAGAAAGGACAATTCTCACAGTTTATATTAGACAAATTGAATGCCGGAAAGGAAATTAATGTACCGACATATATTAAAGTAGCATTTGAATTTCTTATGGAAGAAGGTGAAGCAAATCGAAATGGTTGATAATGATGATTTTCGGAAGAGCATTGCGACTGCCGATCTCACTGAATCGATTGTTGTTCAAGCGGGTCCGGGTAGTGGGAAGACAACACTATTAATTGAACGATTAAAATATATTATCGAGAACCGAACACAATCATTTTCAGGAATTGCATGTATCACTTACACCAATGCTGCGAAAGATGAAATTTTGATGCGACTAGAGAAGGAAGGAGTACAATTACCTTCTGAATTGTTTATTGGAACAATCCATTCTTTTTTACTAGATTATATCATTAATCCCTACTCCCATTTATTTAACGAACAAGCAGAGCCGTACAAGTTGGCTTCCTTTGGTATTGCAAGGGGACATAAACATAACATTAGTACGATGTTAAATCGCCCTACCCACTTTATCAATGATGGGATTTTTAAGGCGATAGAAAGTTTGGGGCGTGATGAAGAAGGGAAACCTATATGTTTTATGGAGAAGATACCGGCTCAGGTGGCATCAGCTTGGAAACTCTTTATTAAAGAAAAAGGATACATAGATCAACAAGATGTTATTTATTTATCTTTTCTAATTATTAGGAAATACAAGCATATTCAAAATGCGTTTAGTTCCCGATTTCCTACTATTCTAATAGATGAGTACCAAGATATAACTTTTTATCAAGAAAAGTTTTTTTCTTTGTTAAATAATACTTCATTTTTCTGTGTTGGTGATACAAACCAATCAATCTACAGTTTCACCGGAGCAAGGCCAAATGCATTTCAAGCAAAATGGGAGGATAATAGCTACAAAAGTTATACGTTAAGCAATAACTTTCGTAGCACGGCAAGTATTGTAAAGTTTTCCAACATGAAAACTGAAATTGTTCAAGCTGAAACAGGTGGAAATGCTGGAAATAAGCAAAAGGTTCTATTTATTAAAGATGTAGAAAAGCCCTCCGAAGTCTTAAATATTTTTCGCCATCTTGGAGGAAATATAAAATACGAAGTTGGGTATAAACCTTATATGATTTTAGCCAGAAGAAATGACTATGTACAAAAGATAAGCTTTCTTTTACAAGAACCAAATATTGTAGTAAGTCCATTTCTCAAAAAGCTAAGGATAGAACATTATCGCTGCTTCCGAATATTGCAAAATATATTATTGGCAATCTCATATAAAAAAAGAAATGAAATTGATAAGGCTATTGATAAAATGGGGGAATCATTTAGTTATCTGTTTTTTAATGAGCACCCAAACTTCGCTCCTTTGGAGAAAATAGATTATGATTCTTTTATGTGGAAGAAACTTCAGATTTTTGCGCTTCAATTTTTGGACAGCCTTGTATTAGAAGAAACTACAGTTGCAGAATCATTTATAATGCTAAAAGAATTCCTTTCGAAAGAATCAAAGAGGCTATATGGAAAACTTATTGGGAGAAACATAGTAATGCTCAATTATAAATGGAAAAATCAGGCGAGGCTTTCGAAAAGTACAATGTTATCCGTTTTACTGGAACAGGTGGAACTACAAGAAATGTTATCGGAAGATGAAGAAAGCGTTTACAATATACATAATGCAAAAGGCCTGGAAGCAGAATGCGTATTAGTAATGGCTGAATCAGAAGAACAACTTATTGATTGGTTAAAGAATAATGAAGAGTCAGAAGAAGCACGTGTGGGCTATGTGGCTTTTTCTAGAGCAAGAAAGTTATTGTGTGTTTGGGCCCCAGTAATCCAGGAAGATAGCTTTAAACATTTACAAGAACATGTAGAGTTTGTAGATAAAACATATATTATGCAAGTTGATGGGGTATGAGTAATTATATTGGCTGAAATGCTGTCACCATAATCTTTCTTACTAGAAAATACATAAATTTGGAGGGGTAAAATGGATACTATTCACCTAAAGCTCCCATCGGTGGTTAATAGGTTAAAATATGATAATAATAATTTGTACCATACTGCCGATTACTATAGTTTAAGGGAATTTGGAGTAGTAGTTAATGAGGACTATCTTAAATTAATCCACACTAATCAAGAAATTATTATCGTAGACTCGAAATCGAATATTGGTTTAAAAGGATATAAATATATTTTGGAAATAGGTGATATAGGAAAAAGGAAAGGCGAATTAATCGAACAAATTGAAAAAGGATTATGGGTTAAACATCCAAGAATTAGTACTGAAATCATTGCTGATCAAGACACTATAGATATATCCAAATCCTGGAGAAATACTTTTTTTAGTAATGCTGGCTTAAGAAATCCGCAACTAGGTGCATTAAGTAGTGCAATTGCCCACTGGACTGTTTCTGATGATACAGCAACAATTGTGATGCCAACTGGTACAGGGAAAACTGAGACTATGCTAAGTGTTATGATTGCTGCAAAATTAGAGAAAATTTTAGTGATTGTGCCTAGTAATGCACTAAGAAAACAACTCTCGGATAAATTTATTTCATTAGGTATTCTTGCTGAATTGGGATTGATTGAGGATATGTTATATCCTATTGTTGGTGTCATGAGCAGTAAATTTAAAAAGGTCGAAGATTTAGAGGTGTTTTTGTCGAAATGTAATGTAATAGTAACCACAATGCAGCTTATATCAGGCTATACCAATCATATGAAAGAAATAATTGCTAGTGAATTTGATTGTCTAATTATTGATGAAGCACATCATGTCCCGGCAGTAACTTGGAATAAATTTAAAACATTTTTCATGAATAAAAGAATACTTCAATTTACAGCTACTCCATTTAGAAATGACGGTAAGCATATAGGCGGCAAAATAATATATAACTATCCTTTGCATCAAGCACAGTCAGAAGGCTATTTCCAACCTATTAATTTTATGCCTTTAGAAGAATATGACGATTTGAAATCAGATGAAACTATTGTGAAATATGCAGTGAAGCAGTTAGAAGAAGATTTGCGACAGAATTACGATCATGTTTTAATGGCGAGGGTAAAATCTAAAGATAGAGCGGATGAGGTATATGAACTTTATAGGGAATTTACTCAGTATAAACCTGTTAAAATTTATAGTACAATGCCCAAAAGACAACAAGAAATGATACTGCAAAAAATCAAGACTGGAGAAAGTCGAATAATTGTATGTGTAAATATGTTAGGTGAAGGATTTGATTTACCTAATCTGAAAATAGCGGCACTACATGATAAGCATCAAAGTTTAGCTATTACATTGCAATTTATAGGAAGATTTACGAGAACTTCACAACGATTGGGAGATGCTACACTGATTGCTAATATAGCAAATGAAAAAATTAGCGAGCATATAGAAGAATTATATCAATTGGATTCAGATTGGAATCAATTAATAAATCAAAAAAGCACAGAGACAATTGACAAGAGGGTAAGTTTAGATGAGATAGCAGAAGGTTTTGAAGGAGAAATAAAAGAATTATCAATACAGGAAATTCGTCCGAAAACAAGTACAGTACTATATAGAACGAGTTTTCCGAACTGGACACCCAGAGAATTGGAAAAGAGCATTGAAAACGACGAGAATACAATAGTGATGAGAAATGATAAATTAAATATATTGATAGTGGTCCAGAAAAAGAAAGTAAATGTACCATGGAGTAAATCGAAGGATTTTCATGATATATCTTGGGAGGCCAGTATTTTTTATTGGGACTCAGAAAAGCAACTTTTATTTGTCAATAATTCGAATAATCAATGGCTAGATCAATGGATAAATAAATTAATAATTAATCCAATACGGTTAAATCGAGAGAGCACCTTTAATAGTTTTTATGGTGTAAATCGCTTGCAACTAAATACTGTAGGATTGAATGAGGCTGTTGAGGGACCATTGAGATATAGAATGTATACAGGGGCAGATATTGCTGAATCTATTAGTAGTGCTGAGAAAAGAACAAGTGTCAAGTCCAATATATTTGGAATAGGCTATGAAAATGGAGAACAAATTAGTGTAGGTGCATCTTATAAAGGAAAAGTTTGGTCAAGGTCTTCATCTGATTTGCCTAGTTGGATTGATTGGTGTAATCAAACTGGAGAGAAACTTGTTAATGAAGAAATAAATGTAGATGAAATATTGAAAGGTGTATTGAAACCAATTGTATTAAAAGAGCTTCATTCAGAATTGCCTATATCTGTTGACTGGCCTACTTTATTATTCGAAGGAAAGTATTTTTCGGCAAAGTTAAAGTTTGATAATGTTGCTTATTCTTTATTTGAATTGAGTATAACTTTTATTTCGAGAGATGAAGATAATGGATATCTTTTTAAGATAGAAAGTGACAAACACTTGGTAGAGTATTCAATGAGTATAGAGAAAGGAGAGGTGATATACAAACATATTAAGGGACCGGAAGTAACTATAAAATATTCTAGTACTAAGCCAGAAGAATTACTCCTTAAGTTTTTTAAAAATGATGATGTGATATTTAGATTTCGGGACACTTCATACTTATCAGGAAATTACTATATTAAAGTACCGGAGAACGAACATATTTTTGATGAGAATAAGATTGAGGTGTGGGATTGGAAGGAGGTAAATATAAAAAAGGAATCACAATATGATACTACAACCAAATTGATTAGAGTAGATTCAATCCAATATAATGTTATTCAAAACTTGAAGTCCACTAAAAAGTATAGCTTGGTATTTGATGACGATGGCAGCGGAGAAGCCGCGGATATTATAGCGATTTACGAAAATGATAAAAAAATATATATAGAGTTCTACCATTGTAAGTATTCAGCAGGAATAAGACATGGGGCTAGAGTTAACGACTTATATGAGGTTTGTGGACAATCCAATAAAAGTGTTGATTGGAAAAAAGATGTTTTAAAATTAATTGCACATATGAAGCGTAGGGAATCGTTGAGGTATAAAAAAGAAGAAAGAAGTCGTTTTGAAATTGGAAGTCAAAAGACACTTTCTATTCTCGAAAAGAAATTAAAGCATTATAAGGCACAATTAAATGTGATAGTAGTGCAACCGGGTGTTTCGAAACGCAAGGTATCTGATTCTCAATTAGAGGTATTGGGCTCGACAGAAAACTATTTACTTAGCACTTATCAAATCGGGTTTAAGGTTATTACAAGTGAATAATTAGGAAAGATACAATATGAAAGTCGGGTAGTTCACTGTAATCGTATGAAGGGTATGTTTGGATTCTATAAGACTGAGAACGAAATTGTAATTAGGGCTGGCAAAAGTTTGATAAGTCAGGCGTTAGCTCCAGTCTTAATTTTAGGTACCTGTGCGAAAAACTATTCAGTTTATTAACTACAATTGCATAAAGTGAGAAAGGGTATACCGACTAAATAATACTTTGTCGATATCCCCTTGAATCTTTATCCGAAGTCGTGAATTGTCATAATTCAACCTTGCACAGGTACCTTTCACTATGTAGGTTTTTCTAATAAAGCAACTATGTACAAACCGACTAGTAGCAAAATTATACGGCGAAGCCTTCCAAGGATTTCGGACATGCTTGAGTGGGGTGTAATTCATGCTGGTGATATTATCATACCAAAAAACCGAACTGAAGAGGCAGTGCTGTTAAATAATGGGCATGTACTAGTTGAAGGTGAAGAACAGTCGATACAAAAATGGCTAAGGGAAATTTTCGGTTGGTCTTCGGTACAAACTTATGTATTTGCAATGCACAAAGAAAAAGGTAAATCATTATCCGATATTCGAGAGGAATATTTGAACCGAAATAAAAGTGAGTAAGATAAAAATATCTATAATTATATAGTATAAACTAATTAATCCCGCCATGATGGATGTTAATATGGGCTCCGATATTGAATACATTGAAAAAACAATGGAAGAGTACCATGTAGAGCTACAGAAGATAGATCCTACATATCAGTTGGTTGTATTTATAGATAACTTCCATGATATTACTATCGGTGATGAAAGATTTAGATCTAAAAGTGGAAATGAAAAGTATGACCATATAGCCGACCAACTTACTAAAATAGCAACCAAATATGATACTCCTATTATTTGTACAGCTGAGTTCCGTAAGCTTAATGGAAATCGTAGACCGGGAGTAGATGACATACGTGAATCGGTAAAAATCTTGTATGAATCAAAAGCAGTAATGCTTTGTTATAACGAGGTTTCCATACGCGGCCAGCAGGCGACAGTTCACTGGATGCGTGAAGACAATCCAGATAAACAACCTGTATACGAGGTTCATGTCGGAAAGAACAAATACAGCAGCTTTAAAGGAAGAATGTTCTTTGAGTTTATTCCCGAAATGGCATATTTCAGAGAGGTTCCAGAAGCAGGGGCTCAAAGATATTCGCAAATGGTAAATGGGTAGGGGAGTCCTTGCCTATTTTTTTTCGAAAATAAGAGGTAATGGGATGACAATCAAAAAAGAAGAAAAAGCAACCAGATAGATACGGTCATTTTTTCTTCGGACTTTTCTTCTTTCTAGTTTGGAAATACAGCGAAGGAATTAAGAAAATTAATGCTACTACTACTAATAAGTAAAAATCAACTTCTCTAAACCAAGTCCAAAACCAGTCAAAATTCATAGGGATAATCAACCTTTCATTATGTTATGTCATGGAGTAATCATAAATTAGCGGTGGTCCCAAAAATAATCGTTAAAACCAAGCCAAACTATATAACCGAAAGCTAGCGTGATTTGCATCCTGATTAAATTTCTAAAGGAACTACTGAATTTAAAATAGAGATACGGTGTGAGTCCTTTCTTTATGTGCATTTGTTTCCCTGCCCAATATCCTGCATCATACCATCCTTTACCGATAGCCATAGCACCTGCTACTATGCCAATCACTGTTGCTACAACGACAACTGGACCCATTGCCAACTCATTGTAGTATTCTTCGTCCTCTGGAAACTCTGACTCATCAATTGGTAGTAATTTGTCATACGGATTCGGCATTACTTTTTCTATAGGGAGTAAAGGGACAGGATTTTTTTCTACAGGATCAGCTTCTGTTGAACTTGCCTTTGCTAAGTCTGGAGAAATTACAGCGAACAACATTACTGCTATTAAAGATAGGGCTACTGATTTGAACGTGTTTCCTTTGATAACTGCATTCATTAAGTGTTTCTCCCTTTATTAGTTTGTCCTTAATACCTTCGCTGCTTCATTATAACTTTATTATCTCTGAATTGGAAGTATATTCCGAAGAGTGAATCTAAAGAGATAGCTAAAAAGATTAGATTCGTTCTTAGGTAATAAATATTCGAGTTATTTCGCATGGTATATAAGCAAGGGTCAATGGATATTTATATTAAAAATGCAAGGGTTGCATATTACTAAGGAGTGGGATTAAAAAGTGAAATTTAAAAGCCATACAACAGTTGAAGGTAAGTTTGTTACTGGTAAGATTAAAAATTTAGAGTTTTTATTAACACGATTAACAAGTAAAGACCGCACGTTACCGCCATTGCCAACTACCTATTTATTTAATTCAAAAGAGTTGGGAGGATTAATTAGTGAGCTGCAATCTATAAAAAACAAAATTGACAGCGAACAAAATTAACAAGCTCAATAGTACATAGTACGATCATAAATTATGCGACACGAAAATTAATCATTTAGGAGGGGCGCTTGCATGAGTAAAGACTATTTGAAGGTTAATTTTACGCCCGGCGATACAATAGAAAATGCTGTAAATCAGTTGTTGAAACACAAAGAAAAAGGGCAATTGGTTTGCGCCGAGTTTAATGGGGTTACTCTATATTCAGATACCGTGACAATGGATGGAGCACACAAGGAAATTAATTTTTGGTACCTGTGCAAGAAATTATCGTGAAAATATATACAATCATGATTGTTTGTGACGCAGATACTTTTTACCATCCTTCAACCAAGGGGACTTTTGTCCACGATAAAATTTGGGTACCTGTGTGTGACAACACTCAAACAATTCACAACAACTGCATAAGGCGAGAAATAGGATATCGACTAAGGAACGATTTGTCGATATCCTATTTGTATTTCTATTCAAATTAATGAATTGTCATAATTCAACTTTGCACTTTCTCATCCATCTTTCTATTCTTCCGCATTTCTCCTAAAGTCGGATGGTGCGTGTCCCGTATGCTTTTTAAACACTCGTCCAAAGTAGGATGCGTCGCCATAGCCGACCATCCAAGCGATTTCGTCAATCGGCAAGTTTTCTGTTTTTAGAAGTTGCTTCGCCTGTGTCGTGCGTAGGTTTTGTTGGTATTCTGTAATTGTCATACCTGTTTCGCTTTTAAATTTTCTTGATAAATTCCCAGGATGGGTATGGCAATGGGCAGCGAGTTCCTGAGTATTAATTTGTTGATCGTAATGACTTATAATATGTTCGATTGCACGTTGTGTCATGTATGAATATTTTTTTAATGATGCTGCTTTTACTAAATCACAATATTCGCCAATCATCCGATCTTGGATTTGCTGGATCGCGGCGACGTTTTCTCCGTTTTCGATTTCATAGGCGAATTTTTCAGCGATTTGATGAATTAAAATGATTTCAGGTACCTGTGCGGGACAGTATTCGGACAATACACAAAAATTGCATAAATATAGAATAGGAATACCGACTATATAAGACTTTGTCGATATCTTTTTGAGTTTTTATCCGTAAACGATGAATATTCTTAATTGCACCTTACACAGGTACCTTTCACTAATTTTAGGTGCCCGTGCTAGAAACATTCAGTTTGTTAACACAATTCCACAATATGATAAGAGGATACCGAAAGTAAAGGCTTAGTCGATATTCCCTTATTTTATGTTAACAAGGTATATAATGGCGGTATTTACTGAGAAAAGACAGACATTACATTTGTTTATGGCATGATAGAAATGTAGTAAACGGCAGGTAATTTATGTATGTGAAAAATCCACTTGCCAACATATTTCGATAATTAATGCATCTTTATCTGGGTAAAGAGTTGACCTAATACCAAGTTTTTCGTAATATTGTTTTAAAAGATGGCAATAAACTTATTTAGAAGAATAACGGTCTAAAATCACCTAATATTTAATTATTTATAAGTAAAGACATATTTTAATATATTTAAAGTTTAAATGGGATTAAATTAGACAGTATAAACGATTGGAGAGAGTAAATGAAACAAATAATTAAGTTGTTGATTATTCTGCTATCGGTAATTTTCACCTTTGCTTGCTCTAATGACACAAAACAAATAAAAGGAGGAATTGATCAAGTTTCTGTTCAAAGCACATACAATGGACAAGAAATTGAAGTTATTTACTTTTTTGAAGAAATGCTTAACTACACAAAGTTAAAGAGCGAAAACCCTACACTTGATAATGAGGATACATTTACAAAAGCTGTATTAATGCCATTCCAGGATAAATCTTCTATAGACTATTATAATTTAGAAGACTTTTTGAAACCAACTAACAAATTAAAGGAATTAGAAGAAAATACAAATGAATTACTTGAAAATGCAAAAGAAATTAGTCGTTGGATAGAAGAGGCAATAGTGGAATCAATTGAAATATTACCGGGCGGAGATACAACGTTTTATGTATTTCCAATTATCCCAGACGATTGGTTTTCCATTATTAATATGAAAGGAGTCAGTGGGGCTAGCTTTTTTGATAATAAAGTTATTCTTATGCTGGATCCATCTTTTGAAGAAGAAATGTTAAAGTATGCGGTGGCCCACGAATATAATCATACCGTTCATATGTCACATAACGGAACCCAAGGTATTTCAACTATATTAGATAGAATAATTACTGAAGGAAAAGCGGACAATTTTGCCAAGACTTTATATCCCGCAGTGACCGTTCCCTGGACAGTCCAATTATCAGAAAATGAAGAGACTGCGATCTTAGAAAAATTAAATAAAATCCATGATTCAACAAATTACGAGGATTACGATGACTTTTTATATGATAATTCAACCATAGCAATTCCCATGTGGGCAGATTACAAAATAGGTTATAAAATTACTGAAAGTTTCATTAACAAAAATCCTAATACTCTAATACCAGAGTGGACAAAAATGGATGCAAAGGAATTAGTAAAGAAAAGTGATTATAGTAATTTATTGGAATGAATCTTGATGTTATCTTAAGTAAAGTTTTTACTTAAATAAAGTATATTTATGATTTCAATAATCACTAATAGTGTTTTAGGTATCTTGTTCAAGGAACTAAGTGAATTTAACACAATTTCATAATATGATAAGGGGGTATCGACTGTATAAAGACTTAGTCGGTATTCCCTTATTTTTTTATCCCAAGTCATCTAGATAAAAACTGATTGAAAATAACCCTTGACTACTTGCTGATTTGTTATATAAGTTTCAGGTACCTGTGCGGGACACTATTCCGGCAATACACTAGCGAGACACGTTTCTAATGAAAAGCTCCCGAACACTGGTCAGGAATATTCGATAATCAACACTTTAAATTTACATGATTCCTATCATCATAAAGTGACTGCTGATTTAAAGCAAGGTGATTTAAATCAAATATATAAAGAGGAAGTAATTGATCCTATTTATGATCAATGCTTTGCGGATGGTGAGTATGAGTATATGGCAGAGTTTTTACTAGAAAATGCATCAAAAAACAAATCAGGATTATTGAAAATTATTAATGAAACAGACAATAAGGAGCTTGATAATAATATAATCGAATCTTTAATCAACTCTTCGAATTATCTTTCGACAAATGCGAAAACTACAGTTTGTATTTTTCCTAAAGCGGTTAAAGATGTTCCTTTAATGATTACAGTAGGTGCTGGAAAAATATTAGTCTTATATAATAATGAGTATTCAGGGGAAGGGGACTCTCCCACGGTCTTAGATAACCTGAATTTCAGGTACCTGTGCGGGACAGTATTCGGACAATACACAACAATTGCATAAATGCAGAATGGGAATACCGACTATATAACACTTTGTCGATATCTTTTTGAGTTTTTATCCGAAAACGATGAATATTCTTAATTGAACCTTACACAGGTACCTTTCACTATTTCGATAGTTTGGCATAGATACCTATTTACGAGGTTCTAAATCCCCTTCAATATCATAAAATGAATGGATTCGGCGTTCAGAATATGAATAAGGGGACTAGAATATGTATTCCATTCATTTTTATGAAGGTAACACCTATCTATTAAACAAGGCATTAAGAATCATACCTTCCGTCAATGAAAGTGTAAGAATAAAAGGACGTAACGGAATAGTGATCAAGGTTCAGGAGATGGCGGAAAACAAACATTACGTATTTGTCGAGTTAGAAAAACTAGTGGATAAAAACAAACTAGATTTAAAAAAGAAGAAAAGATGATAAATTTCATAATATACCGAAAAGCCAGCGAAAAAAATACTATCGGTGGCTTTTTATTTCACCTTTATTAATGCATCTTTGCAAGACGCTGTTTGACAAAGCACAACAATTGGATAAAATGCGTTGAGGATATCGACTATATATAGCTTTGCCGTATAAGAAAACGAATTTTAGGTACCTTTTTGAGTCCAAACTACCAAATTATTTTTGCCTCTTGAAGTGCGGAATCACGCGGATTCAATGGCCTTTTTAAAACAATTAATTCATAAGGGTTAATATGTGTAAACTCTCCAGTAATGCCCTCGCTATTTGTCTGTCCTGCTACATGATTGGTTGCAAGTACTTGCCATTTACCTGATGAAGGTAAGTGGAGTTGCTGATGTGAATTGGTTGGATTTATATAAATCGCAAAGTCATCGTTGTCTCCAAAGAGTGTAAAGCCGAAAACAGTCGCAGGTGTATCTAAAACTTGGAATCGTTCTTCAATCTCCTGCTTAGAGCGGAGGCGGAAGATGCGATACTTTTTTCTTATTGCTATGAGTTTTTTTATGAATTCTATATTCTCATCTCCCACTTCCCGCATCTTCCAGTCTAATTGGTTGATGTGGTCCCCGGAAATATAGCTGTTCTCATCACCTTGCTTGCTTCTAAACCATTCTTGACCCGCATGAAGAAAGGGTACGCCTTGACTTAATAAGGTGATCCCGGTAGCTAGTTGATGCATTTTCTTCCTTTCGTCTACACTAGATTGTGCATTGGTAAGTTGAAGCCGATCCCAAAGTGTATGGTTATCATGACATTCTACATAATTTATGGTCTGGTTTATTTCGGAAACAAAGGGAGGCCCGAATTTATCTAAAACAGATCCTGAAACGAGATGTGGTAACCGTTCGATAAATCGGCCATTTCCATTTATATAACCTCTATCGGCCGTGTCAAATAAATTTCCCTTTACCGAATCCCTGAAATAATCATTAAAGAAGCGGATGTTCTCCAATTGGCTTGAGTTAAAGGAAGTAGCCTTCATTTCGGAAGGCAAGGCAGTGGATAGATCCCATCCTTCTCCTAGCAGCATAATTGGTGTTGCTTCTCGTGCGCAACGGTCGCGAATTTTCCTAATTGTTTCTATGTCCATCGCACCCATTAGGTCAAAACGAAAGCCATCCACGCGGTATTCTGTAAGCCAAAAGTCTATCGTATCCAAAATGAACTTTTGTGCCATTTTCCGTTCTGTCGCAAAATCATTGCCTACCCCAGTACCATTGCTTAAATTTCCATCATTATGATAGCGGAAATAATAGCCTGGAACTAATTTTTCAAATGCAGATTCCTCCATTACAAACACATGATTATATACGACGTCGAGAATGACGGATAGGCCAATTTGATGAAATGACTGAATCATTTCTTTGCATTCTTTTATTCGAGAGATAGGATTTTCAGGGGCGGTGGCATAACTTCCTTCTGGTACTTGAAAATAGAGTGGATCATAGCCCCAATTATAATCTTTTTCCGATTGCAGCTCGTTCACGCGGGCGAAATCATTAATTGGCAGAATCTGTACGTGGGTGCAACCAAGTTCCTTTATATAGGAAATCCCTGTTGAATAGCCATTTTCCGTAGCTGTATTTGTTTCGGTCAACCCTAAAAATTTCCCTTTGTTTTGAATTCCACCTGCTTTTTGACTAGTTGCGTCTCTGACATGCAGTTCATAAATGATTGCATCTTGTAAATGTTGCAGTTTGGGTCTTATATTTTCGTCGAAACTGGGTGGATTGGTCTTTGCTAGATCGACGACAACACTTTTCTCGCTGTTGGCAAGCAATGCTTTCGAGTAAGGATCGTTCACGCGAGTGGTTTGTCCATTGACAGTCACTTCGTATTGATAAGGAAACTCGTGCCAATTCCCGGAAATCTGACTGGTCCAAATCCCATTTTCTCCACGTTCTAGTGCATATAGTTGATGGTCAAGACAGAGCTTTACACACATTGCAGTTGGCGCCCATACAGAAAAAGTGGTAGCTGTTTCTTTATAGACAGCACCTAATTCGGTATCCAAGCTGGAATACCGTTGTTCAAACCAATCCGTTCGAACGATTGCGCGCGGATAGATAGGTACACGCAGTTTCCCCCAATTTAAAACTAGATCTTCTCCCATTGGTAGTTCGTCCACAAAGGTCATACGTACAGTAGTAAAGTCGATTGCCTGATCGAGTTTTACAGGAAAGTACGTATCCATTGCCTCCCAGTAAACAATAGGTGGATTTGCTTCTTTCATGATTGTGGCTATATTTGGAACTTTTACCGTTAAAACAAATACGTCATCTATCCACGCCGCAAGATTCTTCATAATATAACACCCCATCTATGCAATTCTTCTAATTAGTATATGATTCTATCGTTGTTTTTGGAAGTTGTCAGGTTTTTAAGTCGTTTTGTCTAACTGACTTTTTAAAATAAAGCAATAATGTCGAAGAATGTAGTATTTTGTTCAGAGTATTCTGAACAAATATTAGTTTAAGTGTTGTATACTAAATTAGAAATAGAGTAATAAGTAAAAACTTTTATTATTCCACATAAAGACAAGGTACTACTTCCTCTCGTCGCTGATTGAAAGTATGGATAATTTGCTTGTCTTTTAAACTGATGTATTGAATATAAAATAGTTTATTGATGATTGATTACTTAATAGAGTTACTACCGTTATGCTTTTTTCGTCGAATAAAATTGCAGGTTGCATCATGAGGGGGCAGACTTATGGATTATTATATTTCTGAAGAAGATCTATTTTTATTTCATCAAGGCACGAATTATTATAGTCAGAAATTGTTGGGGTGCCATCTCATCGAATGGAAAGGAAAAGCTGGCTATCGCTTTGGGGTGTGGGCACCTAACGCTAGTGGCATTCACGTTGTGGGTGACTTTAACCTATGGAAAGGAAATCGACATGCGTTAAAACGGATAACAGAGGCTGGACTTTGGGTCGGTTTTTTTACGGATATCAGTGAAAACACCTCCTATAAATATGAAGTTCATTCACAAAATGGCAAGGTGGTTTTAAAAGCAGACCCATACGCACTTGAATCCGAGATTCGACCAGCTACTGCATCTGTTACGCCAACTGTTTCTACTTATGAATGGAAGGACCAGGAATGGCAGAAAAGAAAACAAATGCTAGACCCCTATGCAGCACCAATCTCCATCTATGAAGTACATCTAGGATCGTGGAAGACCAAAAAAAGCAAGCAATTGGAAGAATGGGAGACAAAAGACGCAAGCGAATTTTACACCTACCTGGAACTAGCGGAGTCTTTGGTTCCTTATGTCAAATCGCTCGGCTACACGCATATAGAACTTATGCCACTGGCTGAACATCCATACGATCCGTCATGGGGTTATCAAATCACTGGATACTTTTCGGTCACATCGCGCTTCGGGTCACGAGATGACTTTAAATATTTCGTAGACCAATGTCATCAGCATGATTTAGGCGTGATTATGGATTGGGTACCAGGTCATTTCTGTAAGGACGATTTTGGACTTCGTCAATTTGATGGACAAGCATTGTATGAATATAGCGATCCACGTAAGGCAGATAAAAAATCGTGGGGAACATTAACCTTCGATTTTGGACGGCCAGAGGTGCAAAGTTTTTTAATTTCGAATGCTCTTTTCTGGGCGGAGGAATACCACATTGACGGGATTCGGGTCGATGCGGTGGCCAGTATGATTTACCTTAACTTTGACAAAGCAGACGGTGAAGAGAAAATCTATAACAGTTATGGGGAAGACGAAAACTTGGAAGCCATCGCGTTTATTAAGAAATTAAATGAAGTAATGCACTTCTATAATCCGAGTGTACTCATGATTGCTGAGGATAGTTCGGATTTACCGTTAATAACGGCGCCAACATATAGTGGCGGACTTGGCTTTGACTTTAAATGGAATATGGGTTGGATGAACGACATGCTGAAATATATGGCGTGCGATCCGATTCATCGTAAATGGCATCATAACTTACTTACTTTCTCATTTATGTATACCTATTCAGAGAAATTTCTATTGCCATTATCACATGATGAGGTGGTTCATGGTAAAAAATCTTTGTTAAATAAAATGCCCGGAGACCAATGGCAGAAATTCGCCAACTTGAGATTACTCTACGGCTATATGATGACCCATCCCGGTAAAAAGTTATTATTTATGGGGGGGGAATTAGGACAATATGCTGAATGGAAAGATCGGGAGGAACTTGATTGGCATTTGTTGGAGTATCCGCTCCACCAAGAGATAAAAAAGTATGTAAAGGTACTAAATCAATTTTATCAAGCATACCCTGAGCTTTATGAGTTGGATCATAACCCGGAAGGATTTAAGTGGATCGATCCGCATAATGTAGAACAAAGTATTATAGCATTCCAAAGGTTTAGTGCTAGTAAGAAAGATTCGTTAATTGTCGTATGTAATTTCACGCCAACTGTTTGTTATGACTATAAAATTGGTGTGCTGGAACCTGGAATTTATAAAGAAGTTTTCAATTCAGACGCAGCAATGTTTGGAGGATCAGGTCAGCTAAATGGCGAAGAGCATTTCACGTTCCCAGAGAAATGGCATAATGCAGACCAACATATAAAAATAAAAGTACCCCCTTTAGCAATTGCTATTTTCAAACGTGAGAAAACGATTCATTATAAGGAGGCTAATCTATGAAGAATTGTGTAGGGATGCTGTTAGCTGGTGGGGAAGGTAAAAGGTTAGGGTTATTAACGAAAGATCTTGCAAAACCGGCGGTACCTTTTGGCGGAAAGTATCGTATTATTGATTTTGCATTAAGCAATTGCGCGAATTCCAGTTTACAAAGGGTAGGTGTTATGACGCAATATTCACCACTCGAATTAAATAAACATATTGGAAATGGTGGCCCATGGGGAATGGGCGGTCTTAATAGCGGTATGCAGGTTTTGTCCCCTTATACCGCACAAGATGGCGGAGATTGGTATGCAGGTACGGCTGATGCCATTTTTCAAAACATGCATTATATCGAGAGTTATGACCCGGAATATGTAATTGTAATTTCTGGCGATCATATTTATCAAATGGATTACACAAAGCTTCTCCAGCAACATAAGGAAACGGGTGCGGATGCGACGATTTCTGTTAAACCAGTACCTTGGGAAGAAGCATCTCGGTTTGGCATTCTTAATACAGAAGAGGACTTGCAAATTTATGAGTTCGATGAAAAACCTAAAAAACCAAAGAGTAATTTAGCCTCCATGGGAATCTATATATTTAATTGGTCAACTTTAAAATCTTATTTACTGGATGATGCAGCGAATGAACAGTCCAGTCATGATTTTGGAAATGATATCATTCCAGCCATGTTGGATGATGGTTTGAAACTGTATGCCTATCTTTTTGAATCGTACTGGAAAGATGTTGGAACGATTGAAAGCTATTGGGAAGCGAATATGGATTTACTAGACGAGGATTTGCAGTTTCTCTTAAATGATAAGGACTGGAGGATTTATTCGAATGAGTCGAATATCCCCCCGCAGTATATTGGTGAAACCGCAGTTGTGAAACATTCACTTATTAACTCTGGCTGCTGGATAGACGGCACAGTGGATAATACGATTGTATTCGAGAATGTATCAATCGAAAAAAATAGCATTGTATCCCAGTCCATTTTACACCCTGGTGTTAAAGTTGGCCGAAATGTTGTTTTAGAAAGAGTGATTGTGATGGAGGACACTGATATACCAGATGGAACCCGTATTCAAGTTGAGGCGGATGAGGAACCACTCGTGATCAATCAAGAATCAATAACGAATCTATTAGTATCAGCAAAAGTCTAAGGGGGCAGACAGATGGAAACCATGATGGGTTTGATTAATTTAGAGCATGAGCACCACTTTTTTCACGAATTAACTTATTTTCGCTCGGGTGCTTCTATCCCGTTTGCAGGAAGGTATCGTTTAATTGATTTCCCTCTTTCCAATATGGGAGATTCGGGTGTTGAAGAAATAGCTGTATTCACTTCCAGTAAATATCGTTCTTTAATGGATCATTTAGAAACAGGGGAAAATTGGGGGTTGGACAGACAAAATGGCGGTTTGTTTATCTTACCGCCAGATTGGAATGACCCGTCTGACATTTCAAAGGGTGACTTGCGATTTTTCCATAATAACCGTGATTATTTTAATCGTGGTAAATCAGCCTATGTTCTAGTAAGCGGAGGGCAGTATATTTCTAATACAGAGTATTCGGATGCATTTAAGTTCCATCTTGAGCGGAAAGCAGATATCACGCTTGTGTCGACGCAACAAAAATCATTAAATGCGGAACACGAATCCTGCTATCGAATTGAGAAGGACGGGGCAGGCTGGGTTACGAAAATAACGAATGATTTGAACAATCACGAACTATTTACAGGCGTGTACATTATTAATAAGGATTTATTAATGTCACTGGTGGACCAATGTATCGCCCACAATGAAAATCACTTTTTCGTGCATGGCATAAAGGATAGACTTGCCAATTTTAAAGTGCAAACTTATGAAAATAAAGCATATGGCGTATTTGTAAACTCGATTGAAAGTTATTACAGACATAATATGAATTTATTGAATGAAGACAATTACCGCGCATTATTTTATAAACAACCATTCATCCGGACAAAAATAGGCAATCAACCACCAACGAAATACCGAGCTGGCGCGAAAGTTAGAAAATCGATTCTAGGGAATGGTTGTCAAATCGATGGGGATGTAGAAGGTAGTATATTATTTCGAGGGGTATCTGTAGAAGCAGGTGCCACTATTAAAAACTCCATTATCATGCAACGTTGCAAAATTGAAGCGGGTGTTTATTTGGAAAATGTCATTTTGGATAAAGATGTACATGTTACAGCAAATCAAAAATTAATCGGATCTACAGAAAAGCCATATGTCGTCGCAAAAAGTAAAACTTTACGATAGACGCTTCGGGCTACGATAAAGGAGAGATCAACAATGGAAAATATATTATTTGTCGCATCAGAGTGTACACCCTTTGTTAAAACAGGTGGACTTGCGGATGTAATCGGGTCTCTCCCGCAAGCATTGCAAACGACTGAAAAGGTCGATGTACGTGTAATTTTACCGCTTTATGATGAAATCGAAGGGGAATGGCATGAACAAATGACATACCATTCCTCTTTTAACGTGGAATTTGGCTGGCGTAATCAGGAAGTGCGTATTTATACGTTAACCCACCAAAATATTATGTATTATTTTGTTGCGAATGAGTTTTATTTCACGCGAAAAGGAATATATGGCTACTATGATGATGGGGAGCGGTTTGTCTTTTTTAGCCATGCGGTGATAGAGGCACTCCATCATCTAGACTTTAAGCCGGATATCTTGCATGCACATGATTGGCAAGCAGGAATCGCTGTTGCACTTGCTAAAATTAAACAGCCGGTTGAGCATATGAAAACTGTGTTTACCATCCACAACATTAAATACCAAGGTCTCATGAAACTTGATACCTATGGGGACTTCTTCCAGTTACCAGAAGAACATATTGCCGGAATGGAATGGAACGGAATGTTAAATTGCCTGAAAAGCGCACTGTTCCATGCAGATAAAATCACGACAGTTAGCCCGACTTATGCGGAAGAAATCAAAGACCCCTACTTTAGTGAGGGGCTCGAATCGATATTGGTAGAACGAGAAAAAGATTTGGTCGGTATATTAAATGGGATTGATACAAAAGAGTATAATCCATTATCAGATCCAGCCGTTCCTGTTCCTTTTCGTTCTTCAAGAAATAAAAAGAAAGAAAACAAATTAATATTGCAGGAGAAAGTAGGCTTGCCAATTGACGGGGATAAGCCGCTTTATACAATCATTACCCGGCTCGTTGAACAGAAAGGATTGCATCTAGTGGAGCATATTTTAGATGCGTTTCTTGAAAATGATGTTCAATTAATTATTTTAGGGACTGGAGAACCAGAATTTGAACACTTCTTTAGGGAAGCTGTTCACCGCCATCCGACTAAATTAGTGACCATGCTGACATTCGATGAGGCGTTGGCCCGTCAGTTATATGCAGCGTCCGACTTTTTTATTATGCCATCCCTGTTTGAACCTTGTGGCTTGGCTCAGCTTATTGCGTTACAGTATAAATCCGTACCGATTGTTCGTGAAACCGGGGGTCTAAAAGATACCGTTCATGCCTTTAATGAGTCAACGGGTGAAGGAAATGGGTTCAGTTTTACGAATTATAATGCACATGAACTACTGACAGTTTTGAACTACTCATTAACAATATTTCATCAGCCCGAGCAGTGGCTGAAGCTAAGTCAGAATGTGAATAAAAGTCGATTTAGCTGGAAAGAATCAGCACAAGAATATACAACGCTTTACGGAAAATTAATGGAGAGTAGATTTGAAATTTCAGGTACAAGAAATTTAACCGATTATGCGCGATAAGGGAGAGAAGTTTTTTGCCTGAGCTAACAGTTGATGAGTTTATTGATAAAATGGGCCATAAATTAAAAAAAGAAACAGGAAAAAATCTACAGGATGCCCGTAATAGCGATATTTATTATGTAATTGCGGCGATTGTCAATGAAGAAATTTTGCCACAATGGGAAGCGACAAAAAAGAAGTATGAAGAAAAAATGAATAAACAGGTTTACTATTTATCTATGGAGTTTTTAATTGGCAGTTTACTCAAAAGCAATTTGCTTAATTGTGGGATGCTCGATATTTCAAATCAAGCCCTTCAAAAACTCGGTTTCAGTCCAGAAGAAGTATATGGACAGGAGCATGATGCTGGTTTAGGAAACGGTGGATTAGGCCGCTTAGCAGCATGTTTCCTTGATTCGTTAGCTTCCCTGAAATATGCTGGCCATGGTTTTGGGATCCGATACCGATATGGCTTATTTGAGCAGCGAATTATTCATGGAAATCAGATTGAGCTACCTGATAATTGGTTAAAGAACCCATATCCATGGGAAACTAGGCGGGCCGATGAAGCGGTTAGTATCGATTTTTGTGGGGACGTCAGCATGTTTCAAAAATCAGATGGCAATCTTGAATTTAAATATGAAAACACGGACAAAGTAATGGCTGTTCCGTATGATATTCCCATTATTGGTTATCGAAATGGCGCAACGAATACACTAAGACTTTGGAGTGCTGAACCGGTAAATGCACATGAAGGCTTCGCAGATGAGAGTTCAACCTATTACCACGAACTGGATCATCAGCATTCAATTGAACAAATTTCTGGTTACCTCTATCCGGATGATTCCCAATACGAGGGGAAAGAGCTACGCTTAAAGCAACAATACTTTCTAGTTTCTGCTAGTTTGCAACAAATCATAAAAACCTACCAGCAAAATAATCAAAAGTCACTAAAGCACTTAGCTGAAAAAGTTGTCATGCAAATAAATGATACACATCCAACTTTAGCGATCCCAGAACTGATGCGAATTTTGCTGGACGAAGCTAAATTCAGTTGGGATAATGCTTGGGAGGTAACGACAAAAGTCATCGCATACACAAATCATACGACATTAAGTGAAGCATTTGAAAAATGGCCAGTTGAGATGATGAAACAGCTACTGCCAAGAATTTATATGATTATCGATGAAATAAATGAACGATTTTGTAAAGGAATTTGGTTTGATCATAAGGAGCTAAGAGAGGATATTCCGGAGCTAGCAGTTATTGCTGATGGGCAAATTCATATGGCGCGTCTAGCGATTGTAGGTAGTTTCAGTGTAAATGGTGTAGCCAAATTACATACGGAAATATTGAAAAAACAGGAAATGAAACTCTTTTATTCACTTTACCCTGAACGTTTTAATAATAAGACGAATGGAATTACCCACCGTCGCTGGCTGCTACAGGCGAATCCCAAACTATCAGCACTAATCACGGAATCGATTGGTTCACAATGGATTCAGCGTCCAAACCAGCTCATCAACCTTTTAAAGTATTCGAGCGATCGGCCTTTTTTAGAGAAGGTCAATCAAGTTAAACTTGAAAATAAGCAGATTTTGGCTAAGATCATCCATGACCGTACAGGTATTTTAGTGGATGATCAATCGATTTTTGATGTACAAGTAAAACGATTACATGAATATAAGCGGCAATTGCTGAAGGTTTTTCACATTATGTATTTATATGATCAGTTAAAAGCGAGCCCGAATATGGATATCACACCCCGAACATTTATATTCGGCGCAAAAGCGGCACCAAGTTATCACTTAGCAAAAGAGGTTATTAAACTAATTCATAAGGTCGCCACGATTATAAATAACGATCCGGATATCCGTGATAAGCTAAAAGTAGTTTTTATAGAGAATTACAACGTGAGTCTAGCAGAACGCATCATACCTGCAGCCGATGTTAGTGAACAAATTTCAACGGCGGGTAAAGAGGCATCCGGCACAGGGAATATGAAGTTGATGATGAACGGTGCACTAACCGTCGGCACATTGGATGGTGCGAATGTTGAAATTAAACAAGAAGTTGGGGATCAAAATATTTTCATCTTCGGCTTAAAATCCGATGAAGTCATACAATATAATACCCACGGCGGCTATCGTGCAATGGATCTCTATCATAGTGATGACCGTATAAGCAGGATTCTGGATCAATTAAATAATGGATTTGGCACTGATGAAATCGAATTTAAAGATATTTATTATAATATCCTTTATAACAATGATCCTTATTTTGTGTTAAAAGACTTCGAACCTTATTTGGAAATTCAAGAGCATGTGGAGCAAGTATACCGAGATAAATTTAAATGGCTCTCCATGAGCGTGACCAATATCGCTTACTCAGGCAAGTTTTCAAGCGATCGGACAATAAAGGAATATGCGACAGAGATATGGAAGGTGAAGCCGGTATAACATTTTTGAGGTACCACTGTACGAGAAAATACTTAAACAATTCACTACAATTGCATAAGACGAGAAAAGGGATATCGACTAAAGGAAGCTTTGTCGATATCCCTTTGAATTTTTATCCAAAGTCATGAATTGTCATAATTCAACTTTTCAGGTACCTTTCACTTTTACCAGATTCTTCAACCAAGGGGACTTTTGTTCGAGATGGACAATAAGTTCTACATGAATCATCATAAAAGCACCATGCAGCTTACCTTTTCCTTAATAATTTCAAAAACCTAAATTCAAAATTGAAACGTTTCTCCGACAGTACCGTATAAGAGATAACAAGTTTAACTGCAAATGGTTTTGGAATGGGAGGAGTTACAATGAGAAACCTTTATATTAAGCAAAATGTATTTAGTTTGAGTGGTAAATTTTCGGTGAAAGACGAAGAAGAGAACGAAGTGTATTTCGTGGAAGGTAGCTTCCTGCAAGTGCCGAAGACATATTCTATTGTGAATGATGCACGGAATGAAGTAGCTATGATTACGAAAAAGACATTTAGTTTCCTGCCAACCTTTTTTGTCGATGTACAAAACCAGGAAACGATGACGATTAAGAAGGAATTTTCTTTCTTAAAAGCACGCTATACAATTGATGCTGCAGGGATCACAGTACAGGGGAATTGGTGGGATATGGATTTCGAAGTTTCCCAGAACAACAAAGTTATTGGAGTGGTCAGCAAACAATGGTTCACCTGGGGCGATAGTTATCAGTTACAAATTCTAGACGATTCAATGGAACCACTTCTCGTGGCACTGGTTGTAGCGATTGACTGTGCTAAAGCTTCACAGAATGCAGCTGCCTCGTCTGGATAGCAGCGTTTCGCATAACAATTGCATAAAAAAAGGGATATCGACTAGATAATACTTTGTCGATATCCCTTTATTTATTAATACGGATTACACAAGAAGGAGATAACTTAAGTGAGATATATTAAGATTGGTCTAGCATTATTTTTCATTGGTTTGTTCTTAGTAGATGGATTTTTTATCCCGGGTTTTATTGTCCTTGGATTAGGCGTTGTTTTGATGGCTATTGGTGTTAAGAAGAGGGATAGTTTGTTACATTAACTGACGCGTGCGCGAAAAAAATTTACAAAGCCCTGCATACATGAACCCCGACAAGAAATTATTTGTCGGGGTAATTTTAGGTGCATTTTCGCCAGCTTCTTCATAGTGATTTTCATCTATTTTGTAATGTCCAGGATCAAATTAACAATATTTATCTTTGACGAAATAAGTTGCGAGGTGTATAGTTGATTACACGACTAATCAACTGAACTTTCGTTGGAAAGGAGAATTGCAATGAAAGTTAATTTAAATGATCAATCGCCAATATTTATTCAAATAGCTGACATGATAAAAGATAGCCTTGTGGAAGGCGTGATTAAAGAAGGCGAGCAGATTCCTTCTACTACAGAGTTATCGAACTTTTATCAGATTAATAGAGCGACTGCCCAAAAAGGTATTGGGATTTTAGTTGATGAGGGGATTGTTGAAAAAAGACGAGGGATTGGTGTATTCGTTATCCCGCATGCCCGCGCTAAATTAATTAATGAAAGGGTGCAAGGCTTCTCTGAAACGTATATTAAATTATTGGTTGAAGAAGCGAAACGATTAGAGATGTCTAAAGAAGAAGTAATGAAAAGGGTGGAGGAATACTATGACAATCATTGATGTACGAAATGTTAATTTTAAATATAAGGATGAGTTGATTCTAGAAAATATAACCTTCAATGAAGATCATCCTGTTATAACAGGATTATGGGGCAGAAATGGTGCAGGGAAGACAACATTAATGAAATTATTATCTGGCCAAGAGTGTGAAGTTTCGGGCAATGTCTTGGTACTGGATACGCATCCGTATAATAATAGTGCAGTTTCAAAAAAGATTAGTTATTTAAGGGAGGACCACTACTTCGGAAAAAGTTGGACTGTGAAAGATGCGTTGTATTTCGCTTCTCTTTTCAACGAAAATTGGAATCAGGAAGAAGCAGAAGCGCTAGTTGAACAATTTAAGTTACCAAGAAAAAAGAAAATTACTTCCTTCTCCAAGGGAATGCATACGATGGTCCAGCTGATCATTGGTTTAGCAAGTCATTCGAAAGTGACCATCTTTGATGAGCCAACAAACGGTTTAGATGCCCATGCACGTAAACAGTTCTTTCAGGCTTTAAAGGATTCCTATGATAATGATCCGCGCTATATTTTGATTTCTTCACACCATATTAATGAAATTGAACCACTTTGTGAAAAGCTAATGATTATATCAGACCACAGCATTAAATTTCATCAGCCAATTGAATACTTTCAAACACAAGGTGTCAGCATGATGGGGAAAATAGAAGATATAAAAAAAGTCGTTAAGCCTGAACAGATTTTAGAAACAACGCAGATAATGGGGCAATCCAAAGTGATGGCCGATGTTGCGTTAACAAAGGAACTACAAGTACGCTGTGAACAGAATCATATTCAATTAGAAAAAGCATCGATGCAAGATTTTCTTGTGAATATAACGTCCTAGGAGTGTTGACATGAACAATTTAAAAGGTCCAATTTCAATCATATTAAAAGATTTAAAACTGCAGTTTTATATTTTCACTGCGATTACACTTGTGTTAATAACCATCTATAGTATAGTTGGTTACTACGTAAATCCAGATAGTTTTACTCCCTTTATATCTGGACCAATCTACGGCATCCTGCTCATGTTACCGTTTTTTATGTTTGGCGATGCATTTAAATCTACCGTTGGACTTGGAGGTACCCGTACCAATTACTTAAACAGTCTGGTTATCAGTAATTTGTTATTTATCGTTTCGCTTATGCTTGTTCATAATGTGTTATTCCAACTCTCTGAATTCATAACGGATAAGACAATAAGTACAACGCATATTTTTCACTTTGCTAGTTTGTTCGGGGCATCCAACCCAATATCTTATTTCTGGGTGGATGTACTGCTTGGTATCTTTTTCGTTGGAACAGGTACGATTGTTTCAGCAGCTTTATACCGTTTTGGTTATATATGGATACTAGGAACCGCTTTAAGCATAAGTATTATTGGATTTCTTTGGTTTACGCTAGGAGATATGAGTGGTCTATGGAATTGGGTATGGGGAAATATGTATGTGTCACTTCATTTCTTAGGTGTGCTAGGCAGTGTATGTATCGTACTCACATATCCGATTATTAAACGGGTCACTTTGAAAATTTAATCACACGATTGCATAGAACCAGTAAGAGGATATTGACAATACAATATCCTCTTGCTGGTTTTTATTCAAAGTCGTGAATTTTCCTGATTGAACCTGGCACAGATGCTTTTATTATCACCAAACCGCCAAATTGAATATGCTGATATAAAAGATTAGGTAGGAGTGGTAAAGCGTGTATGTAAATAATCCAAATTTTAGGTACCTGTGCCAGACAGTATTCAATTAATTCAATACAATTGTATGAAATAAGAAGGGGATTACGACTATATAACACTTTGTCGATTTCTCCGTGAATTTTTATCCAAACTCTTGAATTGTCATAATTCAATCTCGCAGGTACCTTTCGCTAGTAAATGTGAAAGAAATATCTTGCTATACGATTTTCAACTTCCGATGGAATCATATAGAACCTTCTAAACCATGGCGTTATCCCATCGGAACTTCTCCATCAATCAAAATTTGATATAAATCATGTATAATTCAATCTAGGATTGCTTTTGCGATGGTGTCTCATTTCCTAATTTCAAATGTCATCCACTTGGATCAATCTGCAAACAGAAAATGGTGGAAGCGCCGTCTTGTGATGTGATTCAGTGATTTCTAATAAGATTGCTGCTTCATTTGTCGATAAATTTGTAAGTAACCACTCGTCTTGTAAGATGAGTAAATTTACTTTTGTATATTTCCTAATCAATTTGTGAAAACTTCCATATGTCGAAAACTTAGCAAGTGTAAGTTCGTCTAATAATTCCGGTAAACTTTTCTATTTAACCTCGTTAAATTGTAGGCAGGCTGGATAAGGATTAGATCATGATGAACTCGTTCGCTGGGCTATTGAAATTATTGAGGGTATTTAGAAGATAAAAAGTTTAAACAAGCAGCCATTGGGACGATAGAATTACAATGGCTGTTTATTTATTTTTCCATATAACCAGTGGCCCTTGTTCTCGCACTTACCCGCTATATCGTCCGCAAACAGTAGCTCAAAATTCCACACTGCTGGCTCATTCTGTCTGCAATACTCTCTATGGTTGTAAAAACGCATCAAGCAATCATTACCCCATCAACAAAAAAAAAAAAGTTCATCTCCATTTCTCACACGACTTTAAATAAATATCTTCCCAGGAAAGAAAGTTTCGTGGAATGCTATAAGTCAAATTATATGGCTTAAATGTGTTACTGTGAATATCTATTCAGTTTATTCAAAATTAGTAGTTGAATCTGAATCTATTGTATGTTATTCTTGGACCTAGAACTAATTAGTGAACAGAGTACACTAATAGTGTACTAGATTATCTGCTTATTAGTTTGACTTGAGAAGAAAGGGGGAAGAAGGCTGTACAAAATTGAAATAGCAAGTTTCATCACTACTTTTCGTGTATATAGAATTGAACTACGAGCTGATACAGTGAATCAGAAATTGAGAATCTTAAAATTACAAGGGAGGAAACAATTAAAATGAGTAATCAAAGAACGGATATTATTTCATATTTAGAATTTCTTAAAAGAGCCAACAAAGCAGTGGTACGGCCGGGTCTTTGGAAATGGGATGATGTTCATCCAAAGCTTATGGAATCAGTTAAAAATGAAGATTTAGGAGCTGGACGAGGTGCCGTATCTCTTGTTAACAACGATACACAAGATGGCATTGGTATCACACCAACTTTGAATGCGGTTTTTCAAGTTCTTAAACCAGGTGTGAATGACGGAGCACATCGTCATACAAATATGGCTCTTTTCTTAGTAATAGAGGGACAGGGCTATAGTATTATTGATGGAGAAAAATTGGAATGGAAAAAGGGAGACCTCTGTGTAGCGCCTGCTTGGTCAGAACATGAGCATTGTAATACTTCAGCCACAGAAGATGCGATTTTATTTACAATCCAAGATGTTCCAATGGTTTCCGCAATGGGAGTACTTTTTGTAGAAGAACCGCTTGGATCATCGCCACGCCATATAGTTAAGAAGTGCGACTAAGAAAGTAGAGGTTTCGGGTAATTACAGATATTAACTTTAATTTTACTTTGACACTATTAACTACAATATGCTCATGTTTATGTAAAAGGACAAATTAAAGGGAATATAGTACTAAGTCTAAATTTAAAATTTATAGGTCATGGCATTGTATTTATTGCAAAGTAAATCTAATTACAAAGTTTAATGAAACAGCGTTATATTAAAACATAAAATATACAATATTGAAGGCAGGTGCAAAAACATGTATAAAGATAAAAGTGAATTGATAGAATTAGTCGGTAACAATATCCAAGAAATGATTAATATTGTACAGGATTTAGAGGATGAATTATTTAGATGGAATCCAGCACCACAGGAATGGTCTATTATTCAAATCGTTTCCCATGTTGTTGAGGCAGTTCCTTATTGGATTGAGTTAGCTAAAGGAATTTTAAAGGATCCGAATATCAAAATGGAACGGACATATTTTAGTGAAAGCCGTCTATATGCATTAGCGGAAGAGAACATAAAAGGTATGTTAATAGAAGATACGATTAGCGGCCTAAAAAAGATTCCAGTATCAGTATCTGAATTACTGGAATCCTTGACGGATGAAGAGTTCCAAAAAGAACCTGTCCAATTTATTTTGGATGTGGAAATAGTAAAACATATTGAAGGTCATATACATCAAATCAAACGTAATTTGTCCAATGAAGCAAAATACAAAGCAAAAGAAGAATATAGCTTTTTAAAGTAGATGAAGGGGAGGAAGAAAAGATGAGTAATCAAAGAGCGGAGATTATTTCCTATTTAGAATTTCTTAAAAGAGCCAACAAAGCAATGGTGCGACCAGGGCTTTGGAAGTGGGAGGATGTTCATCCAAGACTTATGGAATCAGTCAAAAATGAAGATTTAGGAGCGGGACGAGGTGCAGTCTCTCTTGTTAATAACGATACACAAGATGGCGTTGGTATTACACCAACTTTGAACGCAGTTTTTCAAGTCCTTAAACCTGGTGTGAATGATGGAGCACATCGTCATACAAATATGGCCCTTTTCTTAGTAATAGAGGGGCAAGGCTATAGTATTATTGACGGAGAAAAACTGGAATGGGAAAAGGGAGACCTCTGTGTGGCACCTGCTTGGTCAGAACATGAGCATTGTAATACGTCAGACACAGAAGATGCAATTCTATTTACAATTCAGGATGTTCCAATGGTTTCCACAATGGGGGCACTTTTTGTAGAAGAGCCACTCGGTTCATCGCCTCGCCATATTGTTAAGAAAAACTACTAAAGGATAGATAAGGACTAAAAACCCTTTCGCAGTTATTTTTTTGTAGAAAATCTATTAGCTATCAATAGTTATTAGGGGGTATGATTTTGACGATTTATGGGACACCCCCTTCTTTTCCAAATTATAACAAAGTGAGTATTACTAGCTGGGGTAAAATGAATACGAGCCACTAATAATGCTCTATAATGAAGAAATAGATTACAAATCAACAATAAATGTAAGCGGATTCAGTTGTTTTTTAGTCAAGAAATAATGAGATATCATGCCGTTTAAAGAGGCAACACGGTGTATTTAGCGATTCACCGTCATGGCCTATTAAACTAAGTTAAGCATATTCAAAAATATTAGTAGGTGAAAATAGTAAACTTGTTTCTGTGGGATCCACTACTCTTAGAGGCTCTGGTAGATTTGTGGTTAAAATAATCATTTGATGAACAATTCAGTAGAATTGAAAGCTCAGTTCAAATACTTTAACGAAATAAAAATACGGAGGACACTTTATATGAAAAAAACTTGGATGAATATAACAAAAGTCTTATTAATTTCATTAAGTATGGGCATGATTATTTTGGTATCGGCCTGTTCTAGTTCGGAGAAAGAAACAAATTCCAAAAAAAGCGAAGAAAGTAATGAGAAAGTGTTTACACTTAAAGCAGCGTCAATCCTAGACGAGACTAATATATTCACAACCCCGCTTATGATATTCAAAGAGCTAGTAGAAGAAAATAGTGATGGGCGTATTGAAATAGATTTTATTGGTGGCCCAGAAGCAATTCCAGCTTTTAATCAAGGAGAAGCAATCCAAAATGGTGCTCTTGATATCTCACTAAACTTTGTCTCTTATTATGCAGAGCTGGTTCCTGAGGCACTTGCAATAAACTTTTCTGAATTAACATATGAAGAGGAACTAGAAAGGGGAAGCTGGGAATATTTAAATGAGCAACATCAAAGTATGAATGCAATCACTTTAGGAAGAGTATTCGACATTCAAGATGGCATTTATACAAAAAAGAAAGTAGAATCTACGAGTGATTTAGATGGTTTAAGAATTCGTGGCACTACAAAATACATTCCAACTCTTGAAGCTTTTGGGGCAGAAGTAATTTCAATTGAAGGCGGAGAAGTATACAGTGCATTAGAAAAAGGAATGGTTGATGGTGTTGCTTGGGCAGAAATTGGTATTACTGATATTGGTATAGCAGAAGAGCTTGACTACCAGATATTCCCTAAATTTAATAGGATTGAGAGTATATGGTTAATGAATTTAGATGCGTATAATGATCTACCTGAAGAACTTCAGAAGATTGTTGAAGAAGCAGCAAAAGAGACTTATTACCAAGCTGAAAAAGAGCTAAAAGTAGCTCTCGAAGAGGAGCAAACGGTTCTCGAAGGTCATGGAGTTGAATCTATTACATTAACTGATAGTGAAGTTTTTTTAGATAAAGCCGCTGAAGCTTCATGGAAATGGATTGAAACAAGAGTTAATGATAGCGAAGAACTTGAAAAGTATTTTAGGAAATAATCCAAAATAGTTTATTAATTATCAGTGTTGTGGTTCTATTTCTCTTTAAATAATGGCAATCACTTTTATTAAAACGAATTCTATGAGTCAATTTCATAATTACTCTTTTTGCAGCACTCTCTGCTAGAATTGTAGTCTGGCTGAAATTACCTGTATATTGTGAATCTTTTTCCCGGGCAGGTTAAGATATTTATATTATGAATAAAGCAATCTACCACTGGGAGAAGGTATGTCTATAAAATGAAGGTGATTTTAAATTTACAGGAATGAAATTTAACTTATACAGATTGTTTAATAACTTTCTTCAATTAAGATTCAAGGAGGCATGAAATGTGGGTAGTAAACAAACAAACTTAAGTTTGTTTCAAAAAGGGTTGAAAAGTGTATTTAAAGCGATTTCTGCTATTGAGATTTTTTTACTCATCATAGCAGGGACAAGTCTGATACTCATACTTAGTAGTATTATGTATGGCGTTATATCCAGATCCTTTTTCAATGCATCGGTCTTATGGGTGAATGATTTGGCTGGCTATTTAGCACTTTATTTAGTGTTTTTATCTGCTCCATGGGTATTAAAACACGGCGGTCATGTTCAAGTTGATCTGATAACTGCGAATCTAAAAGGGATGCAACTAAAAGTGAATACATTTATAATCACTTTGGTTTCTGGAATTAGCTGTGCGTTTTTCTGTTGGTTTAGCTTTAAGATGACCCTTAACTTTTATCAAAGAGAAATTGTGATAATGGAAAGTGTTTCTTGGCCCAAGTACATTTTAATAGCCCCTATTGCCGTAGGAAGTTTATTCTTATTAATACGATTTTGTTTGATCATGATACAACTTTTCTATCGACATGATGTAGATAGCGAAGATATACATGAAAACCCAACGACATAAATTATTTAATAGCAAAAGGAGTTGGACTTTGATATGGAATGGTATTTTGTCATACTGTTGTTTTTTGTCCTGTTATTAGTTTTTATTTTCTTTGGATTCCCAATTGCTTTTGCTTTTTTAACAATCAATATTATTTTAACTACCATTTTTATCGGTTTTACAACAGGGATGTCAAATTTAGTAAACAGCTCATTTGATGCACTTACAAAGTTTTCACTCACGCCAATTCCATTGTTTATTCTTATGGGGGAAGTATTGTTTCACTCCGGGTTGGTGATGAAAGTTTTAGATGGATTATCCAAATTTCTAGGTAAAATTCCAAGTCGTCTAAGTATACTTACATTAGGTACGGGCACTTTACTTTCGGCAATGAGTGGTTCAGCGGTGGCAGATGCTGCAATGCTCGGTTCTACATTAGCCCCCGAGATGAAGAAAAGGGGATACCACTTGAAAATGATCGTGGGTCCTATTGTGGCTGCTGGATCTCTGGCTTTAATCATGCCTCCTAGTACAACAGCAATACTATTAGGAAGTACAGCTAGAATTTCAGTTGGTGATTTATTAATTGCAGGTATTATACCAGCATTACTAATTGCTATCATTACAGTGATATATTATTTGGTTCTTGGATTCATTACTCCTTCTTTGGCTCCTGATTACGAAGTGCCAGCCTCAAGTTGGCGTGAAAAAGTTCGTTCATTGATTGTAGATATTTTGCCGGCATCTACACTAATTATTGTAGTCCTAGGATTTATTTTTTTAGGGATTGTTACGCCAACGGAATCTGCCGCTACTGGGGCACTTGGTGCAATTATTTTGGCCTTATTTTATGGAAGGTTAAATAAATCTGTCATGCAAAATGCTATCTTAGGTACTCTAAAAGTTAGTAGTATGATTTTACTCATTTTAGGTACTTCCGCTGGGTTTAGCCAGTTACTTGCATACACCGGTGCAACAAGAGAGTTAGTAGATTTAGTTCTTGTTTGGGATATATCTCCTATGATAACAGTCATTTTCATGTTGCTTATTATTTTTATTTTAGGGGCATTTATTGATCCAATCTCTATAATGATGATTACTATCCCTTTATTTATACCCGTAGTGATTGCATTTGACTACGATCTAGTGTGGTTCGGTGTATTAATGCTAATTAGTTTAGGGTTAGGAAACATCACACCACCATTTGGTTTGTTACTGTTTGTTATAAGGGGTGTGCTACCCGATTCAGTTCCAATTAAAGAAATCTATAAGGCTGTTATCAGTATTGTTGTCATACAAATAGTTGTAATCATACTTATTATGGTATTTCCAGACATAGCAACTTGGTTACCTTACCTAGGAAGGGACACCTAATGAAGTTTACTAGTATTGGGGACGAATTACCTTTATAAGGTGAGCGAAAGTGTAATAGCTTAAAAAATGAATTAGATTGAGATTATGTAAACGATTTAGAGTGTTTAAAGCACTTATGTTTGAATATCCGGAAATGGGGGCTTCAATTTATATACTGCACGTAAAACATCCGAATATTGAAGGAATTGGTTGACCAATTCAGCTATGGGCATTATTTAAACCGATTATTGTACTTGGTGGAATTCATGCAGGTTTTTTACGCGGCCAGTGTCGTCGACAATAACGATTGCTTATGCTTTTTTAAAGGAGCCTTTATATGTAAGGATTTAAAATGGAATGGTGTATATGCTAGTTTAGTTGAAACCCTTAAAATAAACAGTGTTATACTTGATTTGATTGGCCTATAAACTGCATTTGTTGACGGTTGAACATGTACCCGTTAAGATTGCGCAACATATGTTAGCGATATCGGATAATCCAATTGATATTTTAACGCCTATATTACTGCCTATAGCTGTACAAATCGGACTAGATCCTATTCATTTTGGCGTAATCAAGATTCTTAATTTGACGATTGGATATATTGCATCACCTGTGGGTGTAAGCCTTTTTGCTGCTTCTGCTATTGGAAAGTGTCGTTTGATGAAATCGTAAAAGCTGTTATCCCCATGTTTGTAGCGATAGTTATTTGTTTGTTAATAAAGAGTGATGTGCCACAGCTGTCATTATTTTCCCAGAATTTATTTAAATAAATAATCATGGAGCGTGAGTGATTTGATAAATCATGTATATCAGCCGGAAAAAGTGTTAAGACATTGTGATGATTGGATTAAACAGATCGCTAGAGTTAATTTTGCCATGATAATAATCGACAAGACCCTTAAAGCTTTACATGCTATATCTAAAAATGGACTTGTTAAAGAAAACCTTATAATTGGTCAATACAAAAGTAGGATTATAAAACTATGAACAAAGTTGTTGACGATTCCTCCTCGAAATCACAGGGAGTCCAGTCTATAGAGATTGCCTTTAATATTTTGGGCTGTTTTAAAAATCAAGCTTTATCTGTAACAGAGTTATCTAAGCAAATGAATATGTCCAAAAGTAGAATTCATAAATATCTAACCAGTTTTACAAGGTTAGGTGTGCTTGTGCAAAATAAGAAGGATTCAACTTATTCAATGGGAACAAGATTAATTGAACTTGGACAACATGCACTTCGACAGTATGATATTATTTCGATTGCTGAACCTTTTCTTAGAGAATTAAGTAATCAGTTAAATCAGTCAATTTATATCGCTGTTTGGAGTGAAGAGGGTCCAGTGGTTGTTAAGCATTTGGAAAGTAAAAATCCAATAAATATAAATGTTCGGGAAGGAGTCCCTTATCCATTATTAATGAGTGCAGCAGGAAAATGTTTTGCAGCCTTCATGCCTTCGACACAAGTTGGGTCTTTAATTCAGCAAGAAATTGTACAATATGAACTGAATGAGGAAACAGTAGAGGAAGAGCTAAATAAAATTAGGCAGGATTACCTTTCCGTCCGTAAGACACAATTTTCGGGGGTGCCTGGAAGTACGGCGATTGCAACCCCCATATTTGACTATAACAACAATATTGCGGCAGCTATTTGTATTATTGGGTTTACTGGAGAGTTTGATCATGATGTGAAATCTAAACATGTAGCTAAGTTAAAGGAATCCGCAAAACAAATATCAAAGCAATGAGCTTTAATTTATTTCTTACCTGAACCTGCTAATCTAGTTTCCGTTATAAAGAACTAGGGAGACAAAAGCGATAACAATGGTTAAAATTAAAAATGGATGTTAGGCTAAGTTATTTATTCTGTTGATCAGAGATGCTCAAACAATCATCTTATTGCAAACAAGTTAGTTTAAATCTGCGGTAATTTAACCAGCGCCTATTAGAGACTCTGCTGAATGAAGTTAAAATTCCCTTTTTACGCATGATACAACTGCGTGACTAATGTACGTTTTCAAATAAACCGAGTTATTCGAAAACCATCCTTCAAATAACTCGGTTTGTTGTTCATTTATCGGTTGTCCGAAGAAAAAACCTTGAATACGAATGTGAAAATGTCAAAAGGTTAGGTTGGTAGGTAGGATACAAATATAAGGTCACAGAGAGAAAAATACTCGAAAAGGTTATATCACCAAAACCGAACCGAATTAGGAAGGGATGTTACACATCCCTTTTCATTTAGCCCTAAATTCTTTCAATCCTTGTGGGTTTCGCCTCTGTCTTGAACGAAATCCCAGCAATCGTCCGCGAACTTCTCTCAACTTCCTGAACTCCGCCCAATCCCACCCAACAAAAAAAGAACCAAGGCCGCGGCCTTGGTTCTTTCCTTCTCAATCCTTAAAGCTCTAAATGCTCTTGCAATTCAGCCTTAATACCATCCAACTCAGCATCATTCATCATATAATACCAAACGCTATCTATCGTCTCACCCGTACCTTTTTCGATAATCAGCTGATCGACTTTGCTAGCCGCACTGCGGTAATTCTTTTGGACATCGACCATTTCGTCGAACGTCAGATTCGTTTTGACGTTGTCGCCGATTGCGCCGAAAATGCTCTTGTAATTTACCAAACTACTTACAGATGCGCCTTCACGTAACACGCCTTGGAGTACTTGTTTCTGACGATCTTGACGCCCGAAGTCGCCACGTGGATCTTCTTTACGCATGCGAACGAATGCAAGTGCTTCGTCACCATCCAATGACATACTACCTTTTGGGAACGTGTAATTATCCACTTTGAAATCCAATGCGTTGTTCACATCAACACCGCCGACAGCATTAACGATATCTTTAAAACTATCCATATTCACTTGTGTAACGTAGTCAATTGGAATATCGAGCACGTTCTCGACGGTGGCCATTGACATTTCAATGCCGCCGAATGCATAAGCGTGGTTGATCTTGTCATTAATGCCTTTTCCAACAATCTCCGTATATGTATCACGGGGGATACTGACCATTTTTGTTGAATTTGTTTGAGGATTGACCGTCAAAACGATCATCGTATCGGAACGACCAGCGTCACCTTCACGTGCGTCAACACCAAGTACGAGCATGGAGAAAGGTTCCTGACCCTTGAAATCGACAGGCTCAACACGCATATCCGATATTTCACGGTCAATCGGGTCATGTATGTCCTTTGCCGTTTTCGTCAAGTCCATATAAATCATTACGCCATAACCGACGATACCAAGTACTAGAACGCCGATAACCCAACAATCCACGGCCATACTTTTTTCTTTTTCTTTCTATTAACTCTACTCATCTTCTATTCCTCCATCAGAACTATTAAGCAGTTTTCAGCTTAAATAGTTTATGTCTTCTACTTGGCTATAAAATAATCTATTAGCGTATTTGCCCAAATTTCGGCACCGTCACTATTCGGCATACTATTGTCATCTGTAAAATCGAGTAATTCATCAGAGTCCTTATCTGACCATTCACTCCAGTGATTGATAAACGGAATGCCTTTTGCCACTGTGAAATTTTGCAGCGCACTCACTTGTGTTGGATAATAGGTACGCCTAGTGAATTGGCTGTGGCGGTTGTAGAACGATGACAGCGTCTTCCATATCCGATTGCAATTTTTCGAGGAATAAATTAACATGTTGATGCTCGTCCTCAATGACGACGATTCCGTTGTTATTTAACGTAAATGGTTCAAATAAAACGACATCAAATTCCTGAGCAAAATCAATTTCATCACTTAAGTTTTCTACGAATAAATCAGAAGTCCCATCAATGGCCTCTATCGTTACATTCACAAAATCACCGTACGCCTCTTCAAGAGCAGTCTTAAGTCGTTCGGCATAACCCGGTTCGCCGCTCTCCATCGCGGTTGAACCGACAATTAGAAAGTCAACGCGTTCTTCGGATTCCAATCGACTTCGGAAAACATCCTGAAAATCAGGTACCACTGTGCGAAAAACTATTTCGACAATACACTACAATTGTATAAAGTAAAAAGAGGAAGTCGAATACGACAGCGTCTTTTCGACTTCCTTTTAACTTTTTATTCAAATCCATGAATTGTCATAATTCAACCACGCACAGGTACTTTGATCCTATTCAAAGTCGTGAATTTTCCTGATTGAACCTGGCACAGATGCTTTTATTATCACCAAACCGCCTAATTGAATATGCTGATATAAAAGATTAGGTAGGAGTGGTAAAGCGTGTATGCAAATAATCCAAATCTCGACAGACAACCAATGATTATAAGCGGTGCCTATGGAGATGTGAATGGTGACGGGACAGTGGATTACGTCTATTTGACTGCAGTCAAGTCGGCGGATCCATCCAGTCCCTATTTAGAGCAGATTACCTTAAATATTCAAGACGGTGCAACAAGAAAAGTCTATACCATTGCGCTAGACGAAAATGGGAATTCGGGTTATCAGCCAACAGTGTTTCTAGGAGATTTTACTAGGGACGGCATTATGGATATTTTAGTTTCCATTCAATCAGGCGGATCTGGTGCGTTTACGTATAATTATATTTACTCTTTCGGTAATAATCAGGCTAGGAAATTGTTTGATTATAATCAATATAATGAGGAGAATCAGTATACCGTCACCTATTTGGATTACTATCAATTAAGTGTACAAAGTTTAGCAACAGGTCAAACATTTCTACTTGCGATTGATGGAAGAGGTTCCGAGTATCTATCGCAAATCTATAACCAAAATGGAACTTTAAAGGAACCAATTACAGGTATGGCTGATGGGGTTAGCGGATTCTATCCAGTCGATATGGACCAAGATGGTGTGTTTGAAATACAAGCTTATCAAAAGATTAGCGGGCTTTATCATGCAGATTCATTTGGATATGTCATCAATACATTGCAATGGGATGGTCAAAAGTTCGCCATATGGCAACAATGGTTAGCGATTTATGGGAACGATCCAACCTAACAAAGCTGTTGTAAAAACAATCACTTGCAGGTTTGCATACGCTATCAATAGTATCTGTGCAAAGGAAGTGAACGACATGTCGAACGCCCAGCTGCAAACGCTGCGAACAAAAACGCCAGAAGAAGGATATAAATTAGCAGTTAAGCTCGCAACAAAGGCGATAGAACTTATACAACCTTCAGAGGATATTAGGAAAGTAATACGACCAGTTTATTCTAGAAATGCCGACAATTTGATAGCAGCTTCACAAGTTATCGCCATACATTTTCAAACAGTTGCTTTTGCTAATAACTATTGGCATAAGTAATTACTTATTTATTGAGTGAGGCCATTGCTAATATAAAAGTACACAAAATCCCCTTGTTTGAATCGAAGGGGATTTTGTTCGTCATATTCTAAATGTCTGAGTGATCTACTAAAAGTTATCATTTACACTTCGGAATAGACAAACCGCTTATTAGCGAACTCGTTGCAATTATACTCAATCCACTTTGCCATTTCTCTTTCGACAGCCCTATTTTGCCATTCAAACCAGACCCCTTCACATTCGCTACAATGGCTTTCTACGCCAATATTATTATTTAAATCTCTATGCGTAAAAAGTGTAGTTTTGCGACAGATATAGCAAAATGCTTTTTTATCTTCATAATATTTAATTGACAAGACTATCAGCTCCTAACTGTAAACTCATTATTTCCAAGATTACGTAATTTAATTCAGGAAACTGACAATCTCTTATGCTTTGTGTCAAGCTTTCTATTGGGAAGCATTCAATGATGTTGCGTATATGTGTAGGAAACGATCACGTCATGTTAATCCCGGAATATTCATTTCCACTGGTACATCATAATCCATAAAAGCTTTGTCGATTAATTCTCGGAAAATACCATCGTAATAGTGTGTAGTGTGTGATCGGTTTTTGATTGTAAGGCTGTTTGGTTGCCTTACCCTTGATAGCGTAAGGGCGATAGACGGGTGGACATGTCCGTCTGGTCATATAGACTTTTAAATAAAAATGGGGAACCTGCAAATTAACCAGTTATTTGCAGATTTTTTAATTTTCTGGTTAAAACATATTGATATTTGGGAATGGATGAGAAAGGAGGAGGTGGATTATATGGATACGTTTTTATATTTTCTTTATGCTGCTTTATATGCGGTCTTATTAATCTGGGGAATATCCGGCATTAGAAAAACGGATTTAAGAAAATGGACCAGTGTAATTTATATTGTCATATTGCCGCTTATTTATGATAACTTGATACTGGCCACAGGGAAGTGGATTGGCGAAGGGGAGTTACTAGAAAGCTTGAATTTCGCTCGTTTTTGCTTACACGCTTTAATCACACCTTTACTGGTGATGTATTCGGTAGGTACGTTACGGGAAAGTGGAATTGAATGGGCACAGAAAAAGTGGCTGGTCTTAGTAGGGCTTCTTTATACGGTTGGTTTAATCGTATTCGAATTCACGATAGAAGTTTTCGGGTTGGAACTTGAAGTCGTGAAAGAATACGGCGTCGTCAGCTATTCAAATATAGCAGAAGCGACAGGTCCACCGCTTATGGTGTTACTCGTTACACTGGTTCTCATTATAGCAAGTGCGATCTTATGGAAAAAAACGAAATGGACAGTTTTCTTTATAGGTGCCGTCGTGATGACGATTGGAAGTGCTGTACCTATAAATGTAGAGAGTGGCGCAGTGACAAACGCATTTGAGTTATTTTTGATATTTACATTGATTTGGACGAAAAGAAAGTTGATGACAAAACAGTTATATGTTAAATAGGTACAGTGGAAAATTATACTATTGTCGTGTATTTTCTTGCAAAGACGCCTAAAAAGCCGTCATCAAATTAAAATTGATGATGGCTTTTAGAAATTATAGTCCTGTAAGTTCTTTTATAATCTCTTGCCGATAATCTTCACTGCCGATTAATTTCGATTCGAAGGTATTCAAATTATGACTGATCATTATGCTTTTCCAAATGCTTAAGTCATCTGTCAAAAGAACAATTTCTATTTTATTGCCAGTGTGGTCTTCTGCATACATGGCGTCGTTTAGGATGAATGCAGTGGATCCACCTTTTGCACCTATATGGGCAAAACGTTTATGATTATCTTCATTCATTTCCATTGGCCATTCGAGTAAATCTCTAACCGTTTCGGCGGCTACTGCTGAAAGTTCATCATTAGAAATGACTGCCAATAGCTTTCCATAATCAGTGGCTGAAGCTCCGATTAAACGATCTGACCAGACTCTTTGCAAGTCGAGAGACAGTCCGAAATTATGATTCTCAATATTGATGGTGCCATCTTTTATTTCTGAACTTAATTCTATGGCTAAATCTCGATACGTCTCCATGGGCATTTTTTCAAGCTCTTTTATTAATTCTTTCTCCTTCATTTTTTCATCGTTAATTAGTGTCAGGTACCTGTGCGGGACAGTATTCGGACAATACACAAAAATTGCATAAATATAGAGTGGGAATACCGACTATATAACACTTTGTCGATATCTTTTTGAGTTTTTATCCGAAAACAATGAATATTCTTAATTGAAATTTACACAGGTACCTTTCACTCTTTGTCCATTATAAGGGGGCTGAGCAGGATAACGCTGTCATTGAAAGTATCTTTTCTCACTTCAAAACCGAGTTTGATATTCATTATTCTCTGGATAATTATACACAAGCTAAAATCGACTTACTGGCCTTCCGCGGCTACTTTAGCAATGAGAGAAGCCAAAAACGTTTAGGCTATAAGACACCAAAAGCCTACTTAGAAGCGCACTTAGTGTCTCAAGTTAGTGTTTTAACTGCGTCCGAAATATAGGGGGCAAACCACAGGTACCTAAAATTGGTACCTAAAATTAATGAGAGATTGGTAATAAAAAAGTTGTGCCCTAATCCTAATAAGCACGCACAATTTTTTAGCAACTCCTAAAGTTTACTGACGGGAACACGATTGCATCAATTGACCTAGTATATACAGAAACACTCTCAATATTTTCTTCAGCTAAAGGTCTACGTTCAACTGTAATGCGGTAATTATATGTGCCTGGTACAGCAGGCACATCCGTCCAGGTAAGATTAGGAGTATCAGTAATAAAAGCAGTTTCCCCATTTTGTTTCACCTGACTGGTATTAGTTAAAGAGATACCTGTTAATTGAGTTGTATCTCTAAATAACCTATATACTAGCTCAAAACCATAATTTACACCGGAAAACCCCGATATAATTTGTGTGAAAACCATAGAATCCAGTCTTACTCGTTCATTAGGAGAATCTAAAGTAACGTATACTTGTATAACTTCTATAGTAGAATTTGTTGGTATTTCAACAAATGAAATGTCTTGATTAAAAAAGTATTTAGGACAACATGAGGATGAAGGTCCCTCTTGAGGTATTTGAGATACATCTATTCCTTTTAGTACTTTTGATACTGGAACACCACATGGTTTACAACGGCTGCATGAACAATTCTTTTTACATGAACTCAAAAAAGCACCTCCTTTTTTCACGACGTTTACTAGTAGCTTATTCAAATTAATATTTTTTGCTTGTACGCTAAAAACTTTATCTAAATGTATAGAAAGAAGGAGTAGCATTTGATAAGCCAATTTTTTTATATACAGACAGAACTTAATGTCGAAATAAAAGAGGGTTTCCCGAACGATGTCACGAAAATAATACATAGACCAAGAGGAGGCGCTTATGAAAATACCTATAGCAAAACGTATACCACATATGCATGATTTACATAATGATGTGCGTGAAGATGATTATTATTGGTTAAAGGACCAAAGTAATCCAGAGGTCATTGAATATCTAGAGGCAGAAAATCAGTATTACGATGAAATGATGCGACCATTAACGGGTAAAACTGAAGAAATTTATCAAAGCATGATTGATCGTGTTCCAGATTCAGAAGTAAAAGTGCCGGTGCAGCATGGACCATTCTTTTACTATTCCCGTTTGGACAAAACCAAGCAATATCCTATCTATGCACGTAAGCAGGCGGCAAATCGCGAGCTTCTGACTGAGGCTGCGGAGGAAGTCGTGCTCGATCTAAACGAGATGGTCGAGGAAGATGATTATTTAAGTGTGACACTACAACGAATAAGTACAGATCATAAACGACTCGCTTATTTGGAGAACCGTGACGGTACAGATAGGTATACGATTCATATCAAGAATATGGAAACAGGCGAGCTTCTGCCGGACCAGATTCCGAATGTGTTTTTGTATGGCAGTGTGGAATGGAGCCGATGCGGTGACTATATTTTTTACACGACCGTAGATGAGCACCAACGTCCATACCGTTTATGGCGACACCATTTAGGGAGTGAAGTCGAAAGTGATGCGCTAATCTATGAAGAAGAAGATACGACGTTCACTTTATTCATCAATAAATCGCAAAGCGGAAGATTTATTTTCGTACATTCTGGTTCATCAACGACGAGCGAAATTCGTATGCTAGATGCGGATTCACCGTTATCCGCTTTTCAACTGTTGGAAGCTCGGCAAAGTGGTATCGAATATGATGTTGAACATTGGGGAAATGACTTACTTATCCTGACAAATGAAGGCGCACCGAATTTCCAGTTACTGCGCAGTCCACTGGATGATATTCAGTCACGAGAAAATGTTATTCCGTATAGTGATAACCTTTATCTTCAAAACATGTACCCGTTCCGTGACAAACTCCTTGTCACAGGAAGGGAGAATGGATTAACGCAAATCTGGATCCTGCAAGACGGTAAATTGGAGGAAATTAGTTGGGATGAGCCACTTTATACGGTTTCGGTTTTATCGGATCAAAGCTATGAGACAGCGGAGGTATTGATTCAATATGAGTCTTTGCTGACGCCGAAAACAACTTATGGGCTGGATTTGCAAACTGGAGAGAAGCGCGTTTTACAAATTGCACCTGTTAGTGGCGGCTATGACCGTTCCAAGTTCCGTCAAGAACAATTGTGGGCGGTTGCAGAGGACGGGGTCAAGGTGCCGATGACTGCCGTTTATCTTGAAGGGGCACTTGAAAATGGACCGGCACCGCTGATTTTGTATGGGTATGGATCTTATGGCGCAAACAGTGATCCTAATTTTAGTCCGTATCGCTTCCTGTTACTGGAACAAGGCGTTATATTTGTCACCGCGCAAGTACGTGGGGGTTCCGAAATGGGACGGCATTGGTATGAAGATGGGAAAATGCAGAACAAACGAAACACGTTCACAGATTTTATCGCAGCAGCGAAACACCTAATTGACGAGAACTACACAACGCCAAGTAAAATGGCGGCGAGTGGAGGCAGTGCGGGCGGTTTGCTTGTCGGTGCGGTTGCTAATATGGCCGGCGAACTGTTTCAGGTCATCGTTCCAGCAGTCCCGTTTGTCGATGTTGTCACTACGATGCTTGATACGACGATCCCACTGACTACACTTGAATGGGATGAATGGGGCGACCCACGGGAACCCGAGGATTATTTTTATATGAAGTCCTATAGTCCATACGACAATGTGGAAGCAAAAGACTATCCACATATGTATATCACAACCGGCCTGAATGATCCAAGAGTCGGCTACTGGGAACCAGCCAAGTGGGTTGCACGGTTAAGATCATTAAAAACTGATGAAAACAACATTGTACTTAAAACAAATATGGGGGCAGGCCATTTCGGTGCTTCAGGCCGTTTCAACCACTTAAAAGAAGCCGCAGCTTCCTATGCTTTTATACTTGATAAGCTCGGTGTCGATACAACAGATAAAAAATAAGTTTGAAAAAAGGTTTTACGCAATCTAGGTAAAACCTTTTTTCTGATGTTTATTTAAATGAATGAGGGGGCGTAGTATGTTCTTCGAGAGATTTACAAAGGCGAATATTAAAGGTGTGATCGGTGAGGGCGTTTCACGTCTGTTTTTCATGGGACTAGATACGAATGAATATAAAGTACTGCACAATATTACGTTACAAACTATAGAGGGGAAAACAACGCAAATTGACCATGTGATTGTCTCCATCTATGGGATTTTTGTCGTTGAAACGAAAAATTACCAAGGGTGGATCTATGGGAATGAAATAGACCAGCGGTGGACCCAAGTAATTTATAAAACCAGACAACAATTCTATAATCCGATCAAACAAAATCAAGGTCATATTAAAGCTTTGAAAGATTTGTTACCAAAATATCGGCATATCCCTTTCATTTCAATCATTAACTTTTCCCCTAAAGCCACCCTAAAAGATATTCAAATACATTCTAGTGATGTGTATGTCGTTTATACCCATCGCGTAAATTCTATTATTAAGTCTTTGAAAGTGCCTGTCCTTTCGAATTCGGAGCTATTAAATATTACGGAACGCATTCAAAATCAGAAGACATTAAGTTCTGAACATGTGATCAATTTGCGTAACCAAAAGAGCGAAAGGAAGGCTGCAATTACAAAGAAAGTCTGCCCGAATTGTTCAGGTCAACTAGTGAATCGGACAGGTCCATATGGTAGTTTTCTAGGGTGTAGTAATTATCCGAGGTGCCGGTTTAATAGTAAATAGTGAAGTATAGCAAACAGGAAGCGACTTACTTTACCTGTTGTGTTGTAACGCGATTTAAGCAAGCTCCATTAACGTTAGACTATACAATCATATATAACAATTTAGGGCAAGGAAGTGTCGGAGGAAAAATCCCATTGAAATCTGGAGTTGTAAAATTTTAAGATGTAACTTGTGGAAACTGTGAAATCATTCATAAGGATAATGAAATTGAAGTAGAAATAATGTGGGAAGGAAAAGTAGAAAAATTAATATTAACAACTGACAAATGATGGACTTCAAATAGAAACCAACCCCAACCGAAGTTACGTGTATTACCGAAAATCATAGCGAATTAGTATTTTACTAACGTATCCAGTTATTGAATTAGGATTTTTCCTCAATCGGTCAGGTAGGAGGTTAAAAGATGACGCTTAAATGGAAAAGAGAAAGTATTATATTCGATAGCTTGTTCGAAGCGGATGTTTGGGCCGATTCAATAGGAAATGAAATTTACGCAAAACTGTATGATGGCTATGACACACCAGATTATAAGATAGCTTATTCTTTAGCTTTTAGACTTGCCGAGATAAAAGAATTCAGGGTTATTACAGAACGTTCAATTGATGATAGATATAAAGTTTGGGTAATACCTTATTAGAACTGAATTACTTTTTAATTCTAAAAATGTCATTTGTGGAATAAGAAATTTGAAAAGGCCTAATTGCTAGGTCCTTTTATAACCGATAATGAGTTAGCAAAATACATCACTGTGTTTTCAATCTACAAATTAACAGTGGTTTTAACACATATATTAGCAGAGCTACAATAGTTATTGTAGCTCTGCTACGGCGCATAGCCTGAATTCAACAAACGGACCATGTTGTTTAAAATAAGATTCGATAAGAAAGGAGAAAATATTGAAGAAAAAATTTCTTGTTTTACTATTTTTCGTCACAACTTTGTTTTTGATTGCGTGTGGGGGGTATACGCCTCACAACAATTGGGTGTTGGAAAAGGATAGGTTGAGTGAAGATCCTGAAATTGAAAGATTTGTGACTAGTCTTCAGGATAACCCTGATAAAAGGGGATTTAAAGTATTTACAATATCAGAAGGTAGAAAAATGGTTGTCGTATCGACTGGAGATGCAGAGAAATCATTGGAACTAGATGATGTTAAAGTAGATTCAGGAAATACCAAAGTCATATTAAAAGAGATAGAAAATAAAAACGATGAAGATAATCCGTACATTATGGTTGGCATCAGTGCTATAAAGGGTAAACTTTTCGTTCAGGATACAGATGGGAATAGTTATGACGAGTTTTAGAGAATTCCTAAACAAACGGGCGGGATTGTGGAACAAGCAATAGAATTCATATTAGGAAACAGGGCAAAAACGCACCGGTGTAATAAGCTGTGCGTTTTTGTTTGCTTTTTATACTGTTAATTTGTGTTTAAAGCATATACCAAATGGGTTTTTATTTGACTTGCTATTAGTTTTGTTCTCCCCAACAACCGAACCCGTTAGCTATCTAGGTAAAACTTTTTTATGATGTTTATTCAATGGAATATGCGTAACCAAAAGAGCGGCAGAAAGGCTACGATTACAAAGGAAATCTATCCGAATTGTTCTGGTCAGTTAGTGAATCGAACTGGCCTATTTCCCGTAAAATCACTCCAGGGTTTTTCAAGATGAAATCTGTAGTATAATAAGTGGTATTCCAAGTTTCATAGACGTATATCTCCATATACTTTTAACGAAGAAAGAAATGAATAAAGGAGTAATTTTAATGAACTTTCTAGCAATTGATTTTGAAACAGCAAATAGTTCACGAGCAAGCATTTGTTCAATCGGTATTGTTATCGTTGAGAACGGTTTGATTAAAGAAGAGATCCATACATATATAAATCCGGAAGATGAATTTACTTACTTCAACACGGTCATTCACGGAATTACGGAAGATATGGTACAAGATGCGCCGACTTTTAAGGAGTATTGGCCAGTGTTAAAGGCGATGATTGAGAACAAGATGCTGATTGCGCATAATGCAAGTTTTGATATGAGTGCGATGCGTTATGCATTGGATTTAATCAATCAACCGTACGCTGAGTTTACTTATGGTTGTTCGTATGTGTTTTCTAAAAGAGTTTGGCCTTCGCTTTTTGATCATAAACTTTCAACGGTAGCCGATCACTTAGGCATCAGTTTTAAACATCATGACGCGTTAGAAGATGCCCGGGCAGCTGCGTTGGTGACTTTAGCAGCGTTGGAAAATTGTGAAACTGACTCGCTCGATGAATTATCGGATATGCACAATTTGCAATTAGGTCTTCATCATGCGGACAGATATTCGGCTGCCGGTGTTAGAAAAAGAAAAAAGACTATGACCGTTCCAACGAGAAAAGTAGATAAAACACATCCGTTTTTTAATGCATCCGTTGTATTTACAGGGAAATTGCAGTCGATGACAAGAGGTGAAGCCGCACAACTCGTCTTGAATTGTGGTGGGGTTTGCAAAAGTAATGTGACTCGAAATACAGGCTATTTGGTTATTGGCGATTATGATTTAACCAGTTTCACAGAAGTGTTTGCCAGTGTGAAAATGCAAAAAGTTGAGGAATTGATTAACAAAGGACATCCGATTAAGATTTTAGGTGAAAATGATTTTTTGAAAATAATGACTTGATTCCAACGGATGTTATATTCGCAACCATTAAGTTTGCAAGACTCTGACGGTACAAGAGAAGAGATAAATTATGATAAATCAAATCGAGGAAACCAAAATAGAAATCGCAAACCAATAATCGATTAAATCAATTTGGCGTCCCCGTGTAAGAAATAATCATGTTTCTAACACAGGTGCGCCACAATTTTCTTTATTGATTTACTTACTGACTTGAACAGGTATGATCAATTCATGGAGGTTAGAGCCATCCTTTGCGCTCTCCTCGTAGAGGACAATCCTGTAAAGTCCATCTGTTGCATTAGCAAGATTGATGGTGATTTCAAATTCACCCCATTCCGGTCCACCTTTAGTTGCAGTTGTAAATCCTTTTTCTAGGATGAAATGACCGTCTTCGAATTCATATTGGATTGTTCCTTCGAACACACGAGCAAGTCCTCGTATAACCATTTGGTTTTTCACCTCTGCATTTGGGGCGGGTTCGAAAATTTGAAAGGCTTCATTCTCAGCGACAACTTCACTCGTGTCTGCTTCTTCAGCAGGGTCTGATTCGGTAGGATCCTCCTCATCCGTTGCATCCGGAGTCGTTTCTTTATCAAGATCATTTTCCGCCTGCTCGTCTGCGGTTTGCTTTTCGTTATCGGTGTCTGATTGATTGTCTTCGGTCTTAATGGTAAAGCAAGCGGTTAACACGAGACAAGCGACGATTGCAACCAGCATTTTAATTAAGTTTTTCACCTATTCTCCCTCTCTTCTATCATTTAGATACGATATAACTAGTAAACGCCTTCTAATAATTATAACTGGTGAAGGTTAAATAAGGGTAAAGTTCCTGAGAATTCGCATAAATGATTTTGTATACTTTCGTAAGGAATAATCGTAAAAACCAATCATGATTGGTCTATAGCAGCGAGCTAGGTATTAGATACTTTCTACATTTCTGAAAAAATAAGGAGACAAACTACAGATGATTCAATCAAAGTCAGTTTTGGAGAATTCTATACAACTTCCAAATGGAACAATCATTAAAAACCGAATTTTTAAATCTGCTATGAGTGAAGCGTTAGGAACTACCAATCAAAATCCTAGTCAATCATTGATTACTTTATATAAAACCTGGGCTGATGGGGGTGCTGGTCTTGTCATGACAGGAAACGTTATGATAGATCGAAATGCTTTGGGAGAGTCAAATAATGTTGTCGTAGAAGATGAACGTGATTTAGAGATGTTAATGAAGTGGGCGAAGGCTGGCACTGAAAATCGAACTCATCTTTGGATGCAGCTTAATCATCCAGGAAAGCAATCACCCAAAATGATTTCAAAAGAACCTGTTGCTCCAAGTGCTGTTTCTCTTACAGGCGTTTTAAAACATTTCTTTAACGAACCGCGCGCTCTTCAGGTGTCTGAAATTGAAGATTTGATTGTCCGATTTGGCGAAGCCGCAAGAATTGCTAAAAAAGCTGGCTTTACAGGTGTTCAAATCCACGCAGCACACGGATATCTTTTTAACCAGTTTTTATCTCCATACCATAATCAACGTACAGATGAATGGGGAGGGACCTTAGCGAATCGCATGCGTTTTTTGGAAGAAACATATCATGAAATCCGGAAGCAAGTCGGAAAATCATTTCCAATCGGTATTAAACTGAACTCTGCTGATTTTCAAAAGGGTGGATTTACTGAAGATGAATCCATGGAAGTTCTTCGGAGAATGTCCGAAATAGGGATTGATCTCATTGAAATTTCTGGGGGGAATTACGAGAATCCGAGGATGATGGGTGCAGATGTAAAAGAAACAACAAGAAAACGAGAAGCGTATTTTTTAGACTACGCAAAAAAGGCTCAGAATTTAATCTCTACACCAATCGTAGTGACAGGTGGCTTTCGTTCTCAAATAGGGATGGAAGAAGCTGTTGATAACGGAGAAATAGATATGGTTGGAATTGCAAGACCTTTTGCCTTAGTACCGGACTTGGCGAATCGGATTTTTAATGGCAATTATGAAACCGTTCAAGCAAAACCCATCAAAACGGGCATTAAATTAATCGATAAAAATGCTTCCTTATTAGAAATTATGTGGTATGAACAGCAGATGGCAAGAATTGGAAAATATAAAGCACCCAAACCTAACTATAATGTTTGGCTATCTTTAATCCAAACCCTTCTAGAAAATGGTCGAAGTGTATTTTTCAAAAGGAGAGCATAGCAAAACGGACAACTTGAAGTAATGAAGAGATTATTGTCTTGTATTCGTAAAAGTGCATCAAGATCCTATATAATTAAGAGAGAAGAAGTGCAGCAGTTTGTAGAGGAGTGAAGAACCATGGAAAGTTACATAGTTATGCAAGGGCGTACCTACAATGATGAGAAAGAATTAGGTGTCCTCTGGTCATTGCAACGAGATAGTGTGGGCAATGTCCACCATTTCTGGGAACGTATGAAAGAAGTAGCGGAAGGCGATCGCATCTTTCATTATGTAAGAGGGGATATTGTGGCAATTAGTGTAGCAAAATCAGGATACAGAGAAGCATATAAGCCCTCCGAAATTCCACTTCCAGGCATCGAAAATGCTAAGGGGTACTTAGTGGAGGTAGACTATTATGAACTCGAGCAGCCGTTAACGATTGAAGATTATTTTGATGAAATCCTTCCGTTGTTGCCTATCAAGTATTCCGCATTTCAAGAGAATGCCAATGGTAATCAAGGCTATCTATTTCCATGCAATGAAGAACTGACCATTAAACTGGTAGAGTTGATTGCGGGCTTGAACATTTATGAAATCGATGAAGAACAATTGGAATTCGTGATGGGCACCGTGAAGAAGACAGAACATGATTTCCTCATCCCACTTCTCGCTGAAACTGAATCAGAAACGAAAACTAAATTACGACTAGGGCACCAGAGGTTCAGAAATGAACTCTTGCCACTATGGCATGGTCAATGTGCGCTTTGCGACATCGAGCTGCCAGAACTGCTTCAAGCAAGCTACGCAAAACCATGGAAAGACTGTACGAACAATGAACGCATCGATCCAAACAACGGTATTCTTCTTTGTCGTAACCATGATGCGCTTTACAGTAACGGTCTGATTGCATTTGACGGAACAGGTAAAATCCATATTTCGTCTAGGATCTCTGAAGAGGATTATGATAAGTATGGCCTTCAAATGAAGATGAGCGTGAACAGAACTGAGAAGAACAAGCCGTATCTGAAGTGGCATAAGAAGCATATGTTTAAAGCGTAAATCATAATTGTTTGTCAGACAGATTACTATAAAATAAAACGATTCGCGAACCTTTAAAATGGTTGTGCGGATCGTTTTTTTATAACTTATTCGTCTAGCAAGAATTATATGTCCTAACATTTCTGAGTTTGCAAATCGATGTTGAACAAATATATTAATCATCCATTATTTATTTTTGGTGGAAAAAGGTAAAACGGGTGAATAGGGGGAGGATTGGAATAAGGAGAACTAGAAGAACTTACTACTCTGAATTTTCTTGATGGGGAAATATACCCGGTTTTTCCCGGTGGAAATTAGGTACTTTTATCTGTATATATAAAATATTGAGTTTATATGGAATTTTCGATTTAATAGGATATAATAGGTTTATATAAAAGAATATTTTGGTAAATTAGTAAGGTGTTTACCGAATTATCTGGTGAATATATCGAAAAATTCCTAGTTCAATAAACGAGGAGAGATATCTATCAAAAAATATGGAAGTGGATATTAACGAGCATCTACGATAATCTATGAAAGCGTTTGGTCAAGGAGGAACCATGGACACTAAATAACAGTATAGGGTAGGAAGTAAAGATGACATTAATCACTCGAATTTTAAAGGATTATTCCTTAGAAAAGATACACATTAATGGTAGGTTGATATCTGTTTTTACCTATACCTCTTTAGAGCAAATTGATGATGAAATGTTGGCGATGATGTTTAAAATCATGCCCGTAGATCGTCAAATCAAAGCTAAAGGTTATCGGTATAAAATAGATAAACAACTATGTATTATTTCCTACGCTTTATTTGTATTAGCCATGCAAAAAACATTTAATATCTATGATTCCTACGACTTCACTTTTAATGAAAACAACAAACCATTTCTAAAGTTATTCCCTAAAATACATTTTAATATTAGTCATTGCAAAGTGGGAGTAGCTTGTGCTATTTCTAGTGAAAAGGTAGGGGTAGATATTCAAGATATAATAAACTATGACAAAAAATTAGCAGCGTCTATTTGTTCGCAAAAAGAATTAGAAACAATTAATAACTCGCTTGATAAGGATTTAGAGTTAACAAAAATTTGGACTATGAAAGAAAGCTATTTTAAAATGCTTGGGACTGGACTCATTGAACCTCTTACAGATTTAAATGTTTATGAATTAGACAATTTATATCAAAAAATCAATTCAAAAGAAAAATATGTTTTATCTGTAGCAATATAAACAATACGGGGGTCAGAAACATGAAGATTTTTATGATGTATATTGTGAGGAACATCAAAGAAAATAAGTTAAGAGGCCTTTTAATTTTACTATCTCTCATGATTTCAACATTTATTTTATATATAAACCTTGTTGCTCGAGATGATATTCTTCACCAGTACCAGGAACTATACGAAGAGTCATATAGTGGGTACGACGTCATCGTTAGCTCTAAAGATACTGAGAATCCTTTTTTTGGGACAAGCGAGTTTACTACTAAGGATGTAGGTGTAAAGGAAAATTCATCGGCTCTAATCACCTTTGGTGTAGTTGATAATAAGGATTTATTAACCCTTAAACTATATGGTTGTAGTGAAGAGAATTGTATAGATTCAGGATTATTTTCAATTTCAGAACAAGATAATTTTAATTTAAATCAAAATGAACAAATTTTAATTAGTCCACAACTAGCTGAGAATTATGGGTTTAAATTAGGTGATGAAATTTCAATTCAAACTCAAATAGGCGTGAGGGAATATAAGGTAGGAGCAATAGGGGAAAAGACAGGATTATTCCTGGGAGTTGACAACGAAAATCTTATTGTTATGAATTATTCTGAAGTGGAAACGATAACAGATCAAGAAAACAAGATTAATACACTTCTACTTAGCTTAGAAGATGATGCAAATATAAACGAGAGTATTAAGACAATTAGTAAGAACAATAAAGATTTCGATATACAGCCTTTAGTAGATCAAGATTTAATAGATTTTAATACGAATATGATTAGCCAAGTATTGTTAATAATTTTAGTGCTAGCTATTATCATGAATTATTATGTTATTTCTTCAAATGCAAAGGTTATATTATTATCAAGAATTCCTGTAGTAGGTACATTTAGAAGCTTAGGAGCAACTAAGACAAAAGTGAACCTAATACTAATTGTCGAGAATTTTATATATGGGGTTCTAGGAGGAATTCTCGGAGTAATTTGTGGAATTTACTTTAGAGAAACTATATTAGGAGCTTTAACACAGGGCATATCTGGTGTGTCAATGGAACAGGTATCAGCACCCATGAATTATACTTACGTGATATTCGCACTGTTATTTGCAATAGCTATACAATTATTTAGTGTTTTTCATGTGATTTATCAAATTGGTAGTTATTCCATAAAAGGTTTGATATTTGAAGAGCTCAATTCAATTCAAAGAGTTCCTAGGATACTTACAATTTTAGGATTCGTATTTGTAGTATTATCTTATATTCTTTATAAAATAAACAACGAATATAATATTATCTTATCTATACTTGCTTTAGTAGCAGCTATGGCTGGTGGTATATGGCTTTTACCCTTCATTACCAAATACTTATCCTTGCTCTTTAGTAAGGTTAATCGGTTATTTGGGTCAGCACCATCACTAGGTGCAAGAAATATTGCAGATAGTAAGATTATCAACTCAAATATTAAACTGGTCGTTGTTTCACTTTCTGTGGTTTTAATGATATTCATAACATCTGTATCTCTTGAGAGCTTGTTTGGAAAAGCAAAGGATGCCTTTGAATCTGATATTCAAATATATGGGATGGAAAAACAGGAAAATGACTATCTAAAATTAGTGCAAGTCACTGGTGTAGAAAACCTTAAGTTCTTATATAGTTTTTACGATGATTTAACCATCAATGACAATGAGTTAAATCTTGTTGTCATTGGATTCGATGATGAAAGACTTGGTGTTACGAACATCGAAGGAAAGATAAAGGATCTTAAAGATGGAGAAGTCATGGTAGATGAGTTTTATGGTATAAGAAATGACTTGAAAATAGGAGATCAGTTGGAAATTACCTCAGATAATCTTAAATCAGAAAAGATCAAAGTGGAAATAGTAGGTACTGTAGACTCATCATTATTTTCTACTTCAAGAAATACACTTGTTTTTTCAGAATCACAATTTAAAAAAGATATAAATGATATACCTAGTACCATGTATGTTGCATCTAGTGAAAACTTGGATCAGATGAAAAAAACTTTATATAAAGAACTCTCTGGAGAAGATATTACTGTACAAACCATAAGTGAATTTGTCGAAGAGCAAGATCAAAGAGTAAGCAGCTTACTATCTACAGTTTGGATATTCTTGTTTCTTTCTATATTGCTATCAGCTGTTGGCTTGATAAACAATCAGGTTATTGGTTTTATCCAAAGAAAGAAAGAGTATGCTGTGTTGTATTCAGTATCTATGAGCAGAGCACAATTAAATACAATGATATTTTTTGAAATAATGAATTCCTTTTTAATTGGCTGTGGATTTGGCTTGGTATTAAGCTTGTGGATGAGCAAATTACTACAAGGATTATTAAGTTCAATAGGTATTTATTTGCAGTTCAGTTTCCAGTGGCTAGATGTACTTGGCGTTGTAGGTATAATCTTTATTGTTCTTATATTAACCGCGCTAATTCCAATGTTTAAGATTTTCAAGATGAATGTCGTAGAAGAGATTAAATATGAATAAGGCATATGTATAGACAGCCGATAGACTCAACTATAAAACTCTGGGGGAATAGTATATGGACAAGGTAATAAAAGTAAAAAACCTTTCAAAAGATTTTGGTAATGGAAGTAATCTAACAAAAGTGCTAAAAGACATTTCTTTTGATGTGGATCATGGTCAGTTTGTATCTATTATGGGACCATCAGGTTGTGGAAAGAGCACATTACTCTATCTATTGGGAGGCTTAGATGCGCCTACTTCGGGACAAATCTTAATAAAAGATAAAGACATTCAAGTACTAAAAGATAAAGAATTGAGCAGGATACGAAGATCAGATATTGGATTTGTATTTCAATTTTATAATTTGGTACACAATCTGTCAGTGGAGGAAAACATACTGTTACCCATAGCTATGAGTGGACAAAACGTAAAAGAGTATCGTGACAGGTTAGATGAAATTCTAGAAATAGTTGGTCTTAGTGATAAGCGTAAAGAGATTCCAAGTCGCTTATCAGGTGGGCAACAACAACGAGTAGCCATAGCAAGAGCAGTTATTATTAATCCTAGTATTATACTTGCTGATGAGCCAATAGGTAATCTAGACAGCAAATCAAGTAAAACCATTATGGAATTATTTAAAGAAATTAATACAAAATATGGGATTACGATTATTCAAGTTACTCACGATGAAAGTATGACATTATATGGAAATCGAATAATTCGACTACGTGATGGGGTAATTATCGAAGATAAGCTAATGGAGGTCTTGGATTATGAATATGCAGAACTTAAATAAGAATATTGAAAAGGTATATTCTCTAAGTCCTCTACAACAAGGAATGCTTTATCATCAGATGTTAAATGAAAACTCTGGAAACTACGTTGTGCAGACCAGTTTAAAAATAACGGGTGACTTTTCAGTAGGTTTAGCAAATGAAAGTATACAACTTCTTGCCCTACAACATGAAGCTTTAAGAACAATGATTCCTTTAAATAGATTTAAAAAGCCAGTACAAATCGTGCTAAGAGATAGAATAATAGAATTTAATGAAATGGACTTTCAAGAATATTCTTCTGAGGAACAAGAAATTGAAATAGAGATGTTCCTTGAACAGGACAGTAAGCGAGGCTTTGACTTTGAAAAGTCTCCAAATTTTAGAGTAGCTACCATAAGATTATCACAGGATGAATGGATAATGGTTTGGAGTTTTCATCATATTATTATTGATGGCTGGTGTTTACCTATTCTTTTTGAAGATTATTTGAACTATTATTTTGCATTGAAAAAAGGTGAATCCAAAGAAAGGATTATTTCTGCCATAAAAAATAATGGAAGCACCAAGACTTCTTATGGAGATTATATTAAGTGGTTGGAGAGGAAAGATAAAGAAGAGGACTATAACTATTGGGACGAGCTTCTTCATGGATATGATACAGATGCTAAAATCCAATCATTTGGAAATAAGGAAATTAGTGATCGTACTGTTTTGGAATTTAGTATTCCTTTTACAGAACCTGAATATAAAACCTTAAAGGAAAAGATGGCTTCTTATAATGTAACTGTAAGTACTTTAATAGAGACTGCATGGGGTCTATTATTGCAATCTTATAGTGGTTCCAATGATGTAGTGTTTGGGAAGGTAGTTTCAGGAAGAGATATTTTGCTACCAGGTATAGAAGAAACTGTAGGATTATTTATTAATACAATTCCTTCAAGGGTTGAAATTGATAGTGATATAAGTTGCCTAGAACTTTTACACAAGATGCAAAATCAAGGCGCGAACAGTCTTGATTATCAACACTGTTCCTTAGCTGATATTCAATCAAGATCCTTAAACAAGAGTTTTATTCATTCGGTCTATGCTTTTGAAAACTTTGTAACAAAGGAAGGAATTTTAACGGAACAAGAAGGGTTATCTTTTGAAATTATCAAAGCCAGAGAACAAACGAATTATCCACTTACATTACGTGTTAACCAATTGAAAACATTGCAATTGGATATGCTTTATGATCCTAGTTTGTTTTCAGAAAATGATATTCGTCGCATCCTTCTACAATTAAAGAAAACTTCCCTTCATCTTGCGTTACATCCTGACAGCTTAGTAGAGTCAATAAATAGTATAACTGATGAAGAGAGAGCCATCATTACTGGAATATTCAATAATTTGGAAAGAAATTATGATGAAGTCAATGTGAAGGATATCTTTGAAGAAATGGCTGATAAATTCCCACATAAAACTGCACTAGTATTTGAAGATAAAGAGATGAGTTATGAGGAATTAAATAAGAAGTCTAATGAATTGGCACATAAATTAATAGAAATAGGCGTAAAGGAAGAAGAACCAATTGTAATTTTGGCAGAACGATCTTTAGAATTAATAATTGGGATAGTTGGAGTTTTAAAAGCAGGAGCAAGCTATGTTCCGATTGATCACACGTACCCGAAAGAGCGTATAGATTTTATAGTAGAAGATGTAGGTGCGAAAATCGCCTTACTTGGAGATTTTTATTATGATTTTAAAAACGATTTAACTAAAATTAATTTAAAAGATAATAAAAGTTATAAAAATGATAGTACCAATCCAAACATATCTTTAGCAGGTAATAACCTAGCTTATATCATGTATACCTCAGGAACAAGCGGAAAACCAAAAGGAAGTCTAATTGAGCATAAAAGTATAATTAGACTGGTGAAAGACACCAACTTTGTTTCATTCAATGAAGAAACTAGAATCTTACAAACGGGATCGATAGCCTTTGACGCATCGACGTTTGAGTTCTTTGGTAGTTTATTAAATGGCGGAACATTATATTTAGAGACTCAAGAGACGCTAACAGATGTAAACAAATTATCAAAATCAGTCAAAGAAAACAAAATAAATACGCTATGGATGACATCAAGCCTATTTAATCAAATGCTGGATATAAAAGGCGATATGTTCGAAAACCTAGACAATCTGTTAGTAGGCGGAGAAAAACTCTCTACTAATCATATTAGAAAGTTTAAATCCCTATATCCTGAAATAAAAATCATCAACGGATATGGACCAACAGAGAATACAACATTTACAACGACCTATGAGATCCCAAATGATTTCGAGATAATTCCTATAGGAAAACCTATAAGTGGGACACAGGTTTATATAATGAACGGGGACAAGCTATGTGGCATAGGAGTTCCGGGAGAATTATGTGTAACAGGCTCTGGTGTAAGTAGAGGGTATTTAAATAGAGAAGAACTTACAAAAGAAAAGTTCGTAGACAATCCCTTTGGTGAAGGGGAAATGTATAAAAGTGGAGATTTAGTTAGATGGCTGCCAGACGGGAATATAGAATTTCTAGGCAGAATCGATCACCAAGTAAAAATTAGAGGCTATAGAGTAGAGTTACAAGAAATAGAGGAAGTAATTAACAAACAAGCAGGAATAAAAGAGTCCGTAGTAATTGCAAAGGCATTAGACGAAGGAGATCAAGTCCTTTTAGCTTATGTGGTGATGGACGATAAAGAAGAGCTAGATATAGGGAAATTAAAAGAAGGGGCAAGAAAAGAATTACCTGAATACATGATACCACTCTCTTTTATAGCGATAGATGAGTTCCCTTTAACCGTGAATGGGAAAATGGATATAGGGGCTTTACCAGAAATCCAATTTGAAAGACAAGATGAATATAGAGGACCAAGAAATCTTATTGAAGAAACTATTTGTAAGATATTTGAAGAAGTTTTAGCGATTAAACAAGTTAGTGTAAACGACAATTTCTTTGAATTAGGTGGACATAGTTTAAGAGCTATGAACGTTGTTAACTTAGTAGAAGAAAAACTTAAAAAACGTATCGAAATTAAATCTATATTTGAATATCCGACTCCAGAATCACTTTCCAAACATATCGATGAGTTAGAAGAGGGGAATTACCAACCAATCCCAATGGCTGAGCGTAAGGAATCTTATCCTATGTCATCAGCACAGAAGCGGCTCTTCCTCATAAATCAAATGGATGAAGCTGAATTAAGCTATAATATGCCAGCATGTTTATCCTATACAGGAAAAGTAAATGAGGAAAAGGTTCAACATGTAGTTAACGAATTAATCAAAAGACATGAAGCTTTTAGAACTAGTTTCCATTATGAAGATGAAGAAGCGATCCAAAAGATTGCTGCTGAAAATAGTATCGTAGTAGAAAAAGAGGAAAGGAACGCGAGTCCTTTCCCAGAAGTATATTTAGAGGAGTTTGTACGTCCTTTTAACCTAAGTAAAGCGCCATTACTAAGAGTAAAGATAATAAAGACCGGTGATAACCAAGGTTATCTACTATTTGATATGCATCATATTATTTCTGATGGCACGAGTATGAACATTTTGATCAAGGATTTCTGTGAGCTTTACGAAGGGAAAGAATTAGCTTCTATAGATGTTCAATACAAGGATTATAGTGAATGGATGTTAACTAAAGACTTAAAAAAACAGGAGAAGTACTGGTTAGAAACTCATAAGGAAAAGCCATTAGTGTTAGATTATCCACTGGATGTTAAAAGACCTCAACTGCGGAGCTTTAAAGGGGATAGCGTTAAAAAACAACTAGGAAAAGGCATTACTAAAGAATTGAAATCTTTCGCAAGACGAGAAGGATATACAGACTATATGGTCATGCTAGGAGCTCTAATGGTATGCATAAGTAAATATAGTCGACAAGAAGATATTATCATAGGAAGTCCAATTTCAGGAAGAACGCATCCAGATACTGCCAGTATAGTCGGAATGTTTGTCAACACACTCGCAATGAGAGGATTTCCAGAAGAAGATAAATCAATTAAAGTCTTTTTAGATGAAATAAAAGAACATTCTTTAAGTTCCTACGAAAATCAGGAATATCCCTTTGAAGAATTAGTAGATCAAACAGTAACAAACCGTGACCTAAGTAGAAATCCAGTTTTTGATATTATGTTTACGCTTCAAAACAATGAAGATGTTATTTTTGAAACAAAAGATTTCACACTAGGAAGAATAAGACAAAAACCAGTCGCAAAATTTGATTTAGATTTCCATATGGAATATGGAAATGAAAACTACAACCTAGATTTAATATATAGCACTGCATTATTTAACAAAGAGAGTATGGAAATATTAGTTGAACATTATTTTAGTACACTCAATGAAATGATAGACAACCCAGAAAAAACAATTGGGGAACTTACACTTTCCAAAGAAGCAGAAACATTAGCTATACTAAGTGATTTTAACAATACTGATAAAATAATTGAAAAAGAAAAAACAGTAATAGAACTATTTGAAGAAGCAGTAGGGAGAAACCCTAAGAAGATTGCGATAGTAGATGGAAGTATCGAACTAAGTTACGAAGAACTAAATAATAAGATCAATCATCTTGCAAACAAACTCCGTAGCCTAGGCGTTAAACCGGGAGAAAGGGTAGCTGTACTAACAAATAGAAGTGCCGCAATGATGGTAGGAATCTATGCAGTCATAAAAGCTGGGGGCAGCTATATTCCAATAGATCCGGATTATCCGTTAGAGCGAAAAAAATATGTACTAGAAGACTCTGAACCAAAGATCATCTTATTAGGTGAATCTGAAGTATTGTCAAAAGAAGAACTAGGAAGTGTAGATTCAACAATCCTTAACTTGGACAAAGAATTTGAATTTGATGCATCTGGTCTTCAGGCAGATAACCTTCCGAAAATTCACAATGAAAATGATCTAGTCTATATCATGTACACTTCTGGAACAACCGGCAAACCAAAAGGCGTAATGGTCAAACATACTAACCTATTTAACTATATACAGTATGGGAAAAAATCGTATGTTGAAAACGAAGTTTGTGTCCCATTATTTACAAGTGTGGGATTTGACCTGACAGTGACTACATTATTCCTACCCTTATGTTCTGGCGGAAAATTAGTCATTAAAGAACACGATGTAGAAGAAACCATAAGAGAAATATTTCATGAAGACAAATATAGTTTTGCGAAAATGACACCATCTCATTTAAAAATAGCTATACAGGAAAGACCAAAACGATTGAAAAATCTGAACACATTAATTGTTGGTGGTGAAGAACTAGGGACATTACTCGCACAGGAGATATTAGACAAATTTGGACATCATATAAAAATCCACAATGAATATGGCCCAACAGAAGCTACAGTTGGTAGTTGTGATTTTATCTATCCAGGACTAGACCAAGGACAAACAGTAAAAGGAGTATCAATCGGTAAAGCTATCGACAATACAAAGATTTATATTATGGATCAAGACAAGCTTTGCGCTATAAATGTTCCGGGAGAACTGTGTATTTCAGGAGCTGGCGTAAGTGAGGGATATTTAAATAAAGAAGAACTTACGAAAGAAAAGTTTGTAAAAAACCCTTATGGAGAAGGTTTTATCTATCGTACAGGAGATTTAGCAAGGTGGCTACCAAACGGTCAATTAGAATACCTAGGAAGAATAGATGAACAGTTTAGTATTCGGGGATATAGAATAGAACCGGGAGAAATAGAAGAAGTTTTGAGGCAGCAAGAAGGAATCGAAGACGCAGTCGTAATCGCAAAAGAATCAGACGAAGACAAATTCCTTGCAGCTTATGTCGTACAGGAAATTAAAAAAGAGCTAGATATATCCCTACTAAAAGGTAATTTAAGAAGAAAATTGCCGAGCTATATGATTCCATCTTATATCACGGCAATAGAAGAAATTCCTTTAACAATAAACGGGAAAGTAGATAAAATTGCCTTACCGGACATTGAATACGAAAGACAAGACGAATATATCCCGCCAAGAAATTCTATTGAAGAAATAATTTGTAGTATATTTGAGGAAGTTCTAGGTGTTGAACAGGTTAGTATAAGCGATGATTTCTTTGAGCTTGGTGGCCATAGTTTAAGAGCTATGGGAGTAGTTAATTTACTAGAAGAAAAACTGAAAAAACGAATAGGATTTAAATATATATTTGAAAATCCTACTCCAGAATTATTGTCCAAATATGTACATGAGATTGAGGAGAATAATTATCAGCCGATTCCAAAGGCAGCGATTAGGGAATCGTATCGTATGTCTTCAGTACAAAAGAGATTATTTTTAATACACCAATTGGATAAACTGGATGTAAGTTATAATATGCCATTGTGCTTAACTTACGAAGGGGATATTGATGAAGATAAGGTCCAAAACGCCCTTATTGAGTTAGTGAATAGACATGAGGCATTCCGAACCAGTTTCCATTATGAAGATGAAGAAGCTATTCAAAGGATTAGCATTAAAAGTGAAATTTTGCTAGCAATATCTGATGGTGATAAAGACGTTTCACCGGAAGAATATTTAGGGGACTTTGTCCGTCCTTTTGATTTAAGTGAAGCACCGTTGTTAAGAGCAAAGATCGTTAAGGTCAACCAAAATCAAGGGTATCTCCTATTTGATATGCACCATATTATTTCGGATGGTATGAGTATGAATATTATGGTGAATGATTTTTCTCAATTCTATGGAGGAAAAGAACTTCCTTCCTTAGATATCCACTATAAAGATTACAGTGAATGGATGATAAATAAGGATTTAGAAAAACAGGAAGACTATTGGTTAGCTATTCACACTAAAAAGCCATTGGTATTAGATTTTCCGCTTGACTTTAAAAGGCCTCAGACTCCAAGTTTTGAAGGGAGAAGCTTTAAAAAAGCATTAGGAAAAGAGATGACAAAAGAATTAAAGTCTTTCGCAAGACGAGAAGGTTATACAGACTATATGGTCATGCTAGGGGCCTTGATGGTATGTATAAGTAAATATAGTAGACAAGAAGATATTATTATAGGAAGCCCAATATCTGGGAGGACTCATTCAGACACTGAAAATATAGTTGGAATGTTCGTAAATACATTAGCTATGAGGGGTTATCCAGAAAAAGACAAAGTAACGAAAGATTTTTTAGAAGAAATAAAAGAACATTGTATAGCTGCTTATGAAAATCAAGAATATCCTTTTGAAAAGCTGGTCGAAAATGTGGTCGAAAACCGGGATTTAACCAGGAACCCACTTTTTGATATTATGCTTACACTTCAAAACAATGAAGAGGCGAAGTTTAGTATTGATGATATTACGATCTCAAACTGGACTGAAGGAGAAATATCAGTTAAATGTGATTTAGACATAGATATATATGAACAGAATGGTGAATTTATATTAAATTGCACTTATGGGAAAGAGTTATTTATCCCGGAAAGTATTGATTATTTCCTTGAACATTATCGTTATATGATCAAGGAAATGATAAACAACCCAGACAAGACTATTAGCCGTTTAGACTTAGCGGATGAAAAAGAAAAGGAAAAGATAGTAAAAGAGTTTAACCATAGTACCTCTCTAGATCAGGTCTATTCAGACAAAACGATCATCGAGCATTTTGAAGAGCAAGTTGAGAAAACGCCAGAAAACATTGCGCTGGTGTATGAAGATGAAGAACTTAGTTATCGTGAATTAAATAAAAAAGCCAATTCTCTAGCGCATAAATTGAGGGAATTAGGAGTTGGCAGAAATGATATCGTCGCTCTTCTCACTGATAGAAGTATGGAAATGATGATCGGTATCTATGGAGTTATGAAATCTGGTGGAGCCTACGGACCAATTGATACAAGCTTCCCGAAAGAACGAATAGACTTTATCCTAGAAGATTATTCACCAAAAGTAATTCTTTTGGGTAAGGGGGTAGAGGTTCCGGAGGGAGACTATATTTGCTTAGATCTGTTTTCTGAGGATTCCTATACTGAGAATGAGGAAAACCCAGTAAAGATCAATGAAAAAGAGGACTTAATCTATTTAACTTCCACTTCAGGAACTAGTGGGAAACCAAAAAGTGTCATGATTGAGCACGCCGGTTGTACTTCTTATGTACAATCTTTTGCAGATGAATTTACTATCACTGAAGATACTATAGCACTTCAGCATACAGCATATAATTTTGACACCATTGTTGAAGAAGTATACCCGGCTCATATTCGGGGAGGAAAAGTAGTTCTTTATAATGAAGAAAGAATCTACGATATCGGTAAAGTTCGTGATTATATGGACAAACACAAAGTTAGTTTAATAAGTTGCTCAACTCTATTATTGAAGGAATTTAATCAAGGAAGAATCCCTAAAACAGTCAATCTGTATTTAAATGGTGGAGATACGCTCAAATATAGCTATATTAACAATTTGTTAAAACATGCAAATGTCGGAAACACCTTTGGTTCAACGGAAGAAACGGTATGCGCTGCATTCTATCATGTACCTAAAGAAATAAAAGGGACTATACCAGCAGGAAAACCTATAGTAGGCCGTAATGTGTATGTTTTTCAAGGAGACCAAATCTGTGGCATAGGTATTCCAGGAGAATTATGTATTACAGGCTCTGGCGTAAGTAGAGGCTATTTAAATAATGAAGAACTTACAAGTGAAAAGTTTGTCGACAATCCCTTTGGTGAAGGGAAAATGTATAAAAGTGGAGACTTGGTAAGATGGCTGCCAGACGGAAATATAGAATTTTTAGGCAGAATCGATCAGCAAGTTAAAATTAGAGGCTATAGAGTTGAATTACAAGAAATAGAGGAAGTAATTAACAAACTAACAGGAATAAAAGAGTCCGTTGTAATCGCAAAGGAACTAGACGAAGGGGATCAAGCCCTTTTAGCTTATGTGGTCATGGAAGGTAAAGAAGATTTAGATATAGGGAAATTAAAAGAAGGTATTAGAAAAGAACTGCCTGAATATATGATACCACCCTATATTATGGCAATCGACGAGATCCCTTTAACTGTAAACGGAAAAACGGATAAAGAGGCATTGCCAGAAATCCAATTTGAAAGGCAAGATGAATATATTGCCCCAAGAAATTCTATTGAAGAGGCTCTTTGTAAGATATTTGAAGAAGTCTTATCGATTAAAGAAGTTAGTGTCAGGGACAATTTCTTTGAACTAGGTGGACATAGTTTAAGGGCTATGAGCGTTATTAATTTAGTAGAGGAAAAACTAAAAAAACGTATCGAAATTAAATCTATATTTGAATATCCGACACCAGAACTACTTTCCAAATGCATTGATGAAGTAGATGAGGGGAATTACCAACCAATCCCAAGGGCTGGGCGTAAGGAATCGTATCCTATGTCATCGGCACAGAAGCGGCTCTTCCTCATAAATCAAATGGATGAAGCTGAATTAAGCTACAATATGCCGGTCTGCTTATCCTATACAGGAAAACTAGACGGGGAAAAGGTTCAACATGTAGTTAATGAATTAGTCAAAAGACATGAATCGCTTAGAACTAGTTTCCATTTTGAAGATGAAGAAGCGATCCAAAAGATTGCTGCTGAAAATAGTGTCGTAGTAGAAAATGAGGAAAGAGACGCAAGTTCTTCCCCAGAAGTATATTTAGCGGAGTTTGTACGTCCTTTTAACCTTAGTAAAGCGCCATTATTAAGAGTGAAAATAATAAGGACCACTGATAACGAAGGTTATCTTCTATTTGATATGCATCATATTATTTCTGATGGCATGAGTATGAACATTTTGATCAAGGATTTCTGTGAACTTTACGAAGGGAAAGAATTACCTTCTTTAGCTGTTCAATATAAGGATTATAGCGAATGGATGTTAACTAAAGACTTAGAAAAGCAGGAGAAATATTGGTTAGAAACTCATAAGGAAAAGCCATTAGTATTAGATTTTCCACTGGATGTTAAAAGGCCTCAACTGCAAAGCTTTAAAGGGGATAGTGTTAAAAAACGATTAGGAACAGACATCACAAAAGAACTAAAAACTTTCGCGAGAAAAGAAGGATACACGGACTATATGGTCATGCTAGGGGCATTAATGGTGTGCATGAGTAAATATAGTCGGCAAGAAGATATTACCATAGGAAGTCCAATATCAGGAAGAACACATCCTAATACTGCAAGTATAGTTGGAATGTTTGTCAACACACTCGCAATGAGAGGATTTCCAGAAGAAGACAAATCAATCAAAGCCTTCTTAGAAGAACTAAAAGAACATTCTTTAAGTTCCTATGAAAATCAGGAATATCCTTTTGAGGAATTAGTAGAGAAAACCGTAATAAATCGTGACCTTAGTAGAAATCCACTATTCGATATTATGTTTACGCTTCAAAACAATGAAGATGTAATTTTTGAAACAAAAGATTTCAAACTAGGAAGCATCAGTCAAAAACCAGTCGCAAAATTTGATTTAGATTTCCAAATGGAATATGGAAATGGATACTACAACTTAGATTTAATCTATAGCAATGCATTATTTAACAAAGAGAGCATGGAAATCCTAGTTAAACATTATTTTAATATACTCAATGAAATGATAGACAACCCGGAAAAAACAATTGGGGAAATTAATCTATCCATAGAAGCAGAAACAGTAAAGATACTAACCGATTTTAACAATACCGATATGACAATTGAAAAAGAAAAAACGGTTAAAGAACTATTTGAAGAAGCAGTGAAGCAAAACGCTAATAAAATCGCAATAGTAGATGGAAGTATCGAACTAAGTTACGAAGAACTGAATAATAAGATCAATCATCTAGCAAACAAACTCCGTAGCCTAGGCGTTAAACCAGGAGAAAGAGTAGCCGTACTGACAAAAAGAAGTGCCGCAATGATGGTAGGGATCTATGCAGTAATAAAGGCTGGAGGCAGCTATATTCCAATAGATCCGGATTATCCATTAGAGCGAAAGAAATATGTACTAGACGATTCTGAACCAAAGATCATCTTATTAGGTGAATCTGAAGTATTGTCAAAAGATGAACTAGGAAGTGTAAATTCAACAATCCTTAACTTGGACAAAGAATTTGAATTTGATGCATCTGGTCATCAGGTAGATGATCTACCAAAAATTCATAATGAAAATGACCTAGTTTATATCATGTACACTTCTGGAACTACTGGTAAACCAAAGGGTGTAATGGTCAAACACAGTAACCTATTTAACTATTTACAGTACGGGCAAAAGTCATATATTACAAATGAAGTTTGTGCTCCATTATTTACAAGTGTTGGATTTGACCTGACAGTGACTACATTATTCCTACCCTTATGTTCTGGAGGGAAATTGGTCATTAAAGAACATGATGTGGAAGAAACTATCAGAGAAATATTCCATGAAGACAAGTATAGTTTTGCGAAAATGACGCCATCCCATTTAAAAATGACCATTCAAGAAAAGCCAAAACAATTAAAAAATCTTAACACAATAATTGTTGGTGGAGAGGAACTTGGAACATTACTAGCACAAGAAATTTTAGACAAATTTGGAAATCATATAAAAATCCACAATGAATATGGGCCAACAGAAGCGACAGTCGGTAGTTGTGATTTTATCTATCCAGGATTAGACCAAGGACAAGTAGTAAAAGGAGTATCGATTGGTAATGCAATTGGCAATACAAAGATCTATATTATGGATAAAGACAAGCTTTGCGACATAAATGTTCCAGGAGAACTTTGCATTTCAGGAGCTGGCGTAAGTGAGGGATATTTAAATAAAGAAGAACTTACGAAAGAAAAGTTTGTGAAAAACCCTTATGGAGAAGGTTTTATCTATCGTACTGGAGATTTAGCAAGATGGCTGCCAAACGGTCAATTAGAGTATTTAGGAAGAATAGATGAACAGTTTAGTATTCGAGGATACAGAGTAGAACCAGGAGAAATAGAGGAAGTTTTGAGGCAGCAAAAGGGAATTGAAGACGCAGTCGTAATTGCAAAAGAACTGGAAGAAGACAAAACGCTTTCAGCTTATGTCGTACTGGGGATAGAAGAAGAATTAGATATCTCTCTATTAAAGGGGAATTTAAGAAAAGAATTACCGAGCTACATGGTCCCATCTTATATTACGGCAATAGAAGAAATTCCATTAACGATAAACGGGAAAGTAGATAAAAATGCTTTACCAGACATTGACTATGAAAGACAAGGCGAATATATTGCGCCAAGAAATTCGGTTGAAGAAATACTCTGCACTATATTTGAAGAAGTCCTAGGTGTTGAACAGGTTAGTATAACGGATAATTTCTTTGAGCTTGGTGGCGATTCAATAAAGGCGATTCGAGTAGTGCCGAAAGCGAGAGAATTTGGATATGAAATATCTGTTCGAGATATCATGTTATTACATTGTGTAGAGAACTTAGCCAGGGAAGTAAAGGAAACGACAGTTCATTATGAACAAGGTGAAGTAAATGGAGAAATAGATTTGTCTCCTATCCAGAAAATGTTTATCGATTGGGATCTTACTAACCGCAATCATTATAACCAAGCTGTCATGTTAGAAAGTAAAAACTCACTATCTGAGTCTGTTATAAGAGCTATATTAGATGAATTAGTAGAGACTCATGACATGCTCAGAGTTGTTTTAAAAGATACTAATCCAACAATACTACCAATGGACATAAGTGAAAAATATACTTTTAAAGTATTTGATTGTGAGGATTGGGAAAATCTCGAGAATAAAATTGAAGAGGAAAGTACAAAACTTCAGAGAACTATGAATCTAGAACATGGTCCATTAATGAAAGTAGCATTGTTTAAAACAAAAGACTGTGATTACTTAATGATAGCAATACACCACTTTATTATAGATGGTGTATCCTGGAGGATTTTATTAGAAGACTTTGTATTATCCTATGGCTTAGCTATGGAAAACAAGGAAATAATCTTACCTAATAAAACTGCATCCTATAAGCAATGGACAAATGCTTTAGAAGAATACTCGAAAAGTACAATCTTCGTTGATGAAAGCAAATACTGGAATGAAGTATACAGTCATATTTCGAATCGTCAATTAGAAAGTGAAACAAATCTACCGTTTAAAGGTATCGGATATGAACGTTTTGAAATTGATTCAGAAATTACAAAAGAACTTATTTTTGAATCATTTAAGGCTTACGGTACAGATGTAAATGATATACTCTTGACCTCATTAATGCTGGCAATGAAAAGGTGGAAGGCTATGGATGAAATTACTATAGATTTGGAGAGTCATGGTAGAAATGATTTGTCCAATATCCATCTGGATCGAACACTCGGATGGTTCACCAGTATTTATCCAATTCATTTACAAAGTTTTGAAAGTACAGAGGAAAGCTTAGTAAAAACGAAAGAAATGTTAAGAAGGGTTCCGACCCTTGGAATTGGCTATTCTTTATGGAAATATCAAAATCCGAAAGAGCGAAACCTAAATTCCTCTATAGCTTTTAACTATATGGGTGATATGGATCTAAGTATTAATGAAGAAAATGGATTTGAAATGTCTTCTATAAATCCTGGGGTAACGATTGATGAAAAAAACGAATTGCATTATGACATAAGTATCGATATCCAAAAAAATGATAATAAATTACATGGTTATGTAAATTATAAAGAAAATAAGTTTACTAAAGAAAGTATAGAGGATTTCTGTAGACTTTATACTAAATCATTAATTGAAATTATTAAACATTGTTTAACTCAAGAAGAAACTGTGGCTACACCTTCTGACTTCGATGCCTTAGAGATGGAAATTGAAGAATTAGAAGATATACTGAACGTTTTTAGTTAGAGAATTGTTTAACTTTAACGGTACAAAACCAAAATTTGATCTTGCTATTTTCTAGCCTCTCTCTATGTAGGATTGGAGCGAAAGCGTCCGCCTGAAGTGGAAATCCTTTAGCAGGAACTTTATAGTCAAGCACATGTTTTGGTGAAAACCCACTTTGACATGAAAGGAAAGTGTTGATGAATAGTAAAAAGAATATACAAAGCATCTATCAATTATCTCCACTTCAAGAAGGTATACTATTTGAAAAACTGAGAGATAGCGATAATTCTAGTTACTTTATTCAAAATGCATTTACTTTAAAGGGAAAGATTAATGAGGCGTACATTAGACAAGCTATCTCTCTGCTATCTTTAAAATATGACACCTTAAGAACAGCTATAGTTATAGCAAAGTCCACAGGGAAACCTTGGCAAGTAGTCTTAAAAGATAGGGAGATCGAAGTACAAAAAGAAAACATTAAAGATCTATCTTTAGATAAAAAAGATGAATTGATAATGTCTATTAAAACTGCAGATATTAAAAGAGGTTTTAATTTAGAAAGTGATAGTTTACTCCGTGTAACCCTAATAGAAGTGAGTAGTGATGAATGGATTATACTCTGGAGCTCTCATCATATCCTTATAGATGGTTGGTGTAATTCGATTATCTTAGGTGACTTTTTTAGGCTTTATGAATTTCTTACTGATGGAGTAACTTATAGTGATTTAAAGAAAAAAGTTCTTGTAGAAAAAGAAGAAGTTGGATCTTATGGTGACTTTATTAAATGGTTACAAGTTCAAGATCATAAAAAGGCTGAAGAATATTGGGGAAATCTGTTAGTTGATTATGATACTGTAGCTGGTTTTATTCCCTTGGAAAATAAACCAGCCCCCTCTGAGGGGAACTGTGTAGTTCATTCTATGGCTCTAGAAAGAAGCAAGAAGGTTATAGAATTTGCTAGAAGCCATAATATGACACTAAATAGGATAATCGAAACGGCATGGGGCCTATTGTTACAAAAATATAATAACTGTGATGATGTTGTATTTGGAAAAGTTGTTTCAGGGCGAAGTGGAAGGGTTAAAAATATTGACAATGCAATTGGTTTATTTATAAATACGAATCCAGTTCGCGTACGTTGCACTAAAGACACAACAGTATTAGAGCTATTAAAGGATATGGATAGACAAGCCATAGAAAGCCAAGAGTATGACTATTTTGCCCTAAATGAGATACAAAAACAAAGTGCTATCCAAGGTCAACTTTTTGATACATTATTTGTTTTTGAAAACTATTACATCTCAAATTCAGAGATGGATACATCATTTGATTTTGAGGTTATTGAAGAATCTGGAAGAGAGGAAACAAATTACGATATTTGTATCGCCGTAGATGTACAAGAGAATATAGTTTTGGATATATTATACGACACTGACAAATTTTCGGAAGTAGAGATCAAGCTTATATTAGAAAGACTAGATTATTTACTATTAGAAATGATAAACAACCCAGGTAAGACTATTGGCTGCTTAGACTTAGTGGATGAAAAAGAAAAGGAACAGGTAGTAAAACAGTTTAACCATAGTACATCTCTAGATCAGGTCTATTCAGACAAAACCATAATAGAGCATTTTGAAAATCAAGTTGTTAAAACACCAGAAAACATTGCTCTTGTGTATGAAGATGAAGAACTTAGCTATCGTGAATTAAACAACAAAGCCAATTCTCTAGCGCATAAATTGAGGGAATTAGGAGTTGGCAGAAATGATATCGTCGCTCTTCTCACTGAAAGAAGTATGGAAATGATGATTGGTATCTATGGGATTATGAAATCCGGTGGAGCCTACGGACCAATTGATACAAGCTTCCCGAAAGAACGAATAGACTTTATCCTAGAAGATTATTCACCAAAAGTAATTCTTCTTGGTAAGGGGGTAGAGGTGCCGGAGGGGGACTATATTTTTTTAAATCTGTTTTCCGAAGATACCTATGTGGAAAGTGAAGAAAATCCAGTAAAGATCAATGAAAAAGAGGACTTAATCTATTTAACTTCCACTTCAGGAACTAGTGGGAAACCAAAAAGCGTCATGGTAGAGCACGCCGGTTGTACCTCGTATGTACGATCTTTTGCAGATGAATTTAATATCACTGAGGATACTACAGCACTCCAGCACACAGCATATAACTTTGACACCATAGTTGAAGAAGTTTATCCAGCTCATATTAGGGGTGGAAAAGTAGTTCTTTATAATGAAGAAAGAATCTACGATATAAATAAAGCTTGTGATTATATGGACAAGCATAAAGTTAGTTTAATAAGTTGCTCCACTCTATTATTGAAGGAATTTAATCAAGGAAGAATGCCTAAAACAGTAAATCTCTATTTAAATGGTGGAGATACACTCAAATATAGTTATATTAACAATTTATTAGAATATGCAAACGTCGGGAATACCTTTGGTTCAACGGAAGAAACGGTATGCGCTGCTTTCTATCATGTACCTAAAAAAGTAGAAGGTACTATACCAGCAGGGAAACCTATAGTTGGTCGTAATGTATATATCCTCCAAGGAGACCAAATCTGTGGCATAGGAATTCCAGGGGAATTATGTGTCACAGGCTCTGGCGTAAGTAGAGGCTATTTAAATAGTGAAGAACTTACAAGTGAAAAATTTGTCGACAATCCCTTTGGTGAAGGGAAAATGTATAAAAGTGGAGACTTGGTAAGATGGCTGCCAGGCGGGAATATAGAATTTTTAGGGAGAATCGATCAGCAGGTTAAAATTAGAGGCTATCGAGTAGAGTTACAAGAAATAGAGGAAGTTTTAAACAAACAAGCAGGAATTAAAGACTCAGTTGTAATCGCAAAAGAGCTAGACGAAGGAGATAAAGCGCTTTTAGCTTATGTGGTGATGGAAAAGACAGAAGAGCTAGATATAGGGAAATTAAAAGATGGGGCAAGAAAAGAACTACCTGAGTACATGATACCGCCCTATATTATGGAAATAGAAGAGATTCCTTTAACTGTAAATGGGAAAATAAATAAAAATGCGTTACCTGATATTGGTTATGAAAGACAAGACGAATATATTGCCCCAAGAAATACTATTGAAGAGGATCTTTGTAAGCTATTTGAAGAAATCTTAGGAATGGAACAGGTTGGAATCAAGGACAATTTCTTTGAATTAGGTGGAGATTCCATAAAAGCCATAAGGTTTACTACTCTTTCAAGAAATCAGAATTATGACATATCAATTAAAGGCTTTATGAAAAATGGGACTGTTATTGAATTAGCAAAGTTTTTGAAGGATAAAGAACAAGAAGAAAACTATGAAGATGAGGAATTTACTCGAGTTCCAATGAACCCTCTTTTAAATGAATATGTTTCAACTAAATTTAAAGATGAAAATAACTTCTGCCAAATCAGGCTTTTAGAAATTGAAGATTTAGATGAAACGCTGATTACTGTTTTAGAAGGGATGTTAATAACACATCCGATGCTAAGAGTAAGATATATAAATAAAGAATTAAATATTGTGGAGAATCTTAAATTCGAAATTCCGACATATGATTTGTGCAGATACGAAGAAGGAAATGAGCTTGAAAATCAACTAATAAATGTTTGTACGCGGGTACAAAAATCCTTAATCACTATGTCAGGACTATTATTTGAGATTGTTCATATAAAAACTGAATCAAAGAATTTTATTTTACTCTGTGGACATAAATTAGTTGCGGATTCATGGTCACTAAAATTATTATCAAAGGAAATTACAAGAAATTATGAACTGCTACAAAAAGGTGAAAACAAAACAAATTTCAAAGAAGATAATTATTATTTAAAAAGTATAAAGACATTGGGTGAAATTGATTATTCATCTCAATTGGATTATTGGTCTCAAGCGTCTAACGAAGTGGAAAATGGTCGATTAAAACCAGATGAAAATATAAAAAATGGTGGTTTTTCTAGGACAGAATTTGCTATTCCTGAAAAAGAAGCAACAGTATTACTTAATCTATCAGAAAGTGTCCTAGGGATGGATATCAATGAAGTCCTATTAGCCAATTTTGCGATTGCGGCTAATAAGCTTACAAATCAAGAAAATGTGTCAGTAACCTTTATAGATATAGAGAGAAACAGAGATAAAGGGATTGGATCTTATGAATATAACTATCCAATAGTTTTACCTTCTAATGGGACAAAAATAGTAGAAATACTAAGTGCGATCAAACAGAATTTAGGTAACATTCCAAGCAATGGTGTTGGATATGGATGGTTATCTTTAAAACACAGTTTTACTGAAAACGCTCAACCAAATGTATTGTTTCATGGGCTAAATAAACTAGAACTAGAAGATAGTTTTTCAGATAATTTTCCGGAAATTTTTCAAAAAAATGTCCTAGTTGATAATATAGCATTTTATTCTTTTTATAAAGCTAATAAACTAAGTTTCTATATTGAATATAATGAGTCCAGGTTTTCCAAAGGTATGATGGATAATTTGGCTGACTATTATTTGAAATCCTTAATCAGTATTACAAATGATGTTTTAAAATATGAAAAGAAAAACTTATTACTTTCAACTAATGGAATAGTAGATGCTAAAACCCTTTATAAAGATTTTCTTGAAGATATGGATTCTTATGGTGAATCTATAGTTAAAGAAAACATTGTAGGGGAATATGAACCCTCATTATCCCAACAGGTATTTCTAGACGATACGATTGGTGGAGGTTCCAGTGGGCGCTTTATAGTAGAAGGAGAATATACAATCCACGAAGTTGAAAGGGCAATTCTACGGATTATATCTGAACAGTCTGTTTTGAGGACGAAATATGTAAAGAAAAAGGATCTATTAATTGAAAATGAATTATCAATGGATCACAAGATTCCTGTAATAGATATTAGTAGTAACAAAAACCAAAAAGAGGCTCAACTCTATTCTATTGTTGAAAAAATGGGATTAGACATAAATAGCATATTAGAGGGACCTTTACTAAATAAGATTTGTCTACTAAAGGTAGCTGAAAACAAGTATGTTGTTTACATTTTTATACACCATGCATTATGGGATATGACCTCTTCATCAATATTTGAACGTAGAATAAATCAATTATTAAAAGAACCAGATATACTTCATAAGAAAAAAGACACACATTTATATTCACAGATTATAAAAAATGCCATAAAAGACGAAAAATCAAAGGATATTACGTTCAGTGAATTTATTGATGCAGCTAAAAGTATGGATTTATATTATGAGAACAAAAGCATGATGACTGTATTTAAAAAGAAGTTTGATGAAAGAATCGTCAATAATACGGTCATGAGTAATCAATTATTAGCGACACTTACATTACTTGAAACGATACTATTTCAAGAAGAAAATATGAGTTCAATAAACAAGATACCAGTTATTATTTTACATCATGGTAGAGACTCTACCAATAGGAGGACACTGGGGCTTTTCCAAGAAGCAAAATTATTCACCATAGATCTTAATGATATAAACAGATACGTGAAGATAAGTGAAATACTTGCTGATTCACCAGCATCAAGCTTAGGAATAAAAGATTTAACTAAAGAACAAATCGAATTGCTAAGAGAGAATGGGAGTAAAATACCTAGCATAAATGCTGTGACTAGTTATGGTGATGATTCAGGAATTATGGCAGAAAGTATTTTAGAGAATACTATCAAGGAGACAATTGGTTTATCTAGTAAGCTACCCATAAATGTGAGATGTCAATTTACAGATGATGGTGTAGTACTAGTAGCAACAGGCTTTGAAAATAGAGAACGACAAGTGTTAGATGCTATGGATAAAGTAATACTTGAAGGATATGGGATTGAAAAGAGTATAGAATATGAGGTGTAAAATGCATAAATTGACTGAAAATCAACAGCAAATGATAGATATTGAAAATATATTTGAGAACACTAGTATCAATACCTTGGGAATTGTCGCAGATTTTAAGTCACGGTATTCTTATAAAGAAATAAATGAAGGATTAAATCATGTTATCAAAGATCTAGATGCATTTCAGATAAGATATATCGAAAAGGATAGTATTTTGCACCAAAAATTTGATGATTTTCAATATGATGATATTCCTCAAATAGGACTATCATCTTGGAATGAATACGAAGAATTTAAAGCAACACATATGCGAAAGTGTTATTTCAATAAAGGAGACAAACTGTACGATATCTATATACTCCATAAACCGAATGGTAGGATGGCTTTTGGTCTTTTTATGCATCATTCTATATCTGATGCTTGGTCTTTAGTAGAAATCTTTTCTAAAAAACTACGTCACTATATGCTTAATATTGAGGTGGAAGATGATTCGGACGGGTCTTTTGAAGAATATATTAAAAAGGATCTAGAAGATAGGAACGCTAAAAGAAGTCACAAAAATAAAGAGTATTGGAATAAAGCTTTAGAAAATTATGAAGGAATTAATCAATACCCTAAGGTTTCTTCCGTTGAAGAATTGGAGAGTAAAAGAGAGTCTTTTACATTAGATAGAGAAGAAACAAAATCCATCATAAAAGGAGCGCAAAACTGTGGCATATCATTACCAGTTTTATTTCTTAGTTCCTTAGTTTTACTTAAATCCTATGAAAAACAAACTGAATCCATCTCTGTAGGAGCAGCCATTCTAGGTAGAACGAGAAGGGAAAGAAAGATATTTGGAGAATTTGTTCATATATTACCCCTATTAGTTACGATTAATAAAGGTATGAGTGTCAAAGAGTTTCTGATGACGATTCAACATAAACAAACGAGTGTACTTAAACACTCCGCGTATTCCTATAGCGAGATTAATAATTATATGAATGGACAGTTGAAAAAAGATTTAAATCTGTTGGAAATTGGATACTCCTATCAGAATGCGAATTATGATTCTGAACTAACATCTGTCTTAGACAATATAGAATGGTTAAATAGTAGTCATCAATATAACCCATTAACCGTTCATGTAAGTGATAGGTCAAATGAAAATGCTTTAAATCTAGATTATGATTATAGGATTTCTTTGTTTGATCAAAAGGATATAGAAAGAATGCATAATCGATTAATCTATATAGCTAAGCAGTTAATTGATGCCTATAGCAAATCGATATCCATTGTTGATATAAATATACTGCCACCTTCGGAACAACAGAAGATCTTAGTAGAGTTTAATAAAATACCTAATCAGATTTCGAGAGATGAAACAATGGTTTCGGTATTTGAAAAACAGGTTCGCAACTATCCAAATAAAATAGCGATTGCCTATAAAGATAAGAAGCTTACTTATCGGGAGCTTAATAATAAGGCCAATCAGATAGCATTTACTTTAAGAAGTAATGGCATAAGATCCAATGATTTAGTAGCTATTGTTGGAAATAAAGGTGTAGAAATTATTGCAGGGATACTTGGAGTTTTAAAATCTGGCGCTGCTTATATACCAATTGACTCAAAATATCCGAGGGCCAGAATAGAATACATGCTAGAAGATAGTAAACCTAAGCTAGTTCTTTGCAGTGAAAAGATTGAATATACAAAAATAAAACAAATAAACTTAAATGATGAAAATATCTATTCGAAGGTAATGGATACTATTGATTATAAAGTAGCCCCTAATGATTTAGCATATATCATTTATACATCTGGTACTACAGGACAGCCTAAGGGAGTCATGATTGAACATCGTAATGTTGTTAATCTTTCTAAACACCATCGCAAACAGTATGAAATAGATGATAAGGATAATATCTTGCAATTTGCAAACCTTTCCTTTGATGCTGCGGTTTGGGAAATTACAATGGCATTATTCCAAGGGGGCACTTTAGTACTGACAGATGAAGAAATTATCGAAGACCCCCATATATTTAGTGCTTATGTGAGGGATATGGGCGTTACAGTGGCAACGTTACCACCTCAATATTTCCTAGTAACAGAATTAGATACACTTCGCTTAGTTATAACTGCTGGTTCTGAATCTAGTGCACGTATATTAAAACATGTGAGACAAGGAATCGATTATGTAAATGCTTATGGCCCCACAGAATCTACAGTCTGTGCGACAGATTATTTGATTTCATCTGGAAAAAGAGGAAATTATAAATCAGTGCCTATTGGGAAACCCACCTATAATACACAGATTTATATTTTGCAGGACATGAATCTTTGTGGTATCAGTATGCCAGGTGAACTTTGCATTGCAGGGGAAGGTGTGGGAAGGGGGTATTTAAATAGAGTTGAGTTAACGAAAGAAAAGTTCATAGACAATCCTTTTGGAGAAGGCAAACTTTATAGAACTGGAGATTTAGCCCAATGGCTCCCAGATGGAAACATTGAATACATTGGTCGAATTGATGATCAAGTAAAAATTAGGGGTTATCGAATTGAATTAGGTGAGATAGAATCTGTCTTTAGAAACCAAGAGGAAATTATAGATGTAGCTATTGTAGCAAAGGAATATGAAAATAAAGAAAAGAAAATTCATGCTTTTATGGTTTTAAAACAAGAAGTTTTAGAAAATGGCTTGGACGAGTTTAAAAACACTATAAGAAAAATACTCCCTGACTATATGGTACCAAGTTTTTGGCATAGCATAGAAACTATTCCCATGACGAGAAATGGAAAGGTAGACACTAAAGTTTTATTGTCTATAGAAGAAGAGAGAGAAAAAGAATTTATTGCACCAACAACATCTACGGAAGAAAAACTTTGTCGTATATATATGCAGTTGTTAAACATAGATAGAATTGGGATAACAGATAACTTTTTCGAATTAGGCGGACACAGTATTCTCGCCATGGAACTTGTTAATTTAATTAAACAAGAGACGGGTAAGGATGTAAAAATTACAAATGTATTCAAACATCCAGTTATAAAAGATTTAGCCGACTATATGAATTCTCTTGAGGATGAGTATTTCGATACGATACCTATTGCTGAAAAAGAAGCAAATTATCCAATGATTTCTTCAGCAAAGAGAATGTATGTATTGCAAAAGGTGAGTCCAGAATCATTATCATATAATATGCCTTTTGGAATAGAAGTTAAAGGAATTTTTGATACAAAACTTTTTTCAAAGGTATTTACGGATTTAATAGAACGACATGAGGTATTGAGAACTAGTTTTCATATTAAGGAAGGCAACTATATACAAGAAATAGCTCAGACAGTGGACGTTAATATAAAAATTTGGGAAAAAGAAATATCTAAGGAAAAGGTTATGCAAGAATTTGTAAAACCTTTCGAATTAAATAAAAGCCCATTAGTCAGATTAGGATTAGTTAAATTATCGGAAAAACATGGGTATATACTATTCGATACTCACCATATCGTATCAGATGCAATTAGTATAAATATATTTATGGAAGAATTTATAGCTCTGTGCAATGGTGGAGAGTTAGAAAGACAGGGAATTCAATATAAAGATTACAGTGAATGGTTTATTTCGAGGGATTTGCATGCTCAAGAAGCCTATTGGCACGAAATTTATAAAACCAAACCTGAAGCTTTATATTTACCTTATGATGCTCCAAGACCAAAAGTTAAAACTTTTAACGGTGATCGAATTACGATTGATTTTCAAGAAGAATTCACGAACAAAGTAAGAAGTTTTGCAAAAGAGAATCACTTGACGGATTATATGGTTCTACTTGGAGGCCTTATGATTACCTTTCATAAATATAGCCATCAAGAAGATATCGTCATCGGGAGTCCTATGTTTGGAAGGACTCACAAGGATATAGAAAAGACTTTAGGAATGTTTGTAAATACATTAGCAATGAGAGGAAATCCAAATCCTGAAAAAACGATTAAAGATTTTTTTGATGAGATAAAGGAACATTGCATAGGGGCATATGAAAACCAAGAATATCCTTTTGAAGAATTAGTAGATGTGGTAGCCAATAGAAGAGATCCGAGTAGAAACCCATTATTCGATGTATCTTTTACACTGCAAAACGCTACAGAATTTAAATTAGAGTTTAAAAATATAAAAATTGAAGAGATTTTCCATGGCGAACCTTTGGCGAAGTTTGATATAGATATAGAAATGTCCCTTAAAGAAGGGAAGTACAATCTGAATTGTATCTATAACACAGATTTATTTAAACGTGAAAGTATTGAAATAATGATGAATCGGTTTATCAAATTACTTTCCGTAATAACAGAGGGTATGGAACGAAAAATTGAAGAATTAGATTCACTTATTAATAATGAATTTAACAAGATTAATAACGTATTCAATGATTCTGAAAGAAATTATGATGAGGTCAATGTGAAGGAAATCTTTGAAGAAATGGCTGCTAAATTTCCGAGTAAAACTGCATTAGTATTTGAAGATAAGGAGATGAGCTACGAGGAATTAAATATGAAATCTAATGATTTGGCTCATCAATTACTAGAAATTGGGGTTAAGAAAGAAGAACCAATTGTCATCCTGGCAGAACGATCCTTAGAATTACTAGTAGGTATAGTTGGTATTTTAAAGGCGGGAGCCTGTTATGTTCCGATTGATCACACATACCCGAAAGAGCGTATAGATTTTATAGTAGAAGATGTTGGTGCGAAAATTGCCTTACTTGGAGATTTTGAATATGATTTCAACATAAATTTAACCAGAATTAATTTAAAAGATCATAAAAGTTATAAAAATGAAAGCTCCAATCCAGACATATCTTTAGCAGGTAATAACCTAGCATATGTCATGTATACCTCAGGAACGAGCGGAAAACCAAAAGGAAGTCTAATTGAGCATAAAAGTATAATTAGACTGGTGAAAGACACCAACTTTGTTTCATTCAATGAAGAAACTAGAATCTTACAAACGGGATCGATAGCCTTTGACGCATCAACGTTTGAGTTCTTTGGTAGTTTATTAAATGGCGGAACATTATATTTAGAAACTCAAGAGACACTAACAGATGTAAACAAATTATCAAAATCAGTAAAAGAGAACAAAATAAATACGCTATGGATGACATCAAGCCTATTTAATCAAATGCTGGATATAAAAGGCGATATGTTCGAAAACCTAGACAATCTGTTAGTAGGTGGAGAAAAACTGTCTACTAATCATATTAAAAAGTTTAAATCCCTATATCCTGAAATAAAGATCATCAACGGATATGGTCCAACAGAGAATACAACATTTACAACGACTTACGAGATCCCAAATGATTTCGAAATAATTCCAATAGGAAAACCTATAAGTGGGACACAGGTTTATATTATGAACGGGGACAAGCTATGTGGCGTAGGAGTTCCGGGGGAATTATGTATAACAGGCTCTGGTGTAAGTAGAGGGTATTTAAATAGGGAAGAACTAACAAAAGAAAAATTTGTAGACAATCCCTTTGGTGAAGGGGAAATGTATAAAAGTGGAGATTTAGTAAGATGGCTCCCAGACGGGAATATAGAATTTTTAGGCAGAATTGATCACCAAGTTAAAATTAGAGGCTACAGAGTAGAATTACAAGAAATAGAAGAAGTATTTAACAAACAAGTAGGAATAAAAGAATCAGTAGTAATTGCCAAAGAACTAGACGAGGGAGGAAAAGTCCTTATAGCATATGTGGTGATGGAAGATAAAGATGAGCTAGATATAGCAAAATTAAAAGATGGTGCAAGAACTGAACTACCTGAATACATGATACCACCCTATATTATGGAACTAGATGAAATCCCTTTAACTGCAAACGGAAAAACAGATAAAAATGCTTTAGCGGATATGGAATTTGGAAGGCAAGATGAATTTATTGCACCAACAGGAGAGATTGAAAAGATAATAGCATCAACCTTTGAAGAAGTTTTAGGTGTGGAATCAGTTGGACTGCATGATAGTTTCTTTGAGTTAGGTGGAGATTCTATTAAAGCAATTCAAGTATCTTCACTAATTAGAGAATTAGGATATAGACTTACTATCAAAGATATTATGAAATACCAAACAGTGGGGAATATTTACAATTCAAATGTTGTTGAAAAAGATTTTGATGAATATAGTCAGGAGCCACTAACTGGAGAAGTTACTTTATCACCCATTCAGAGTAGATTCCTTCAATTAGATTTGGAAAATCCAAATCATTTCAATCAATCCGTAGTGTTAGAAATTAGTTCTCCTTTAGAGGCAACTATTTTAAAGCGTGCATTAAATGATGTAGTAAAACATCATGATATGTTAAGAGTTATATATGATCCTACTCAAAGGATTAAATCCATTGATGAAAGTGAAGAATTAATAGCCTTCAGAGAAGTATTCATAGAGAAGGACACAAATGAAGAATTTGAAAAGGCTATGAAGTATGAGCAAAGTACTATGGATATACAAAATGGACCTTTGCTTCATGCACTATTATTTCACACTAAAACAAAGGATTATTTGATGATTTGTATACATCATCTAGCTGTAGACGGTGTTTCCTGGAGAATATTAGTGGTGGATATCTTTACAGCGTACAATCAGATAGTTGCAAATAAAAAAGTTGAATTACCTAAAAAGACAGCTTCATACTCGGAGTGGGTGGAAAGCTTAAAGGAGTATGGACAAAGCCATTATATGCACCACGATGAAAAACACTGGAACGATATTGTCTATGAAGGGAAATTTTCAGACAGATTATTTTTCAAGCCAAAAACACAAAAAGACATTACTAAAAAGAGGTTAGGTGTATCAAGTTTTAAGATATCTAAAGAGAAATGTACCCAAATGATCATGCAGTATCAGAAGATATTTGGAATTGAAACTGACGAATTATTTATAACAGCATTAAACATAGCCCTCAAAAAGTGGAAGAATGTATCAAGCTATATACTAGAGGTGGAATCCCATGGGAGAGAAGAACTCCATAAAAACATTAATATTAATAGAACCATTGGCTGGTTCACAAATATATATCCAATAGTATTAAAACCTAGTTCAAATATTAATGAGGCAATAATGGAAGTCAAAAGGAGCTTTTTAAAGGTTCCTAACCAGGGAATGTCATATGGGATACAAAAGTATTTAAATAATGATGACTCATTAACTTTGAATGGAGATATAATCTTTAACTTCTTGGGAGAAACTTCACTGGAAAATCATGCGCTTAAAGGTATTACATTTTCAAATCGATTTAATCAATTTGATATAGATGATAAGAATAGATTATTTCATCCTTTGACAATTAATGGCGCATATATTAAGGACAAGGTCGTATTTACGAATTATTATGATCACCATTTTATAAGTCAAGAAGATATGGAGAGTTTTGAAAAATACTTTTTAAATGCAATTGACGATCTTCATGATTTTGCAAACTCTGATCATATGCCTAAAGAAAGAATAAACATGATCGAAGAAGTCAGTACTGTAGAATTTTTAGATGAAGAAGTGGATTTACTAAATCAGTTAATGGAAGGGATAGGGGCGAATGATTAAGGGGAGTCGAAAAAAAACAGATTCAGTAAGACCTCCTAAAAATAAAGAGAAAAAGCTAAATAATTATCTATACGAAAAGAATAAAGTGATGTATTTTTTAGCAGTATCTTTCTCTATATTCTCCTATCTTTTAAGCGTAGGAGTAGCCCTGATTTTGCAGCAATTTATTGACAAAGGTATTGGGGGAGGGCTTCAAGAATTATATAGCCTAATTGTTATTTCTGTCATCTATATTCTAGTAAATATCTTAGTAAATATGGTGGAAATCATTACCGTAAATATATTTACTAAAAAAGCACTAACGAATTTAAAAAAGGTCGTAACCGAAAAGATTTTAAATTTGAGAATTAAAGATTTTAATAAAGAGAAAACCGGTAACTATATTTCTATCCTTAATAACGATATGACCATTATAGAGCAAGATTATATTAGGGGGACCATTCGACTAATCTCACAAAGTGTCATGATTGTTTTCGGTATAGCGCTTATGTTTTACATCAACTGGAAACTAGCTATTTGCGTATTATTATCATGTGTACTGCCCCTAATGGTTTCGGCTATATTTAATAAGAAGTTAGTCACTGCTCAAAACAATGTTGCAGTAAATAATGGTATCTTTACTTCATTTATTAAGGATATTCTTACTGGCTACCCAGTAATAAAAAGCTTTAATATTGAAGATGAGATACTTAATTTATCTGAAGGAAAAGTAGAACAGCAGGAAAGTGCTAAGAAAAAGTATCATGTATTACTTGGCATTGTCATGTCATTAACTCAAAATAGCACGGTTATTATTGTATTAATCCTTTTTGTTGCAGGTGCATGGTTAACGATACAGGGGCAAATGACAATCGGTGGGATTTTAGCATTTGTACAGCTTCTTAACAATGTAACGTCTCCTATCAATGACGTGGTTTCATCTATAGCTAAAAGAAATGCCAGCTTACAGTTATTGGAGAAGTCTAATGATTTATTGCGGAAAGAATCATCTTCTGGTCTCAAAATCCAGAAAACTCAATTAGAAGATCGTATTCGGGTGGAAAATTTAAGTTTTTCGTTTACATCTGATGGTCAAAATATATTGGAAGATATTAATTTAGTTTTTGAAAAAGGGAAAAGATATGCCATTGTAGGTCTGAGTGGTAGTGGAAAGTCTACATTACTTAAAATTCTAGCCGGCAATTATGATTCCTTTGAAGGAAATATCTATATTGACGATGTTGAAATACGGGATGTTGATGAAAAAGCATTGACACAGCTATATAGTATTGTTCAACAAGATACATTTGTATTTGATGATAGCATTGAGGAAAATATTAAGCTTTACAAAGAGTGGCCAGAAGATCAACTAAAACTTGCGATAAAGAACGCTAGTATGGATTCTTTCCTTAGAGAAAGAGGTGGAATAAAGGCGCTATGTGGAGAGGGGGGCGTAGAATTATCAGGTGGTGAAAGACAAAGAATCTCAATTGCAAGGGCATTACTTAAAGAGCCACCGATATTGCTTATGGACGAGGCTACTTCTGCTTTAGACCTAAAGACAACTAGGGAATTGGAGAATTCCCTAAGCAATCTAATGGATATGACGAGGATTGCTATCACGCATAAAATAGATGAAGAATTACTTGCGAATTATGACTGTATAATCATGTTGAAAGACGGAAGGATTTGTGAAATGGGGAATATCAATGAATTATTACAGAGAAAGGGAGAGTTTTATTCGCTTTGTAAATTAAGTGATGAACTAGTAAAGGTGTGAAACCATGAAAGAATATAAAAATAGCCTATTAATTATGATGATTATTATTACTGTTTTGTTAACAGCATGTTCTAATGTTGATGCTATTCCTAAGGTAGATATGGAGGTAACAGAAAATATGGGGAGTTACTCTGTTTCAATAAACAAGGTGAAAAATAAGAAGTCCAAACTAGTAGGAGATATCGTGTTTGATAAAGACCTTGGTGAATTGTACAAAGTAACTGGAACTGATGCAAAATTTATTTCTGTATCCGTGGATGAAGGTGAAAAAAAGATTACGATTAGCAGTGATAAAAGGAATCTAGATACTAAAGGAAATCTGGTTATTAAGTTTGGGGTTCCGATAGATTCAATCTATGTCGATCAAGGTAATTTTAATTTGGATATCCTTGTAGATTCTATTGAAAAGTTTGAGGGAGTATTTGAATCGGGAATCAGTGGTGAAATTAGAAGTGAAAATGTAAAGGAATTCAATTTAGATCTTTTAGGTGCGGGAAATATCACTTTATCGGGAAATGCAGAATTAGCAAATATTCTCGTAGAAGGTTCTTCTATCATCCAAGGGAAGAAACTGGAGGTAAAGGATATGAAAGTTAAAATAGAAGGTGCTGGAATCAGTAGTGTATATGCATCTAATAGTTTAGATGCGACGGTTGATGGAATCGGGGGTATAAATTATAGCGGAAATCCAGAAACAGTGAATAAAAATGTAAATGGAATCGGATTTATTAGAGAAGTCAATTAGGGAGGATGGTCTTGAAAAACATAAAACTTTTATGTTTACCTTACGCGGGTGCTTCTGCCACAATCTATTATAAATTACGATCATTTTTACAAAAGGATATTGACCTATTGCCTATTGAGTTATCAGGTAGAGGATCAAGATTCGACGAAAAATTGATGTCCTCTGTTGATGAGGTAGTTGAAGATGTTGTTAAACAAATTAAGTCTAAAATAAGTGAGAAAGATAAGTATATGATTTTAGGTTATAGTTTTGGTAGTTTATTAGCCTATGAAGTTAGTAAGAGATTAAAACAAAAACCTGAACATTTATTTTTAGCAGCCTTTCAACCACCAATGTATGAAATATCGTCAGACTTACTTGGTTTAGAAGATGAGCCGTTTATTCAAGAATTAGCGAATAAGGGTGGGATAGAAGCTGATGTAACTAAAGATATGGATTTACTTAAAGACTTTATACCAGTAATGAGAGCTGATTTTGCATCTATTGAAAACTATAAATTTAATAAATCATCTGAAAGACTGAGTTGTAGCGCTACTATACTCTATACTACTGAAGATGAATACAGTGATCAAATTCATAAGTGGAATGATATCTTTGTAGCGCCTTGTGAATATAAGTTGTTTACAGGTAACCACTTTTTCATTAAAAGGGATTATGTCCGAATTGCTCATATTATAAATCGTGCAACAATGAGATATTTATGACAGTTTTAGTTTATTTGTAGTAAGCGGAATATTATTGAAAGGTGTGATGATTAGTAGACTAAAAAACCAGTAGGCAGCAAGCTGAAATCGAAACGTCAATCGAATGCAAACATACAGTCATCAAGATATTTAATTAGACCGAGAAGAGCATTCCAGCACTGAAGCTTAAAATTTTTAATGGTACTTCACGAATTGAAATAGTTATGAATTTGCAACTTTCCACAGGTAGAAATTATTGGAATTTCCATTTGGGCGATAGGAATAGCAGATATAACAGATTAATAATAGTGGAGGTCGATCAATCGAATGCAAAATCAATTGTATAAACCCAAAAGAGCTTGGCAAGAAGTGGAGTTATGGAAGGATGTACCAGAAGAGAAGTGGGATGATTGGATTTGGCAGTTGACGAATACGATACGTACTGTCGACGACTTAAAAAAAGTCGTTAATCTGACGCCTGATGAAGAAGAGGGTGTCAGAATATCAACGAGGACAATTCCATTGAATATAACACCCTATTATGCATCATTAATGAATCCTGATGATCCTCGATGTCCCATTAGGATGCAATCGATTCCAATATCAGCTGAAATAAACAAGACAAATTATGATTTAGAAGATCCTCTTCATGAGGATGAGGATTCTCCAGTTCCTGGACTTACTCACCGTTATCCAGATAGGGTTTTGTTCCTGGTCACAAACCAATGCTCAATGTATTGCCGTTACTGCACTAGGCGAAGGTTTTCTGGACAAATAGGTATGGGCGTTCCAAAAAAACAACTTGATAAAGCCATTCAATATATTAAGGAAACACCTGTAGTTCGTGATGTCCTTATTTCAGGCGGAGACGGCTTACTCATTAATGACAGGTTATTAGAATATGTCTTAAAGAATTTACGCGAGATTCCACATGTTGAAATTATACGTATCGGTACAAGAGCACCTGTTGTCTTTCCGCAAAGAATTACGGAGAACTTGTGTAATATATTGAAAAAGTATCATCCTGTCTGGTTGAATACCCATTTTAATACTTCTGTAGAAATTACAGAGGAATCTAAAAGAGCATGCGAGATGTTGGTAGATGCAGGTGTTCCACTAGGAAACCAAGCTGTAATTTTAGCGGGGATTAATGATAGTGTAAGTATTATGAAGAAGCTCATGCATGATTTGGTAAAAATCCGTGTTCGACCGTATTATATTTATCAATGTGATTTATCTGAAGGAATTGGACATTTTAGAGCTCCGATTTCAAAAGGAATTGAAATCATGGAGGGGCTAATCGGACATACATCTGGCTATGCTGTACCCACTTTTGTTGTTGATGCACCTGGAGGCGGTGGTAAAATTCCCGTACAACCAAATTATGTTATTTCCCAAGGTGGGGAAAAAGTAATCCTTCGAAACTTTGAGGGCGTCATCACTTCCTATCCAGAACCTCAAAATTATGTTCCGGGCAGGGCAGATGATTACTTCAATGAACTATATAAAATTGAAGACGCGCCTCGTACGGTTGGGATTGCAGCTTTAATGAATGATCAAGAAAAAACTTTAACTCCAGAAAACTTAGAACGTAATAATCGTAGAAGAGTCTATGAATCAGATCCTGAACATTTGACGCTCAAAGATGGCCGAGAAAAAAGGGATAAATTAATAGAGAAAAAATGGCTATCACAACAAAAAGTACATGTAAATCAATAGCGAGATGGAGGGAATCGGAATGGAATGTGCGTGGTGTGAATCAGGTGATATATTGTCATTAGTGCAAAATGCATCATGGGAATTACCAACAGGAAATAGAGCGATTGAAATTACATCAATTCCATCTATTGAATGTTTGAGTTGTGGAATGATTTATCAAGAAGATTCCGTTCACGAAGAAATCGAAGACCAATTATACCTTATTGACAACAGCAAGATCGAATCAAGTGTCTCGTATGACAGTTTGATGGAACAACCAAGATTATTAAAGAGAAACTATTTTAAAGTTTAATAACATTTAATAGCAAACACCTAAAATCCCTTGATTATTAATCGAGGGATTTTAAATACCTGATGGAATTCCTCTCCAACAAAAATGTGCGTAAAAAAGTTTCTTCAAGATTCGTCATATAATGAAAGCGATTTTTTGGATTTAAATCCAAATACAGATTTCATAAATTATAACAAAGAGGTGAATTTATTTGAATCAGATAAATCAAACGTTTTACCCTTTAACTAATGCTCAAAAAAGGGTCTGGTTTATTGAAAGAATGTATCCAGCTTCCGGGCTAATGAACTTAGCTGGATCTATAAGATTTTCTTCCCAAGTTGATCTCGAACTATTAAGAAGAGCGGTTCAGCAATTTATTAAGGAGAATGAATCAATTGAGATTCAAGTTTTTCAGGATTTAAAAAAAGATGAAGGCGTCTACCAAAAGTTGTATTCAAAGGATACTCCCCATGATATCCCTCTTTTGGATTTCAGCGGTCAATTAGAATCCAAAAAAATGGCGGAGTCCTGGATTGAAGAAACCACTAAATTGCCTTTTAAGTTCGGTTCAAGTCCATTGTTTTTGTTCGCAATTCTCAAGATTTCAGGAAATGAGATTTGGCTTTATTTGAAAGCACATCAAATCATTTCGGATGGAGTGAGCTTCCACCGTTCTTGTAATGAAATTGCGGATATTTATCAGCATCTCGCACGGGGGGAGGTAAGAGAGTTCAGTAAAAAGCCTCTTTATACTGAGATGATAGAAAAAGAGAAGAAGTACTTTACCTCTAGAAGATACAAAAGCGACAAGGAATATTGGATGCAAACCTTAAAAGACATTCCAGATTCTATTTCTTTAAAGAAAGCAGGGGTTCATCAGAATGTTATAGAGAGTTCTCGGCATATAGTCAGCCTTGATAAGAAAACGAGAGGACAAATCGATCATTTATGTATGGACATCGGTGTAACGCCCGCAGCCTTTTTTAATTCTTGTCTCTACGCTTATTTTTACCGAATAACAGGCAAGAAGGATATTATTTTGGGGCAGGCTACTCGGAATCGTACAGGAATAAAGGAAAAAAGAACCTTTGGTATGTTTGTAAATATGGTTCCTTTTCGGTATGAAATTAGTCCGTTTGATTCCTTCAAAAACACATGTAGGCATATTTCAGATAAATATTATCAGCTTCTCCGCCGTCAAAGTTTCCCATATAACCACATCTTGCCAGGGTTAAGAGAACAACATGGAAGTGTATACCAATTATTTAATATCTCAGTCGAGTTTCAAGTGATAAATTTTCAGCGATATAAAGACCTACACTATGAAATCGAAATCCATCCTTGGGGCTCGCTGGAGCATGACATGGTCATTCATATCAAAGACAGAAGTGATTTAGGAACGTACCAGTTTGAATTTGAATACCAGTCTAACCTATTTAATGAAAGTGAAATTGGTGAATGGGCGATTCGATATTTGGAACTTTTAAAAGATGCATTAGTACATCCGGACAAACTGATAAAGGAGTTAAACTTGCTTCCAAAATCAGAGGCTCAGCAAATCATTGTAGATTGGAAAAAAACGGAGCAGAATTATGATTTGGAGCACACATTTATAGATTTATTTCATGAACAAGTGAATACTTCGCCACATGCAGTTGCTCTTGAATACAAAGAAAAAAAGTTGAGTTACCTAGAGTTGGATCAGCTCACGGAAGTATTGGCAAATAGATTAAGAAACAAAGGGATTGGTCCAGAATCAGTTGCAGCAATCATGCTTCCCCGAGGGATAGACTTTATAGCTAGTATAATCGGCATTCAAAAAGCAGGAGGAGCCTATTTGGCCATTGATCCCGATTATCCGATAGCACGGATTACGTCTATGTTGCAAGACTCAGAGGCTAACATTCTCCTAACCTCAGACCTTATCAAAGAAAGGTTGGTTGATTTTAAAGCAGGGATCATAGATGTTAAGACTCTCTATCAGGATACAGACTTACAATTAACGAAATTAAGGGACCAGCCCTTCCCGCCTCCTAAACCGGATCATCTCGCTTACCTTATATATACTTCTGGATCTACGGGAAAACCAAAAGGAGTTATGATTGAACATCGGGCTTTGAGTAATCTGATATACAATACACGTGATGAATTGAATCTAAACGAAAAATCTAGGGTGCTGCAATATGCCTCCTGCAGTTTTGATGCTTCCGTATTTGAGATATTTCCTACGCTTTGCAGTGGTGGAACGCTCGTTCTGGAGGATGTGGAAATATTGCTCCCGGGTCAGCCATTAGCAGATGTGTTAAGAGAAAGAGAAATCAACATGGTCACTCTAACTCCGTCCGTTCTAATGAAACTATCCGCCTATGGAGACGGAAAACTAAAACTGAACGAAAACTTGCCTCTGCTTAAAACCATTATATCAGCAGGAGAAGCCTGCCCGCTGGAAACAGCTGTTTACTGGAGCAGACATCGACGGTTTGTAAACGGATATGGACCTGCAGAATCTGCCGTTTTGACGACAATTGGTGATTTTAGAGGAGAAGAACATGTGAATATTGGGCGACCAATAAAAAATATATCAGTTTATATTCTGGATGAAAATCAGAATGTAGTTCCTCCAGGTGTAATTGGTGAAATTTTCATTGGGGGTGCTGGTCTTGCAAGGGGCTACAGGAATCGCCCTGATTTAACAGAAAAGTCTTATGTAATGGTTAACGTAGAAGGTATAGCCAGAAAACGTCTATACAAAACAGGGGACCTTGCGCGCTTTCTACCCGATGGAAGGATTGAATATCTCGGTCGCAATGACAGCCAGATTAAAGTCCGCGGACAGAGGGTGGAATTAGGCGAGATAGAGAATGTTTTAGAGCAACACCCCCTGGTTAAACAAGCGGTGACGATAGCAAAAGATGATGAAAAGAGCGGAAAAAGGATAGCAGCATTCATTATTCCAAGTCCTGCCGCCAATCTAAATGCGTCGAAATTGCGGTTGTATCTTCAAAACCTTCTACCAGCTTTCATGATACCAAACCAATTTAAATTTGCGAAAGAACTGCCATTATCACCTCATGGAAAAGTCGACCGGAAGAAGCTCGAGAATGAATCAATAGAGTATGAAGATGCTCCTACTCAACATAGTCTGCCAGCAAGCAGACTTGAACAGACATTGGCCTCTATTTGGAGTGAAGTTTTGGGAATCAAGGTAGTGGGTGTTGAGGAAAATTTCTTTGATTTAGGAGGGGATTCTTTCAGCCTATTATGGGTGCATCAAAAAGCCCAGGATATTATGGATAGTTCTCTATCCATAATTGACATGTTTCGCTATCCTACCATACGAAGTTATGTAAAACATATCAACGCAGAAAAACAGCAAAGGGAAATACCTACTATCAAGGACTGTGAAAGAGTAACACAACTTAGAGAAGAACAGAGGAAACTTCAACAAAACCTAAGAATGCAATGGAGGGTAAAGAATTGAAGATAAATCTGGAAATACAAAACGAAGAATTACAGGGTATAGCAATTATTGGCATGTCTGGTCGATTCCCTGGAGCAAACAGCACGCAACAACTTTGGGATAATCTTCTACAAGGAAAAGAATCTATTACTTTTTTTGAAGAAAATGGAACACCGAGAAGTGCATCAGGCATTATTGACGGTGCAGATGAATTTGATGCAACCTTTTTTGGAATGTCGCCTCGTGAAGCAGAGTATACAGATCCGCAACACCGATTGTTCTTGGAATGCGCTCATGAAGCGTTTGAAACTGCTGGATATGGGAAGTTTAGCGAGGATGAAAGAATTGGTGTCTATGCAGGTAGCGGACAGTCGGGATACCTTCTTCATGTCCTAAGTCAGAAGAAACTGGTTGATAGTATAGGAGAATACCAGCTATCACTTGGGAATCTACCTGACTTTCTTACTACTAGAGTGTCTTATAAATTTAATTTAAATGGTCCAAGTATGGCAATTCAGACAGGATGTTCGAGCTCACTTGTAGCCGTGCATACAGCTGTTCAAGCATTACTTACTTATGAATGTGACATGGCATTGGCAGGAGGAGTCTCAGTTAGGGCCGATCAGACTAAAGCTTTTAAGTATCGGGAAGGAGGAATTTTATCAGAGGACGGACAGTGCCGTGCTTTCGATGAGAATGCCAATGGGACGGTTCAAGGAAACGGTGTAGGGGTAGTTCTTCTTAAGCGACTTGAGGATGCAGTAGAGCAAGGAGATCAGATTTTGGCTGTTGTCAAGGGAACCGCTGTAAACAATGACGGTTCACAGAAGATTGGCTACACAGCCCCCAGTGTTTCTAGACAAGCTGATGTGATTAAAGAAGCCTTGTCCGTTGCAAATGTCAGCCCAGAGACCATCACTTATTTAGAAGCTCATGGCACTGGTACGGCTCTTGGAGATCCAGTTGAAGTTGCTGCCTTAACCGAGGCATTTGGCTCTACCTCTAAGAGAGCCTTTTGTGCCCTAGGCAGTGTAAAAACGAACATTGGCCACCTTGACAGCGCATCCGGGATAGCCGGTCTTATAAAAGCAGTTCTTGCGCTTCAGAATAAGAAAATCCCACCAACACTGCATTTTAAAAAGCCTAATCCTAAAATCGACCTGGCAAACAGCCCATTCTATGTAAATACTCAAAGTCAGGAATGGAATACAGGTGGGCTACCAAGGAGAGTAGGTGTAAGTTCTTTTGGAATTGGCGGCACCAATGCCCATGTCATACTTGAAGAATATGTGGATAAAATTGATGAGACCTCTATGTCGGAAGATACGAGAGCGGAGTTACTTTCTCTTTCAGCAAAGACTCCATCTGCTCTTCAAACAATGACAGATAATTTGGTTTCCTATATGGAGAAGAACAGACAGACAAATCTTTCTGATATAGCCTACACGTTGACAAACGGTAGGGATGAGTTTGAATACAGGATAACAGCTGTTGGTCATGACTGGAAAAGTGCTACAAAGTCCTTAAAGGAGAATATTAAGAAAAGGACTGCGAGTGAGGTACATTCAGACTCTTCTCTACCCCCGGTCTTCTTATTTCTTGAAAAAGATTCTTTAGAGATAGACAAGATCAAGGAATTGTATCAGAGCCAGTCTGTATTCAAAACAATAGTAGATGATTGTTCCGACTATTTACAATCAGCACTTTCACTGGATATTAGAGAGGTATTGTTTTCTTCTGAAGAGAAAGAGGATAAAGCATCCCTTAAGTACAAACAGCGAATATATGCTGAGCCAATTATATTCACGATCCAATATGCACTTGCCCTTCAATGGAAGGAATGGGGCGTTAGGCATGAAATAATGATTGGAGAGGGAATTGGAGAATATGTTGCTGCCTGCCTCTCACATGTCATGAAAGTAGAAGACGCCTTGAAATTGGTCGTGGAAAGAGCTAGATTCCTTCAGGATAACAATTCAAGTTCAGAAGCCAGGAATGAAAATGAAAAGTTAGAAAAGTTTAAACACGTTTTAGCTGAAGTCCAGTTGCAGAAGCCGAAATTTATATATATTTCGAGTATAAGCGGGGAATGGATTACGAATGATCAGGCCGTTGATCCTCTTTACTGGGTGAGTCATCTTTCTGAAAGTCCACGTATGGAAGAAGGAATATCTGAGCTTTTGAAAAGTGGCTATAACAGTTTTCTAGAAATGGGAAATGAGGATTTCCTTAACTCAATTATCAATAGAAACAGTGGAGAACTGAAGGTGATTCGAAGGTTTAGTGCACTACCAGCAGATGGGGGGAAATTCTCTTTTGAAGAAGTTCTTAAAACTGTCGGAAAACTGTGGAGCGCTGGCGTTGCAGTAGATAGGACATCTTTAGTCAAGGGGAGGAAATTTAAGAGAGTTGCGTTACCGACATATCCTTATGAAAAGAAAAAGTATTTCATAGAAAGAAACACTTTCTTTGATCAGTTTGCAGATATGCAAAACAGCTTAGAGGTTGAAAAGAATTATGAAAGAGAAACAGCATTTGTGCCTATCCGCAAAACAGAAGTGGAGGATAATATAAGGAAGATCTGGGAGGAACTTTTAGGTGTTGAGGGGATAAAAAATGACCAAGACTTTTTTCAACTTGGGGGAGATTCATTGTTAGGAGTCCAACTAGTAACACGTTTACGAGAAGACTTTAACCTAGATATTTCCATCGATATCGTCTTTGATTTTCCTACAATAGCTAAGATGGCCGAGAAAATTAATGGGGAACTTATTGAGGAAGATGATCTGACCGAGGTGGAGCAACTTTTAAGAGAAATTGAAGAAGATGACATAACCGAGGTGGAGCAACTTCTAAAGGAAATTGAAGCGATGTCGGAAAAAGTGTAATGCAGAAATGTTAAGGAGGAGGCCAAAAGGTTGAGCAAACTAATTGAACGAATGAATGCGCTCTCTCCCAGTCAGCGTGATTTACTTGAAAAACAGTTGAGAGAAAAGGGATTAAAAAATCCATTGCAAATTTCTTCCAGTGAAAGAAAAGATAAATTTCAAAAGAGTATTCATGAGCCTCCAGATAAACCCCATCCAATGAAAAAGATGGACTTTAGTCTTTTCTTTTTTTCTAGTGACGGATCTACCGATAAAACGAATAAGTATGATTTCCTTATCAACAGCGCTAAATTTGCAGATCAAAACGGATTTTCAGCGGTCTGGACCCCTGAAAGACATTTTCAAGACTTTGGAGGTTTATACCCAAACCCTTCCGTATTAAGTGCTGCTCTAGCTACAGTGACCGAGAACATTGAATTACGTGCAGGAAGTGTTGTACTTCCTCTACACCATCCCATCCGTTTTACCGAAGAATGGTCTGTAGTGGACAACCTTTCAAATGGAAGAGTATCTGTAGCTTTTGCAACAGGATGGCATCCGACTGACTTTTTGCTGGCACCGATTCAGGATCCTTTATACTATACGGAACGAAAAGAAGAAATGTTCAAGTCTATTGAAAAGATAATAAAACTATGGGAAGGCGAACATGTATCATTCGCAAACAGTGAAGGGAATATATACAGCATCAAAACTCTCCCAAGACCTCAACAGAAGCAGCTCCCTATTTGGATCGCAACCAATGGAAACCCAGATACCATTTTGCAGGCTGCTAAAATAGGTGCCAACATCTTAACGGGCATGCCAAGGGGAGGAATTGAAGAGTTAGAGGGAAAAATCTCAATGTACAAAGGGTGGCTTAAAGAATTCGGATATAGCTCGGACTCGAAGAAAGTCGCTGTAATGCTACACACCTGTCTGGGAAATGATAACTTTGTTATTAAAGAGAAAGTAAAACAGCCATTGAAAGAGTACTTGAAGAACTTTATAAAACAGCATGAAAATATCCATAAAGATTACGAGAAATTATCCTCAGGTGACTTTGATGTGCTTGTCTCAAGGGCTTTTGAGATGTATTATCAAGAATCGGCATTATTAGGTACACAAGAAAAATGTGCTAGATTGGTAGAAAATCTTATCAACGTTGGAGTCAACGAGATTGCTTGTTTAATAGATTTCGGAGTAGACGTAGATACAGCGGAGAAAGGGTTACACATGCTGAAAGAGCTAAAAAACCAATTTACCGGAGGGGCAAAAAACAATGAAAAGTTTGAATGAGAGAATTAATGCTTTGACTCCCGAACAGCGTGCACTGTTTGAAAAGCGGCTTAATGCAAAAAAAATAAGCCCTAAATGGCAGTCTACCTTAAAGGGCAAACGGATCCAAAGCCGTAATCATAACAACCCCAGCCCGCTTTCCTTTGATCAGGTACGTCTATGGTTTTTTAATAGAATGCATCCAGAAGTATGGGCTTATAATGTTTACGGAGTGGCAAAGTTTAAGGGCAAATTAAACCATAGTGCATTGGAACATAGTATAAATGCAATAGTTCAACGTCATGAGGCGTGGAGAACTGTATTTGATGCAAGAGAACCATTGCAATATGTCCTGCCGGAATTGCGGATTGAAGTGCCTACTGTTGACGTAACCTACTTAAAGGAGCCTGACCAGGGGGAGGAAATTCAGCGGCTTGTACAGGTAGAAGTGCAGCGCCTATTTGATCTGGAAAAAGGCCCACTTATCCGATTTAAGCTGTTCTATAAAAGTAACACAGAGGCTATGTTGGTCATGACCGTTCACCATATCGTTATGGACCACCTTTCATTTCCCATCTTTTTTGAAGAGATGGTTGCCAACTATAAGGCATTTTCGGATCATAAACCGGCTCAATTGCTTGATTTACCTGTCCAATATTCAGATTATACAGAGTGGCAACATGATTATTTGAAAGGAGAAATAAAGGAAAATCTGCTTTCTTTCTGGAAAGACCAGTTGAAGGATTCTGATTATGTGCTAGATCTCACGACTGATTTTCCTCGTACCCCCGCGGTGACATACAGAGGAGCACGTTCCTTTATTACTATCTCTAAGGAGGATCTAGATAGGTTAAAGGACATAGCAAAAGGGGAAAATGCCACGGCATTTATGATTTTTCTTACAGCATTCAAAGTATTGTTACACCGCTATACCGGACAATCTGATATCCTCGTTGGCTCTCCGCTGGCTAACCGTAACAGGCTTGAATTGGAAAAAGTGATAGGATACTTTCTAACAATGGGAACTTTCCGTTCTGATATTTCAGGGGATATGTCATTCAGGGAGCTTTTAAATAAAGTCCGTGAAACGGCAATAGGCGTTTATAAGAATCAGGACCTACCGATTGGCCTTCTGTTGGATGAAATAAAAGTTCCTATAGACCCTAGCAGGAATCCGCTCTTTCAAGCTGTATTTGTGTATATTGACGAGCATGAAGATAAGTTGAACCTACCTGAATTAGATATAGAGTTTCAGCTTATAGACGGTATGAATGCAAAGTATGACCTAACCGTAGGCTTTACTGAAAGTAAAAAGGGGTTGCAAGGATTTTTTGAGTATTCTCCGGATTTGTTCCGTGAAGAGACAATTTCGAACATGAAACACCATTTTTGCAGCTTGTTAAAGGAAATTATTTTAAATCCTGACATGAAGATTTCGGAGATGAAAATGCTATCGGAACAGGAACAAAATCAGCTGCTGGTAGAATGGAATCAAACTCATCAAGAACGATCTTTTGACCAATTCCTTCATTCATTGGTAGAACACCAGGCAGCAAAGACACCAGATGCTGTTGCAGTAAAATATGGCGGCAATACTTTGACTTACAAAGAATTAAATGAAAAATCAAACCAGTTTACACAATTGCTAATCAAATCTGGCATTACGAAACAATCGAAGATTGGTTTGGTGATGGATGCTTCACTGGAAATGATTGTCGCCATGTTAGGTATATTTAAAGCTGGATGTGTCTATGTGCCGGTCGAATCATCATTTCCTATAGAATGGATTCAATATGTTTTTAATGATGCTGGGGTTGAAACCCTTGTCACTCAGCCAAATTCAGAAGCAGGAAATGCTGTAAATGTGAAAAGAAAAATATATCTCGACCCTAATTGGAGTTCAATCAAAGATGAAAGTAGCGATAGCATCCAGTCAGAGATTTCCAAAAAAGATTTAGCTTATATCATGTATACCTCCGGTTCCACAGGAAAGCCAAAAGGCGTTGCTGTAGAGCACGACGGGGTATGCAACGTAATTGAACATTCCGTACCCCTTTTAGGACTATCCATAGACAGCAAGATGCTGCAACTGGCTTCGATTAATTTTGATGCTTCTATAGTTGAGATATTCTCCTCCTTGTCTTCTGGAGCTACACTATGTATTGCTCCAAAGAAAGCAAAGGCAGGGGGTATGGATTTGATTCGTTTTATTTCAGAAGAAATAATTACTACCATGATGCTTACACCAACTGTCATTTCAACCATAACTCCAGAACAGCTTCCAGACTCTGTTAATACAATGGCGTTAGCAGGAGAACCTGTTACTCTCGAAATTAAGGACTGGAAGACAGAAAACAGAAGAGTCCTCAATATTTATGGTCCTACAGAAACGTCCATTTATGTATTGACAAATGATTTTGATTATAATGATAAACCGTCATCTGTCGGAAGGCCGATACAGAATACGCAAGCCTATATTTTGGATGGAAATCAGCAGTTGATACCAATTGGAGTGCGCGGGGAACTTTATATCGGAGGGATTGGTGTTGCTAGGGGATATTTAAATAATGACAAGTTGACAAAAGAAAGTTTTTTGGAAAATCCTTTTAGGCCTGGGGAAATCATGTACAGAACCGGAGATTATTCCAAATGGCTTCCTGATGGCACGGTTGAGATTCTCGGACGTAAAGATGACCAGGTGAAAATTAATGGGGCTCGGATAGAAACAGGGCAAATTGAAACGGTTTTAAAGCAGTATCCTAGTATTGAAGAAGTAGTGGTAATTGTTAAAAGTAACAGCATGAACAGCAATTTTCTTTGTGCCTATTACCAATCGGTGAAAGAAGTTGATGAGGAAGCTTTACGTTCATTTTTAATGAATAATCTTCCAACTTATATGATTCCCGCACATTTTGTCTGGATTGAAAAATTCCCGATTGGAAATACCGGAAAATTGAATAAGAAAGCATTACCTGAGCCGACAATCGAGTCAGAATACAGCAGAACCTTTGTCATGCCAATCAGTGAAGGCGAAAAAATTATGGCTTCTGTCTGGGAAGAGGTATTAGAGATTAACAACATTGGATTGGAAGACCATTTCTTTAACTTAGGGGGGGATTCACTAAAAGCAATCCAGGTATCTTCTGCTTTATACAAACGAGGATGGGAATTTGAAATGAAGCAGGTTTTTCTGAATCCTATCTTAAAGGATTTGTGCTTATATCTACATCCTATATCTAATGAGGCATTTTTTAAATGGTTTTATGATTACCGTAGCCGGGGTAGTACGTAAGCACCCGTGGGTGATAGAACCCATCAACTAAACCGTCCGCCCCAACTTGTAGAAACATGATTGAGGCTGGTTCAGACCTAGATCCCGTATAACAAGCGAAGCTATAGATCACATGGATTATGATACTTGAGGCTTTGACGACCTCGTTTCACAGCGTTATGGGTCTTGTTCCACAAATACGAATAAAACGTTAAATGAAACGAGCTTGTATATAATAGGATGTAACCCTGTCGTATGAAACGCAAGACCTTTCACGTTGCGAAAAAACGCCATTATATTGTTCTGTGATTGTTGAGTTCAAAAAATGATTGTTTGTCACACAGATTACGCTTAAACGATCCGCGAACCCCTAAAAGGTTCAGCGGATCATTTTTTTATTCCTTATTAATCATCCATATAAACTGAGAGTGAAAAAAGTTTAATCCGATAAGAAATTGGACAAGTTCTATTAAACAAGGTCGATTCATTTTTTACATTATAAATCAAGGGGATATATATCATGACAAGTCGTGATTTCAAGAAGTTGGAAGACATTAGACATGCCCTAAATTTAAAATTTTACGAACGTGAGAAAGAAATTGAAGGAATTCTTGTCGCTCTACTCTCAAGACAGCATATGCTCATGATTGGGCCAACCGGAACTGCGAAATCAGCATTATCGGTTGAATTGGCTAAAATTGTAACAGGAACAGAATATTTTCAGTGGTTACTCACAAGGTTCAGCACACCAGAGGAAGTGTTTGGGCCGTTGTCTTTAAAAGATCTTGAGCAGGGTGTGTACAAAAGGAATACCAGAGCTAAAATGCCGGAAGCACACCTGGTTTTCTTGGATGAAATATTCAAGGCAAACTCGTCAATATTAAATAGCTTACTAACAATTATTAATGAAAGATTATTTTATAATAGTGGACCACCCACTCTAGTCCCCATAATGTCTGTAATCGGTGCGTCGAATGAATATCCCGAGGAAGATGAAAAATTGGAGGCATTATTCGATCGATTTCTTTTACGATACGAAGTTAAACGCATTGAAGAAGAAGAGAATTTTATAGCGATGATGAAGGATACCGGAAAGAACAACTTGATGCCGTCAATGACAATGGAAGAATTACTGCACCTTCAATTTCTAACAGATATGGTAGAGATCCCTGAAGTCGTATACGAAGCGCTTATTAAGATTCGTCAAGGGTTAAAAGATGAAGGGATACGCCCGTCCGATCGAAGGTACAAACAGTCACTCAGCTTACTTCAAGCAAAAGCCATGGTAAACCAAAGACAAATCGTGATAGTAGAAGATCTCTCAATTCTCGAACATGCACTTTGGGAAACGGTGGACCAAATCGAGACCGTTTCAAACATTATTCGCAACTACTCACACAACTTTGTTAATCAAACGCTTTATGCCATACAAAATGAAGCGAATGAAGTGTTTTATTCGGTACTTCATGATTATTCAACAGAGTTTGGAATGGAAGCATCTCAAAAAATGAAAATGCTACTCGCTGATTTGAATGATTTGAAAAGTAACAATCAAGCGAGAAAGGCTGATATCGAAGCATTGCTTGAGAAAGTGAATGGGATGCAGCATGAAATACTGAATCGTATGTTGGAACCATGGTATTTTGATGCTGTACATGAAAAGAAAGAATCTACCAGTTCCTTTTTTAAAATGTGAGGGGCAGCGTATTTATGAATAATGACAATTTTTCCGTATTGAACACAGACGCATTTGATAGAAGACGTTTTAGAGAAATTTTTGAGCTGTCATCTCGTCTACAAAAGATCAGAGAAGAAAGCGCGCTACCGATGTTTGAACACCTACTCGCTGATATTTGGGCATCCTTATATAAGATGAAGCCTGCAATTAGGGCAGAGGAAGTAGATCGTGTACTAATCGTTAATAAATTACTTATGGGAAGAATAATGGGACAAGAACAGTTTGTGAACTATCGACAGTTTACACGATTGGACGATTTATCTTCAGCGATCGGAACCGTGAAGATTGGGGAGAAATTAAACGAGTGGTTAGCAGAACAAACGCTGTTGAATGCAGAGTTGCAAGATGAAATTCAAGAAATTCAGACCATGCAAAGGCAATTACAAAAAAACGACATAGCTGAAAATAAGCATGCGAAACTTCAAACAGATATAAAAGAAGCGATGGCAGAGTTGAGCGAAAAACTTCAAAAGACGATGCAAAATATCAGCGGCAAATTTTCACTCACGATTGAACAAGCGATGCAGGAGACAAAACATGTGAAAGACAGCCTGAAATCCTTACTTGGTGGCACCAGTGCTGGTAGTGGTGACGCGGAACTGAAAAAAATTCCTTTGCGGGACCAAATTTCATTAGCAGAAAAAATTGCATCTACGAATCAAATGCAAGAAATTGCTGATTGGGCTGGCCGATTTAAACAAATTACCCGGAAAAAACAGAAATTCAAGCATAGCGAATCAATGGAAAGAAGTGGGGTTACGTTTGGCAATAACATTGAAAGACTGTTGCCGATGGAGCTAGTCTTGTACACACATCCAATCACGAGGATAGACTTCCTACGCCGTTTCGCGGAAGAGCAGACAATGCAATATGAGCAAGTAGGAAAAGAGATTCTGGGAAAAGGTCCAATCGTACTTTGTTTGGATCAGTCTGGAAGCATGTACAAATTAGATACACAGTCGAAAGGTTTTACATTAGCGTTGATGTCGATTGCAAGAAGGCAGAGAAGAGATTTTTGCTTAATCGTATTCTCTGCTCGCACACAAATTTTTAATTATGAAAAAGGGAAAACAAAAACTTCTGATATCATCAATTTGGCTCAAACGTTTTTAGGCGGCGGTACGGATTTTACGCTACCGCTTCTTGATGCAGTGAAAGTAATCAACGAAAGTCGTTTTAAACAAGCAGATGTCGTTTTCGTTACCGATGGTGAAAACGAAGTGGATGCATCATTTCTAGAAGGATTCAATCAGAAGAAAAGTGAAAAAGATTTTAAAGTACTCTCCTTAGTCATAGGAAATGAGACTAACACGGTCGCGCCGTTTTCAGATAAGGTAGTACAGGTCACAGACTTTAACGAGGCTGGAAGTTTTACAGCGTTTGATATATAAGATTAATGGGCACTGTCTTCGGGTGGTGCTTATTTTTTTAATCGTAGCAACAGATTTGATAAGAGGTTATCGTGAAGATCTAACTTTAAAAATAATAACTTAAGAAAATTCTATACATTATCTTCTATGTATTTTAATTCAATTTCAATTATAAATGTTATGCTAGTTGTAATAGTTAGAACGGTTTCAATAAGAAATGTCTTCAATAAAAAGGTTCTTTTCTTGAAGAAAGGAGTTTAAAGTGGATTTCAAGTACCTTTCACTAACAGAAGCATGCTGAAAGTGCCAGTTACCTGTTTAATTGACTGGCACTTTTAATGAGAGGAGTGTCTAAGATACAATTTCAGGGGAAAATTATTTTTATAGTAAAAGATCAATTTGGTTGCATCCACTTTTATAAAAAGAAATCACAAGCGCCAGCAAGTCTAGAACAATTCCAAGCCTATATCGAGTCTCTTCAAAAGGAGTTAGGTGAAAAGTTAATAAAATCGTATATTGTTGATACTGAAAATGGCAAGGGAAAGTACATTTGGGGATCCAATGTTTGGAGAACGGATTTAAATGAAAAAGTTTCTCCTCATCATCAAAAATACATAACATATTTAGAAGAGCATCGAAAAGAGATTACATTTATTGGGCCATATAAAGCGATGCGAACAAAGGGTTTGCATTTATGTTGTTATGGTCATGAATGGCGTACTCAGCCTATTAAGGTGAAAAGAGGCGAAACATGCCCTAAGTGTGAACATAAAATTAAAGAATCTAACGGAGTAAAATTCATCACAAAGCTACTAGTGAAAAATAAAATTGAATTCATTAAAGAAGTACATTTAACAACTTTCGGTCATGAGCAAGACCTGCGTTTAGATTTTTTGGTTTGTCAAAATAACCAACCATTATTTGCAATAGAATATAATGGTATCCAACATTACAAGCCAATAAGGAATGCTTATTTTGGAGGCTATAAGGGATATCGAAAGCGTAAACAACGTGATAGAATTAAACGTAATTATTGTTGGAAAATAGGTTTACCTATTATAGACATACCTTACACTGAAACAGAAGAGCAAATTGAAGAAACGGTTTTCCGTTTTTTGAATTTGTTTGAACTGGCCCAACCTTCGAATTCAAGTAAGTAAAGGAAGGTATCTGTTACACCTAACATAAATGATGACCGTTGCTGAACAATCGTCCGAAATTCAAAGTGACTGATAACTCAAGTTATGGTATACTATCACTAACTAAATAATAAACTCTTAACTTATTGAGAGAGATGGAGGGAATTGGCCCGACGAAGTCTCAGCAACCTGCCCGCTGGTAAGGTGCTACATCCAACAGGGAAACCTGAATGATGAGGAGAAATTTTTGTATGTAAACTCTTCTCTCGTCTGGGAAGAATTTTTTGTTTAGAAAAAATTTCAGGAGGGATTACGATGACAAATTTACAACAGCTATATGCGGAACGCGAACGATTGAAAAGACAAAAAGCAACTGGTGTTGCGAGTGCCATGAAAAGACATCAAGAAATCTCAAAACTTCAGCAGGAAATCGAATACTACGAACTTGGTGAAACAATCTCGAGAGCAGAAATTCAAGAAGAGTTGGCGGAAATTGAATTGCTGCAGGTGGAGATTGACCGTTTGACTGGCGTGGTTGCTGAGAGAAAGCGTGTTTTATCGGCTCATGTATTTGGAAGTCGTGAAAGTATAAGTAATTACGATTGCATATAAGTATAGGCTCATCTTTTTTGTTTGCTACAGGATTTACCAAATATGAAATTTTTAAAAAGCCTACTTCTTGCCTATTTTCGGCGAGGAATTAGGCTTTTGATATTCTGTAATAGGAAAGACATCACTTATAATGCTTTTATTTTTTCTTTTCTACTTGAAAGTCGAATACCCAACAAAACCCCGAGCAACATTCCAATTGTAGCACCGATTATAGCCCCTAAGTATCCGACAGCTTCATAACCACGCCCACCCATAAATTCAAAATCTGCAAAATGGTTACCACCTATATTCATACCAACGAATAATCCAATAACTAGCCCGATGACGGAGAGGATGACGCCCATGCCTAATCCATACAGCGTTTTACGTTTCATTTTAATCACCTCCTTAAATCTGCAGTCGCAACATATATGCTATAGAGTGATTGACAAAACTATATATTCCAAACAGTCAATCTAGTGTAGTAATTATAACATTTATAGTTACTATATGTTAGTCTTCTAAATTATTCTGTAGGTAAAGAGAGAGATTATTGATTTACTTAGTCGCGTAAGATTATATAAACGGTTTTCCGATTTTATTTAGTTCGCTTTCAACATTAATCGATAATTAAAGTATAAAGCCATACGTATATTTTATCGTAAGTGTTATACTAGTTGTAATAGTTTGAATGGTCTTTAAAGAGAACTGTATTCAACAAATGGCCCAATCAATTACTAAAATATTGTTCAACCTCGCTATGCGCAATGCTGGTGAAAAGAATTGTACCTTTAACTGAGAAGGGAGATAATTTAAATCAAAAAGTTTACCTGGATAGTGTTGATTTTATTTTTGTCTGCCATATTTTCAGGGTGTTCAGCATCTGAAGTGATTCGGGTGGGCACTCCTTATAATGAGAATGGAACTGAAGGAATAAAATTTGATAAGGAGATTAAGGACTCGAAATCAATTGAAGCTTTGAGAGAAATCATTAGGAATGTTAGGGAGATTGAAGAACCAAAAGACATAGATAGTGAACCAGAGACCTTTTTTTTGCTTGATCGTCAAAAGGAAGGCGTTGCTGAAATGTGGTTTTATGTTTTTTATCAGGGCGACGGCAGTTTAATTTTATATAATGACAATTCAAATAGTTACTTTGCTCTTTCTAAAGAGCAAACTAGTGAACTGAGAAGCATAATAGAACAATAGTAAATCGTTAATCAGCGATTGTGTGATTGTTACCAAGATGATGGTTGAGTAATGATGTAATAGGAGGAGGAGAAATATGACTAAATCTCAAAAGACTTCTGTTTTAATTGCAATTGTAGTACTTGTTTTCTTCTTTGTATTATCTTTAATTACGCGTCAGTGGGGATTCTTTTTATGGAGTTTATTGCCTGTTTTCATTGTTGCGATGACTACATTTACGGCTAAGACTGGCAAGAAAGATACCGGGAGATGAAAAAAGTATATTGAACTTGAATTGATAGAAAGGAGTCTGCAACACAGTGAGACATCACAATCAAAAGCTTTTTAAGACGTTCATTTGTTTTCTACTCATTTGGATCTTAATTGGCTATAATCCAGCGTTAACTACTGCTACTGAACAGGCAGTTTTAGAAGGAAAGTTAGAAGATTACTTGGTAGAACATGAGGAAGATGTTGCTGGATTAGCAACGATTGTGATTGACCAGGATGAAGTCATTTATAAGATGAAAGGTTATGCAAATATAGAAGAACAGGTTCTTGTTAATGAAGATACTGTTTTTGAATGGGCATCAGTCTCTAAAGTGTTGATATGGATCAGTGTTTTACAACTAGTAGAGGCAGGCAAGCTTGATTTAGAAACGGATATCGATTCTTACTTGCCAGATGATTTCCGCTCCAAAACAGAATTTGGAGATCCCATCACGCTGCTTCACTTAATGCATCATAATGCGGGATTTGATGATAGTGTGACTGACGTAATGGTTCCTGGTCCAACCGAACAGAAGTCATTAAGAGAAGTACTCGAAGCAGCAGATATAAAACAAGTATTTCCGCCTGGTAAGGTTCTTGCTTATTCAAATTATAGCAGTGGTCTCGCTGCCTACATTGTCGAGGAAGTAAGTGGTCTAGACTACCGGGAATATGTACGGGAAAATATTTTTGAACCCCTTCAGATGACGAAAACAGCAATTGACCATGATCTAGCCGATAACGAATGGGTGAAAGAACAAAGGGGAGAGGTGCAGGGGTATTCGACTGCGCTGCAATTAATTGACACTAATTTTTACTCAATGCCCATGTATCCAGTTGGGAGTGTTATGGGAACAGCTCCAGATTTGCAAAAGTTACTGCAAGCGATGTTAGCTGAAGATGGGGCTCCTTTATTTAAAGATGAAAAAACGATCGATTTAACAGATTTGGGCAGAAGTCCTCCACTTCTAAACGTTAAGGTGTGGAAACACCAGTGAAAGTGGGGGATGAATGCCTGCTCTAGAAGAATTAAAACTTGGTAGGGGAACATTCGTTTCAATTATGGTATAATAGGTTGTAAGAATATTCGATTATACGAGATTGGAGGCGAAGAAATGATTCGATGTATGAAAATATCATTTCGGGCAAACCAGCAAACAATTGATCAATTGTTCGAATGCAACCGTATATCAGGTGAAGTTTGGAATCATTGTTTAGCACTTTCGAAAGAAACCCATCTGAAAACAGGGAAATGGATTACGAAAAGTGAATTACAGAAAGGGACAAAGGGGATTTTCCCGATTCATTCCCAATCTGTACAGGCAGTTTGCCATAAATATCTGTTTGCACGGAATGCGGCAAGAGAAGCTAGAAAAGGGGGACATAACAATAAGTATCCGTATAAACAGAAAAAACATTTTAACACCAAATGGGCAAACAATGGATTCAAAGTACTTGAGAACGGTAAAATCCAATTATCCATGGGCGATTTTGAAGGAAAGAGACAATCCCCTTTATTTGTTCAAGTGAAAAAATTGCCACAAGGGGAAATCAAAGAAATTGAATTGATTTTTGATCGGAAACTAATGCTGTCCATTGCTTATGAAGATAGTAAACAGGTAAAAGAACACAACTTTGAAAATCGTTCAGCCATTGATGTTGGTGAAGTTCACACCATTGCGGCAGTCGCAGAAAACGGTGAAAACATCATCATTACAGGTCGCAAAGTGCGTTCTATTCATCGGCTTCGCAATAAAAAACTGGCAGAACTTCAACGAAAAATGAGCAAGTGCGCCAAAGGTTCTAAGCAGTGGAAAAGATACAACCGAGCGAAGCAATTTGTGCTTTCAAAGAGTGACAAACAACTTCAAGATGCGATTCATAAAACAACAAAACAGTTTGTCGACTGGTGTATTGAAAACGAAGTGAAAGAAGTTGCGTTTGGCGATGTGGACGGTGTTCAGCGAAATACTTCCAGTCGTAAAAAGAAAAAGGTTCGCCGTAGAACAACAAATCAAAAGCTATCAAACTGGTCTTTTGGAAAGGTTTATACTTTTCTAAAGTATAAGCTAGAAGCAGAAGGTATCAAGATAGAAAAACACGACGAAAGTTTTACAACGCAACAATGTCCTTGTTGTGCTAAAAGACGGAAAACGTCTTCAAGAATATACAAATGTGCGTGCGGTTACAAGAATCATCGTGATATTCACGGTGCATCAAATTTCTTCGCGAAAACATTTTACGGCGAAATCAGGGAACTTGATTTCAGCCTCACACCCACAAAGTATCTACGGATTGCCTAATGGCAGGAAGTAGTAGATGGTCAGTTCCGACCCTGCTTATCTAAAAATAAGCTGTTGCCTACTGTAGTCTTCAAAAATGATTTCTGCGACTTGTCGCAAAAGGTTGGTGTCACCCACTAACTTTGTTGGAACACTTTTGCTGATGTAGTAGGAAACCCCCACTTCAAAAACGGTACGTTTTAAGTGGCGGGAGGTTCATTGATGAATTCACACTTTATACAGTGTCATCGAAACAAACGGAGAAGGTGGATGAACTAGAAGCGAATCCGCATACGCATATTTTAATCGGCTATGAGGGCGAAGGTTTCGGGGATGACTTTCTTGAAATACAAGGAACTGTCACCATTTCATCCGATGAAACAATGAAAGAGAAAGTGTGGAATAAGATGCTGAAACCATGGTTCAGCGGTCCAGAAGATCCAAATCTCGTCATTTTGAAGGTGACACCTGATACAATCCGTTTAATGAATAAAAAAGGTGAAGAACCAAAAGTCATTGAATTTTGAGTAGCGGGTACCGGCAATACGCTGGTACCTTCTTTTTTTCTCTAGAAAACTATTTAATTTAAAAATTCAAATAAATAAAGTATAATAGATATGTAATCAATAAAAGGTCGCTATTATGATGTATTACTTGAGAAAGCAAGCAACCCCAGTTAAGAACAACTTTGTCTCTTGAATGGAATATACTAGAATTAGTTAATGCAATCTCAACGTTAAAGTTTTAACTATCGTTAAAAAATTGAAAGAGGTGATGACAATGAGGGTAAATAAACGATTTCAAAATAAATTTGAAGGAATTATAAAAGCCACCAACCGTTATCCGTTAACGATGCTATTACTTTTGGTTGCAGCCATTACTAGTGCGATTATAATCCAGCAGGAAGCGGATCAATATGTACGGTATTTAGTAACCTTCTTAATAGGTGCTCTATTAAGTATCGTTGCACAGCAGGTTTACGAACGCTTCTTTACGAAGGAGAGCGAACGCCTACTGCTAATGGTCGGTGCTTTAATTTCAGCTGGCGCATACTTTTTCGCAATTTACCCAGATGATACTTTCAATCTGGAAACGGGTATCAAAACAGGAGTCGCGGTGTTTGCACTTCTCATGGCATTCATATGGATTCCCTCTATTAATAGTAAAATAACCTTTAACGAAAGTTTTATGGCAACATTTAAAGCGATGTTTATCACTGTCCTTTTTACAGGGATTATTGCTGGCGGCATTAGTTTAATCATTATTGCAGTCGAAAGTCTATTGTTTTCTGTAGCTAGTCATACGATTCCGCATACATTAAATATCGTCTTCATTTTATTTTCACCAATCTATTTTCTATCCTTCACACCGCTTTATTTTGGAAAAAAGGATACAGATTTAATAACTGAGCAAGTGACGCTGCGAGAGGAGAAATTGCAAAGAGCTATCAGTTGTCCTAACTATTTAAGTGTTTTAATTTCTTATATTATTATTCCGTTAACTGGCTTGTATACGATCATTCTTCTAGCTTATATTCTCATGAATATCGGCGGAGATTTCTGGACGAAGAACTTATTAGAACCACTGTTGGTGTCGTATTCAATTACAGTTATTGTCGTTTATATTCTTGCCAGTCATCTAGATAATAAATTCGCACACATCTTTAGAAAAGTATTTCCGAAAGTATTGATACCGATTGTTTTATTTCAAACGATAGCCTCTATTGTTAAAATTAGTGAAATGGGCATTACTTACGGAAGGTATTATGTCATTCTCTTTGGTGTCTTTGCGATTATCGCGGGGATTGTCTTCAGTTTTATGCCGGTTAGAAAGAATGGGCTAATCGTTGCTGTCTTACTCATTTTTTCAGTCATCTCGATTATGCCACCAGTTGATGCCTTTACGGTGAGTCGTGCAAATCAAATCAGTTTGCTGAAAGAAACGCTGATAGAAAACAATATGCTTGTAAATGATATGATTTTGCCGAATTCAACGATTTCTGATGAAGATCAGACAGTAATTACTCAGACAACTGGTTATTTAGAGCGTATGGGTTATACGGATGAAATCGACTGGTTGCCAACTAATCTCTATAGGAATAATAAATTCCGGGAAGTTTTTGGGTTTACAGAAGTTTACAATCAAGTAACCGATGATGTAAATCAAAGTCAATCGGCATACTTAAACTGGGTTCAGAATCCAGTAGTTAATATTGCAGATTATCAACATATGGTTAATTTTAATATTCATAGTCACAATGATTCCGAGGAAGAGATAAATATTGAACAAGATGGTGCTATTTACAAAGTAGTAAAGAGCTATAATGAAGCTGGTGTTATTTCAATTCGTATCATGAATGATCATGATGAAGAATTGATTCAACTAGACACTGAAGTAATATTCACTGAAATTCTTGATCAGTACAATGGAAAGGAAATGTCGGTAGAGGAGGCCACGATTATTCAGGAAAACGATAAAGTTAAAATGAGTATTGTAGCCAAATCTGTTGATCGATACGATGATGAATATAATGCTGATTTCTACCTGTTCATCAATATTAAATAAAGTAGATGCCTCGTAGGAAATGGTGTAATACCGTTTCCTACGAGGCTTTTGGTTTTAAGAATCTAGTGTCAGGTATCTGGGGTAACGCCTAAAAAACTATCTAATTTCAAAGTTCAAACAAATGAGGTATGCTAGATAAGTGTCCAATAAAAGGTCACTTTTCATTAAAAGAGTAAAGTGGTGAAGAGAATGCGATTATGGCATGAAGACATGTTATCTGAGTTGCCGCGTCAGCAATTGCTTGGGCAGCACCGTGAATGCTGTGCGTTACGTGGATTTGGTTGGAACAAAAAACATGCGACTGTGAATTATGTATTCAATTATTCGCCGTATAAGCTTTTTCAATATCACATGACATATTCTCCAACTTTCTTGTTCATATCTAGCTCATTTCGTGCAAAATCTGACTAACCAATTGTTAGATGAATGCCTTTTCCAGCAAGATTTTCGAGACATTCTTTCATATAACCTTTATCATGTTCTGGATAAATCGGGTTGCTTGATTCCTCAAGTGAAATTTCCTCATAAGGCGGGCATTGTTTACCACGGTACTTCGGGTTTTCCCATAATGGATCATTGTTATAGCCCCGTCTTTGCATTTCCCTCATCACTTGGGCTGTGGCACAGGGAGACTAACAACCGAGTTTGCTAAAGCAGGCTATTATGTAACTGCGATTGACCCGCATGAAGAAGCGATCGAATATGCGAAAAATAAAGAGTATCCAGGTGAAGTAACTTGGGTCGTTGGGGATAGCTCAAATTTACAAATAGATATGTTTGACGCAGTGATTATGACGGCGAATGTTGCGCAAGTTTTTCTAACTGATGAAAGTTGGCAACAAGTGATTTCAGATGCCTATCGGGCACTAAAACCAGGTGGTCACTTTATCTTTGATACACGTAACCCATTGGCAAAGGTGTGGGAGCAATGGGAAAAAGATAAGACACCTGATCATGCAACGAATCCAATCAGTGGTGAGCCGCTTGAAATTTGGACTGCATACGAGGGTTTTGTAGAAGATGTTTTTACGTTTTATGAGACTGTGAAAAATGTTCGAACTGGTGAAGTCATTATTCATGAGAAAATGCAACTAAAATTCCGAGCACAGGAAGAAATCCATGATGCATTACAACAGGTGGGTTTCTCGGAAATTCAAGTTTATGGTGATTGGGCGTTTGAACAAGCAACCTCAGAAACCAATTCTTTTATTTTCCACGCTGTAAAGTAAGGTTACGGGTTCCAGCACATGAGAAGGAGATAAAGATAACCGGTTAGCATTCTTCATAAGCACTCGTTTGTTTAAGAAGAATGCTACTTAATACGCCCCTTACCTCGCATCTGATAGTCTAGTTGATTACTAATTTGCTCTAATTTATAGGCAAAATCAAATTCATCATCTTCTCTAAAAGACTTAGCCGATACCATATATTCTTTACCTTCTTCAATTAGGTTATAAACCATTGATTCTTCGATAAATATTTTATAACGAGTCTCTCTATGATCATAAGCATTATATCCGATTATCCACATTTCACTATATTCTCCAGGTTCAATATAATGGTGTTTTTCTTCTATCGTCATCGCTCCAAAATCAATACTCAAATTCGTTTGAGAAGTTGCATTTTGAAAGAAGAAAAAATAACTAATAATGAGCGTGGACACAGCTAATATTACTAATACCGGCCATTTTTTTTTGTGTATGATCACTTTCTCATCTCCTCAATAAATACTTAATCGCTTATGCGGGAACTTTCGAAATCTTTATTCTACTTTAACATGAAATATCCAATATGCCATATAACAAAGAAAAAAGGAGTGTTTAATATTGTTTAAGCGGAAACTATATTGTTCGAATTGCAATCGGGAAGTCCTTGCTGGAGAAGATATCGTTGTCAAAATGAAAGTACCAGCGTATGCGGGCATGGTAGAAATCAAAGCGTATCTAAAAAAGGAAAGCGAGATTCTATGTGCGGATTGTTCTAAAAAAAAGGATTAAATAGAAACCATTGAATTGAAAATATAATCAATCCGATAGAAGGAGTTTTGTAATCAATTGAAGAATAGTAATGAAGAACATATTGAGAGTAAGCTTAGGAGGTTATTATGGGTAGAGTCGTTCATTTTGAAATTCATGTAGAAGATATGGAACGCGCGAAGCACTTTTACGAGAAGGTCTTTGGCTGGAAATTTGAAGATTGGTCTGAATATGCGGGGATGCCGTATTTTGGAGCTATAACTGGTGAGGAAGGTGCTCTAGGAATTGACGGTGCTTTAATCAAACGTCAAGGCAAGGCACCAGAGATTGGACAACCCATGAACGGTTTTTCTTGTACGATGGGCGTCGAGGACTATGACTCTACTGAGAAAAAAATTCTTGAGCTTGGCGGCAAGGTTACATTGCCGAAATATGCGTTGCCTGGTATGGCGTGGCAAGGCTATTATAACGATACTGAAGGAAATGTAATCGGTATTCATCAACCAGATGTGAATGCAAAATAGTTAACAATCTTCCGCGATCGGGCACGTTTGTGGAACATCAAAAGCCTAATTTTTCGCCAAAAGAGGCGAGGATTAGGTTTTTAATCTTTCAATGCGTAAAAACGTGAGCAGATCTAGTCAGTTCAATCGCGAACGCTGGTATTAATAATTAGCGTCGTAAAATAAGAAAGGATGATAAAGTGTCGGAAGTAATAGATGAAATCATCTTAAGAGGTCTCAAAGAAAATAATCTAAAAAATATAGATTTAAATTTACCAAAAGAAAAAATCACCGTATTTACGGGGTTATCAGGTTCAGGAAAGAGTTCGGTTGTTTTTGATACTCTAGCGACTGAAAGCAGAAGACAAATGACGATGAATTATCCGCTCTATGTTCGAAATCAAATGCCGAGATACGAAAGACCGCATGCTGATTTGATGCAAAACTTAAGTCCGGTTGTCGTTGTTGAGCAAAGACCCATTGGCGGAAATTCTCGCTCAACAGTGGGTACCTATATGGATATACATCCTTTGATGAGACTTTTATTCTCAAGGATTGGAAGCCCGCCAATTGAATCTGCTACTGATTTTTCGAGTCAAAGTTCCTTTGGTCGTTGTTCGGAGTGTAGTGGGTACGGGGAAGTGGTTGCGCCCGATTTAAATAAGCTGGTCGATGTGGATAAGTCACTTCGAGATTATGCAGTGAGGTTTAAGCCGTTGTCACCTTCAGGCTGGCAAGGCAGATGGATGATGACCGGCGGATTATTTGATCCAGATAAGCCGGTTAAGGATTATTCAGAAGAGAAGCGCCAACTCTTATTATATGGCCCTCCGAAAGGCGAAAGAGTCTTTGCGCCGTTTCATACAAAAAATGGTCCTCAAGATCATGAGTGGGATGGTTTATTGCCAAGATTTATACGCCTATATATCAATAGAAATCTCTCAAAGCTAAAACAAGTATCACAAGAAGACGTCTTAGCCATGTCCGCTCAATCCTTATGCCAAACCTGCTTGGGCTCCGGCTTAAATCCAAGGGTATTGGCTTGTCGAATAAATGGCTTGAATATCGCAGAGTACGATCAACTAGAGTTGACGGAATTACTTGAAGAACTAATGAAGATAAAAGATCCTTTGGGGGCGTCTATCGCCCTGCAAGCAATCCCACATGTAAAACAACTGGTTGAAATGGGATTGGGCTATTTGAGTCTATCCAGAAAAGTGGGTACTTTGTCTGGTGGAGAAGCACAAAGGGTGAAAATCGCGCGTCATTTAGGGAGCAGCCTAAACAATCTCACTTACATATTTGACGAACCGAGTGCAGGCCTTCATCCGGAAGAAGTGGCTATGTTAATACGGATGTTAAAGAATATTAAAAAACAACATAATACCGTGATCGTCATTGAACATGATCTTGCAGTCATCAAGGTGGCAGATGAAATTATAGAAATGGGTCCTGGCGCAGGTGTGAGTGGGGGAGAAGTTGTTTATCAAGGAAAACTAGAAGGGTTGAAAAATTCTAAAGCCGCAACAATTTTAAACCAAAAGCTAATCCTAAACAAACAGCCAAGAGATATAAAAGATTATTTTACAATTAAAAGAGCGTATCATAATAACTTGAAGGATGTAAGCCTAAATATCCCACAAAATGTGCTGGTTTCTGTATGTGGTGTGTCTGGTTCAGGTAAAAGTTCTTTAATGATGAAAGCATTCCCAGAAAGTTATCCAGAAACAATCATGGTCGGACAAGGCCGAATAGGCATCTCTACTCGTTCGACACTGGCTACATATATGGGCATCATGGATGATCTCCGTTTGATTCTTTCAAGAGAAACAGGACAACCAGCGGGTTTGTTCAGCTTTAATTCATTGGGGGCATGTCCTTTTTGCGAAGGGAAAGGTGTCACAAAACCGGATGTAGCATTTGCAGATCCAGTGACAGTAACCTGTGAAGCATGTAACGGACTAAGGTTTTCTGACGATGCGTTATCATACAGCTACCGAGACAAAAATATCGCAGAGATTTTAGGGTTAACGATTGATGAGGCTTTGAATTATTTTAGCGTGCCAAAAATCATGAAAAGAGTGGATACGCTTAGAGATGTAGGACTTGGGTATCTAACATTAGGGCAGGCGACAAGTTCTTTAAGCGGGGGAGAAGTTCAGCGGCTAAAGCTTGCCAGTTACTTACAAAAAGAAGGACAAATTTACCTATTAGACGAACCCTCTTTAGGGCTGCACGCACAGGATAACGACAAACTCTTAGTAGTGTTTCAAAATCTTGTCAACAAAGGGAATTCGTTGATCATCATCGAACATAATTTGGATTTTATAGCGGCGAGCGACTGGGTTATTGAATTAGGTCCAGGCGGGGGAAAACAAGGGGGCCAGGTTATATTTGAAGGGACACCAGAAGAGTTGTTACAGGCGGAAACATTGACTGCGATGTGGGTAAAGGATGGAGCTGCAGAATACTTTACGTGAAACAAAGAGAGTGATTTTCGGTCTCCAATGGTCAATGAAATGTATTCTTTGGCGAACATAGCAATGATGGAAAGGTTCCGTCGAATGCAGAATTTAAAATAAAACTAAAGGATCAAGAAGCAGAGAAAATGCTTTTGGCGCTTTGAAGCAATAATTGGATAGAATCCACTTGGAAAGTCTATTGTTATTGACTTTCTAAGCGGATTCTTTGTGATTTTATTGTTTATTCGTCTCATAAGTCTTAAGGTTTGGTGCAACTCGAGTTTAGATACTTGATTGCCGCCTCGGCATAAATCTCTGCAGATTCTACTAGGCTCTCTACTGAAATCTGTTCGTCGTACCCATGGATGGTTTCAAGTTGTCCTGGGCCATAAAAGGCGGTATCAATGCCGTGACGCCGAAAGTGACTGGCATCACTTGACCCAAGCGAGAGTATGCTGAAGACAGGTTCGTCTATACCGAGGACACGGCGGATTCCGAATTCTAGAGACTGCACAATTGGACGGTTTTCCAATGTCCAGTTCGGATTATTATGGCGTACCATTGGCTCAACAACAGCATCTGGCGCTGCAGCGTGGATAAGATTCCTGGCGACCTCCTGTAAAAACTCGAACGTCATGCCATATGGCACTCGCGTATCTACCTCGATGATGCACTCATCTGCGATAACGTTGACCCTTGTTCCGCCTTGAATTGTACCTGGATGGTAGGAGGGGCGATAAAGTAATTCTGATAATAACGGATTTCCTTGACGTTGAGCGAGAAACCACTCCGTTCTGTACAACAACTGATCAAGCTCCTCGGGTGGTGTTGCTTTATGTTCCCATAATTTGGCTAGAGATTCGACCACGGCTGCTCCTTTACGGATTGCGGAGATTCCAGAAAGTGGTTGTTGACTGCCATGCCCGGTTTCGCCTGGTACGGTGATCTTCATCCATGCCATAGACTTATCGCCAACATTCGGATGGCGGGCGTGTGTCGGTTCTCCAATAATACAAGCATCTCCTTTAATAAGACCCTGATCCAGAAGAGAAGCCACCGCAAAGCCGCCACTTTCTTCATCTGGAGAAGCGATAACGCCTAGGCTACCTTTCAATTGAAGTGCGGGAGCAAACTCCTGAAGTAGTCCTGCTACAAAAATTTGTGATGCCAAACCGCCCTTCATGTCGGAGGCGCCTCGACCCAAAAGCATTCCTGCGCTAACATCTCCCGAATAAGGGTCAAAAGTCCAACGCGAACGATCACCTGCCGGGACGACATCTGTATGGCCGCAAAATAAAAGGCGCGGACCAGTTTCACTTGTTAATGGCGCATCGCAGACAACAGTAACGAGCGCATTTTCACTACTTAAAAATTCCGTGGTTAAGAACCCTTTTGCTACTAGGTATTGACTAATATAACGTCCCACTTCGAGCGAAAGCTTCCTAAAATCTGGCGATGGGTTTTCAGATGGAATTCGAATTAATGATGCGGCAAGTTCGACCAATTCCTCTTGCCTAGCCCTTATTAACTGTCGAATCATTTCGATATTCATATACATACCCCGCTTCTTATCAAACAATATCTAGTATTTATATACTATTCTATGTGTATGTACAACGTCATAGACTGGCGTAAAAAGAGAAGCGTCCCAAAGTAATTCTAATACGTTAAGATCACAAGGAGTGGTCGAGGTGAAAGTAGGGAAGAGCGGTCTACTTGGTTTAGGTTTATTTTTACTCGTTATTTTTCTGCTGTCGATCTATACGTGGTTTTCAGATGAAGGGAATCCTGTCGGTATCCCATTATTGCAAGAAAAACAGGAAGTCTCGTTAGAAGAAGCAAATGCCTATTTGGAATCCTACCATACAAAAGTGGGATTCTATAATGAAGTTGGGGAAAGTCTCAGAGAAAAAGGATATGAACACAGTCTACTTGGGATTATGGAGTCTGAAGATGAATTTCAGATTAAAATCACCCTACTCAATAAAGAAGCAAACAAACTTGAACAAAAAGAAGTAAAGAAAATCTTTGAAGAAACCGCTATAAAATTTAAATTGGAACCTAGGATATTTAAGGTTCACGTGAGCGATGGTAAAACGTCTGCTTTTTAGGTGCTCTCTTAGTACTCTTTTTCGGTAGCACTTTACAAGAAACTGATTCACTACAATTGTATAAAAAATCTAAGGGATATCGACAATTAGACTTTGTCGATATCCCTTTTCGGATTTTTAACCGTAGTCGTGAATTGTCGTAAATCAACCATGCATAGGTACTCGTTTCAATTGAGTTAGTTCCAGGCGGCGGAAAACTAGGTGGTCATCTTCTATTTGAATGGACGCCAAAAGAGATGTTATATATGGAGACATTGACTTCAGCGTTGGTTAGGGACGCAGTTTTAAAGAAACTTATAAAATAACACTTAATGATTTTTTTCTAATTCGCAATTTTTGACGAGGATTGCTGGTTTGTTTTTTTCAGTAATTATACATTTATATATATTAAATTTAAAAGACTAATATTATACGATAATCAAACAAACATTGTCAACCATTTAATTTGCGATTTTTCAGAAAAAGTGATATAATATGGATAGAACAGTTATTTAGACAGGATTCGTTAATCGTGCACAACTTCTTTGAGACAGAATTTGAGTACGATTTTTGAATTGGAAAAACTTGTTTAACATAAGGAGAGTGGTTTTGTGAATTTAATTAATGAAGCAGTTACTCATAAAGTCTTCGGTGAAGGTAGTATTGTGGAGCATGAGGAATCTATCGTCACCATTGAATTTAATAAGGATATTAAAAAATTTGTTTATCCTGATGCTTTCGGAAAATTTATCACACTAAATGATCGGAGTATTGCACAAGCATTTAAAGATGTCTTTTTGAAAAGGGAAATGGAAGAAGAAGCCCTTGAAAAGAAACGTGAAGCAGAAAATGAGCGATTGGTGCTAGAACAACGACGTAGGGACAAATTGAAGAATCATAAAATTCATGAAAGTTCACAAGTTGTTTTTTGGTTGGACGAAGAAGAACAAGAAAGTGTATTTGTCGACTGGGAAGCATCGACTGGTGTGCTACAAAGTGGGAAAAATAAAGGTCAGCCAAATAGAGCAGCTCGTTTGGGTCCAAACAGCGTAGGCCTTTTAACGGCACGAGCGTCGGATCAACAAGAAGTTGAAAGACTAATTCTTGGTCTATACATGGTAGATGAAATGTTTTCCGGCAATCAGAGCAATGATGGAATGGTCCCATCCCATACAGCGTATAGAATTGAGCTCACAGATCAAGAAGCAGAGAAGATGTTGTTCTGGAATTACTATATCAATAAGAATTATCCTGATCGGACTGCATGGAATTCAGGTAAATATCGTTATTTTGATAATGTGATGACTGCACAAATCTTAAGTGATATCATCGCATTAAAAACAGATGAAGACGAAATTAATGAAGCTAAAAACTTTTTAAAATATTTCTGTGAAAGGAATGTCCTTGACATAAATGACATCCCAGAAGCCGCCGGAGCATTAAAGCAATAATCATTCGTTGACAGTGAGGGATGATTCAGGTGAATATCAATCCCCATGACAGATGATAAAAAAGCCTAATTCCCGCCAATTATAGGCGAGGAATTAGGCTTTTGCTATTCAATCGTTTGGGCTTATTAAGGGTCATGAGCTTGTCTTATTTTGATAATGCATTTTTAATATGAGCTAAGTGGTGCTCTTCGTGCCAAGCTAATTTTGCAACTTTTGTTGCAACTGTTATTTCACCGTTGTACTGGTGGGTAAAAATCCGATCCAATTGCTTCTCAGTTAAACTTTTACCTAAAGAAACAATGCGCTCATTTATACCTTCTAGCATTTTAATAGAACTTTCTATAGGTAACTTCGTATCGGGTTGAATAGCCCACTTATCTTGATCGAAGTTCGGTGCGGTTGGATTCTCATCTGTCAAAGACAGCTTCAAACGTTGATACATATTCAACTGAGAATCTGTGATGTGGTGGACGAGTTGATGAACTGTCCAGCTACCATCACGATATGTTCTGCTTAATTCTTCATCATTTAATACGTCAACGGTATCTCTTAATCGGGTCGTGTACGTTTCAATATCCTTTAGCCATTCTTGAATGTTTTCCAATGTAACTTGTGCAGGAACTTCTAATTTCCCGATTGGGTATTTGATATCCATTTTCAATCCCCCTAGCCTCTATTTGTTGTTTTTCTTCTATCAACTATTTCATAATCTACTATATATTCTAACATCTTTTTGGTATCAGAGCAAAAAACGATTCGGTTAATAAGTTTGTTATAGATAGCGACTAAAAAATGTTTATCCGAATCTGTGAATGATGAACAAGGAACCTTGCACAGGTATATTCTAAATAGCTCTACGTAAAAAGACCCTGCATTTGGTTACATTCAATGTAATCAAATACAGGGTTATATAGTTTGTTAAACTTTTTTCTTCTCTTTTTCTTCTTCTTCTAGTTTGAATTCATCTGCAACTTCATCAACGATTTCTTTTGTTGAGTTTTTGAATTCTTTTAATGTTTGTCCAACTGCTTTACCTAGTTGTGGTAATTTAGATGGTCCGAAGATGATCAAAGCGATAACAAGGATTATGATTAATCCTGGTACTCCGATGTTTGGCATAGTTGTCCCTCCTTATAATTAACATGCTGTGGAAATATGTAACAGTATAACATTAATAACTTGAAGAAACATTGTCAACTTATTCCTTCAAACTTTCCTCTTCTCGTTTCTCTTTCGCCAGCTTTCTCTTAACAGACACACTCGACACCCAAATACTAATTTCAAACAAAAGCAATAACGGAATAATAATCAAGATATCCGAAACAAAATCCGGTGGAGATATTGAAACACCTACGACGACAAGTATGAAGTAAGCGACTTTTCTCATTTTCCGTAATTTAGATGGAGTTACAATTCCTAACTTTGTTAAAAACAGTATGACTACAGGTAATTCAAATACGATTCCTACAGGAATGAGCAAGTTGAACATGAAAGAGAAGTACTGTTTCATACCATATGTTTCAATTGCACCAATTGATTCATTGATATTAGACATGAAATTCAACATCAAAGGAAATAGCAAGAAATAACTGAAACTAATTCCGGCTAAAAATAGTAAAAAAGAAACAGGGATAAAAATAATTGTTCCTTTGGATTCTTCTTTAGATAACCCCGGTTTTACAAATAACCATATCTGGTACAATGCGATTGGAAGTGTAATGAGTAAGGATAACAGTAAGGCGCAACTTAAATAAATCATAAGCCCATCCGTATATCCGAATACATTCCATTCCACATAAGCGGCTGTAGGTTGCGTTTTAATAAAGGTTAATAATTTTGGTGCTAAACTAAAACCGATAATTAAAGTAACGATAAATGTCACAGCAACAATAATCAACCGTTTCCTAAGTTCGGTTAAATGCTCGACAAGCGTGTATTCTGATTCTTGTGCCATGCTTCTTACCACCCACTATTTTAAATGGAAAGTATAAACTTTCGTGTAAACAGATTCGTACATCTTTACTCTTATATTATACACATCAAAACTAATAAAGTGTAAAAATATGCGTAAATCGAGATATTTTATTTAAGATGTAGTAGAATAGATAAGATTGTTTCCAACTCGTAACTATTTATCTTTCAGTAGTTTACTGAACTATGTAAGTATTGGAACAGAATATTTGTAGAAAGGAGAATGAGCATGTCACAGTATAATAAGGAAGAGTTGAGTTTAGTCATTCAAGTACTTTTGCCGTTATGTTTAGTTGCTGCATTTGGTTTTATTCTTAGCTTTATCACAGGTGATTTTCCTTGGATTACACTTTTAGGTGTACCAGTTGGCTTAGCGATTATTCTTATATCATTGTTAGGGAAAAAGTCTATTATTTTTTCAGTTGTGCTAATCATGTCGGCGGCAGTTTGCACACCAGTTTTTCACTGGAGTACTTTTTAATACTAAATTGAATTTGGGGGTTTTATCATGTCAAATCAAGAAGATAAAAATAAACTGTTAGATAAACGTTCTTCTAGAAGAAATTTCATCAAAAATTCAGGGCTTACTGTTGGTGGACTAGTTGTTGGTGGCGCACTAGGAAGTCTTTTAGTGAATGACGAAGCACCTAAAACAGGCGTTCAATCAGAACCTCATAAGCCTGCGGATAATCCAAATGCTGCTTTAATGTTTTTCACGCCTAAGCAACATCGAATTACGGAAGCGGCGACAGAAAGAATTTTCCCTAAAGATCACAATGGTCCTGGAGCTAAAGAGTTATTAGTTACATATTATATTGACCACCAATTGGCTGGCGGCTGGGGAACAGGTACAAAAGAATATACTTCAGGACCATTTTTCCCAGGCGAATCCACACAGGGTTATCAAGGACGTCTCAACAGACAAGAAATCTTTGGAATTGGTCTACAAGCTTTAGAGGATGAAAGTTTAAAAGCCTACGACAATGTATTTGAAAAACTTACTGACGAAGAACAAGATGCAATTTTGACTGAATTTGCAGAAGGTAATGTAAAACTAAGAGGAACAAGTTCTGCTCACTTTTTCGGCGTTTTACGTTCGGCCACAATTGAAGGCGCATATTCCGATCCATTATACGGTGGTAATGCAGGTATGGAAGGCTGGAAGATGAAAGACTTCCCAGGACATCAAATGACCTTCCTCGATATTATCGAAAAAGATTTTGTGAAGATAGCACCAGCAGCGTTAAATTCTCAACATAGTCATTAATCGTAAGACGTAGTTAATAGAGGTATTTCGATTGAGGAGGAAATAATAATGGTTAAAAAGTTACCGAAAACAGATGTAGTTATTATTGGTGTGGGTTGGTCTGGAGGCATTATCGCTTCTGAATTAACGAAAAAAGGTCTTAAAGTCGTTGGATTAGAACGAGGAAAAGATCGAAAAACAGAGGATTACTTCATGGTACATGACGAACTCAGATATGCAGTTCGACATGAAATGATGCAAGATCTATCCAAGGAAACAATTACATTCCGTAATAATGAAAAAATGCGCTCTCTTCCAATGAGAGAATATGGTTCATTTCTAATTGGTGTAGGGGTAGGCGGTTCTGGAACGCATTGGAATGGACAAAACTTCCGTTTCCTTCCATATGATTTTGAATTACGCAGTCAAACGATTGCAAAATATGGTGAAGACAAAATACCAGCTGACATGACAATTCAAGACTGGGGAATTACATACGATGAAATAGAACCTTACTATGATCAGTATGAAAAAATGGCGGGAATTTCTGGAGAGGACAACCCATTAGGCGGTAAACGTTCAAACCCATTCCCTACAGGTCCAATGAAAAAAACTCAAGCTATGGAATTATTCGATAAGGCAACAAAAAATCTAAACTTACATCCATATGTCCAACCTTCTGCGAATCTATCAGAAAACTATACAAACCCGGATGGAATTTCACGACTAGCTTGTCAGTACTGTGGATTCTGTGAACGGTTCGGTTGTGAGTACGGTTCAAAAGCGGATCCTACAGTTACTGTACTTCCAGTTGCACAAGCGACAGGAAATTTCGAAGTAAGAACTCATTCTGAAGTGCGTAGAATTTTAAAAGACAGTGACGGAAAAGCAACAGGTGTACTCTATGTAGATATGCTTACAGGCGAGGAATTTGAACAACCAGCAGACGTTGTTGTATTAACGGGGTATGTATTCTCGAACGTTCGTCTTCTTCTCATGTCTGAAATAGGAAGACCTTATGATTCTACTACAGGTACTGGAGTAATTGGGAAAAACTATGCTTATCAAATTAGAAAAGGTAGAGCAACAGGCTACTTTGATGATCAAAAGTTCAATAACTTTGCAGGAGCTGGCGGCTTAGGAATGATCGTTGACGATTATAACGGCGATAACTTTGATCACACCGATTTGGATTTTATTCACGGTGGGATGATTATCCTTGGACAAACTGGTCTAAGACCGATTGCCAATAACCGTGTCCCTTCAGGTACACCAAGTTGGGGTAAAGAATTTAAAGATGTATCGTTAAAATATACAAACGCTGCGCTAACAGTTAGTGGTGAAGGTGCATCAATGGCTTATAAACAACATTTCCTAGACCTTGATCCTGTTTATAAAGATTCGTTCGGCGATCCTTTAGTTAGAATTACTTTTGATTTTGAAGACCAAGATCGTCAATTGACAGCATTCTTGGCAGATAAATGTGAAGCAATTCTAAAAGAGATGGGCGCAGATCATATCGATACGAGTAGAGAGCTTGGACCGTATAATGTTGCTGAGTATCAGTCAACACACAATACAGGTGGCGTAATCATGGGCGCAGATCCTGAAACATCAGCAGTAAATAACTATTCTCAAATGTGGGATGTAGATAATCTATTTGTTGTAGGAGCTTCATCGTTCCCACAAAACGCTGGTTATAACCCAACAGGTACAGTTGGCGCACTTTCTTACCGTGCTGCTGAAGGAATTCTCAAGTTCTTCGAAAATAAAGGCGGCCAATTAGTACAAGCAAAAAAAGAAAAACACCACGCTTAATAGTTGGTTGAGTAGTCCAACTATCTAGTATACGGAACGCTGTAAGACATGTTTGGTTAATTCATAATAAAATACAAAAGGGATATCGACTGTAAATTGTCGATATCCCTTTTGTATTTTGCTTGAAGTCATGGATGGTCATAAATGCGTTGGTGCACTTTAAAGGTGGCGCACCAGTGTGGAGCAGGGGAAAAGGCAAAAATAACATCAAGCCTCACGATTGCTATTCCACAGGCACCTTTTACTTAATATCTAAAAACGATTTTACTAGATCACGTACCTCATCAGTCGTTTTTGTACTCATTAATTGGTTTCGTAGTTCGCCTGCACCTTTAAAGCCACGTATATAGATTTTGAAGAAACGTAGAAGAGGTTTAAATGGACGTGGACCAATTTCTTCTGAGTATTTATCGTGAAGATCTAACTGCAAAAATAATAACTTGAGGAAGTCTTCCACACTATGTTCTTTCGGTTCTTTTTCAAAAGCAAATGGATTCGTGAAAACCCCGCGGCCAATCATGACGCCATCAACACCGTATTGTTCAACTAATTTGAGTCCTGTAGCACGGTCAGGGATATCCCCATTAATGGTTAGTAGCGTATTTGGTGCAATTTCATCCCGTAATTTTTTTATTTCGGGGATTAGTTCCCAGTGTGCATCCACTTTAGACATTTCTTTCTTTGTACGAAGGTGAATGGAAAGATTCGCAATATCTTGCTTCAATATATGGCCTAACCAATCGCGCCATTCATCAACTTGGCTATAGCCTAATCTTGTTTTAACACTCACTGGCAACCCGCCAGCTTTTGCTGCTTGAATGATTTCTGCAGACGTATCAGGACGGCGTATTAAACCCGCACCTTTCCCTTTGGTTGCAACGTTGGGTACTGGGCAACCCATATTTAAATCGATTCCTTTAAACCCAAGTTTTTTCATGTCGATACTCATTTCTCTAAAAAACTCAGGCTGGTCTCCCCAAATATGAGCAACGATAGGTTGTTCATCTTCCGTGAACGTTAAACGGCCACGTACACTATCTCTTCCTTCAGGATGGCAATAACTTACCGTATTTGTAAATTCAGTGAAAAAGACGTCAGGCCTAGCTGCTTCACTGATGACGTGGCGAAACACAACGTCTGTCACATCTTCCATGGGTGCTAATATAAAAAACGGCTTTGGTAGATCAAGCCAGAAATTATCCTCATTACTCAACTTATATCCTCCTATTGCAACATAAATGGACGGTATGTATCCATTGCAAATTTCTTTAATTATCTTCCATTAACTCTTATTACTTTAACACTTATACCATGTATCGTCTCGTCTTTTCAAGTACTCAATTTTAGACATGCTCTTAGGTAGCTATATTTATTGTGCTTATGTAAGAATCGATTCAATTAAATCTTCCTTGGTTTTAAGCACTTGATGATGTGGAAATACTTCAACCGTTTCAGGAACCTAATTCCAAAAAGACTATCATTAGTGATATCCTTCGTATAAACTGATGAGTAAAGGAATTGAGGTGAACTGTCTAGTGGATGATTATATTGTGTCATTTAAGAGAAGTCGGATGTGGACACTCGTATTTCTATCTTTACTGTTTATTGTAATAGGGGCAGTATTTATCGCCTTTACATCTCAAGGAACTGGATCTGCGAAAATATGGCTACCTGCAATTGGAGGAGTGGTTGTCATTCTTTTTGGCCTGTGTCTTATCTATTACATAAATGTTTTAGTAAAAGGAAAACCAGCTTTAAAGATTACGGAATAAGGCATTCTGGATAATTCGAGTTTTATTGGGGCGGGTTTGGTTCGTTGGGAAGACGTTGGGGATATTGAATTTATCAATTTTTCTAATCAAGTATTCTTAGGGATCTACACTTTGGACCCCAATTTAATAACAGATCGGACAACTGGATTAAAAAGGTTGTTGAATAATATGAACAAAGGTTTGCTGGAGACTCAGGTGAATATACCGGTAAAGGTATTAGACTGCCATTTAGATGAACTAGTTGATGAGATTAATAGCCGTTGGCGTGTTGTTGGAGCAGAGAATTTTGAGAAGGCAACGCGTACTTCTGGCCCGACGAAGAATTCAGAAGATTTGAAATGACCTTTTTACATAGAATGGAGTGCAGTTCGATGAAAATTGAAGCTTCTCATAAAATGTCTATTTTTGAACCAGCTATTTTTGGAAGTTTAAAAGCAGCTGCTGCAGTCAAAAAAGAGACAGGTGTTGAAATAATTGATTTAAGTCTTGGAAGCCCGGATCTACCGCCAGCTGAAAATGTGAGACAAGTGTTGTCAGAACTTAGCGCTAAGGAAAACACATATGGTTACACGCTCGGTGGGACAAAACGATTCCATGAAGCCGTTGCAAGCTATTACGCAAGACGTTCTGGCGTTACACTTAATCCAGATACAGAAATCCTTAAGACAATGGGTTCCCAAGAAGGGCTAGTCCATCTGCCATTTGCTTTTTGTAATGAAGGCGATATTGTTCTCACAACAAATCCTGCATATGTAGCTTATGAAGTTGGGATTAAATTAGCAGGAGCCATTCCATATGAGATGCCTCTGCGTGCGAAAAATAATTTCTTGCCTGATTTAGATCAGGTGCCAGAAGAAATCGCGCAAAAAGCAAAGTTGCTCATTTTAAATTTACCTGGGAATCCGGTACCTGCAATGCCGACAACGAAGTTTTTTGAAAAGGTCATTGCTTTTGCCAAGCGGTATAATATTATCGTTCTACATGATGCCGCCTACTCCGAATTTTATTTTACAGGAGATCAACCATTCAGTTTCCTATCTATACCCGGCGCGATGGAAGTCGGTATTGAAGTGAATTCACTATCCAAAAGTTTTAGTTTGGCAGGCGCACGGATCGCGTACATCGTCGGTAATCCTGAAATCATCAGCATTATGAAACAATTGAAGTCTAATCTAGACTACGGTACGTTTGAACCGATTCAAGAAGCAGCTGCAACAGCTTTGGATCATGCTGAAGAAATTACAGAACGCTTACGACAAACCTTTAAAGAGAGACATCTTATTTTAACGGATGGGTTAACAAAAATTGGCTGGTCAGTGACCCCCTCAAATGGTGGTATGTTCGTTTGGGCAAAATATCCATTCGAGATGGACGATAAAGCATTCGTTTTCGAAGCGATTAAACAAAGTGGCGTAATCATGGTCCCCGGAAGTGTATTCGGATCAGAAGGCAACGGCTACGTTCGGTTGGCCCTCGTTCAACAAGTAGACGCATTGCAAGAAGCTGTCGAACGGCTAGCATTGTTTGAATTTCGGAATAGATGACGTATAATTCAGGTGCCTGTACTATAATGTCTATACACTATAATTGCATAAAAAGAGAAATGGGGATACCGACATATAAAATATTGTCGATATCCCCTTGTATTTTTATTTAATTTTAAATAGTCATGCATGCAATTTTCTTAGCATCTTTTCTTGCCTAGTCTAATTATAGCATATAAGAAATTATATTTATAGACTGTTTATTGCCAATTATTCCTGCTAAACTCAATAAACTACGGTGGTTAGGGGAGATGTAGAATGAGTTCTTTGGTTCTTGATTTTCAGGAGATAGAAGAGGATCAGTTGTTGCTTGTGGGTGGAAAAGGTCTCAATTTAGGACGACTATTTAAAATTGGCGGGATACCGGTACCAGAAGGGTTTTGTGTGACGACGGTGGGGTATCGAAAAGTTATTGAACAAAATGAAATATATCATGCGCTTTTGGATCGGCTCACCTCTCTAAAATTGGAAGATCGCGATCAGATTGTTGATATTAGCAGGAAGATTCAGCGGCTCATTTTAGAAGTGGAAATTCCTCCTGAAGTTGTGAGGGCCGTTACGCATTTCCATGCACAATACGGTGAAGAACATGCTTATGCAGTGCGTTCTAGTGCGACTGCAGAGGATTTACCGCATGCTTCTTTTGCGGGTCAACATGACACTTATTTAAATATTATCGGTAAGGATGCCGTATTGCAGCATATCCGCAAATGTTGGGCATCGCTATTTACTGAGCGTGCTGTATTTTATCGTATGCAAAATGGCTTTGAACACAGCCAAGTTTATCTCTCAGTGGTTGTGCAGCGGATGGTTTTTCCAAAGGCGTCCGGGATTTTATTTACCGCTGATCCGATTTCCGCTAATCGTAAGTTGCTTTCGATTGATGCTAGTTTTGGACTCGGGGAAGCATTGGTCTCTGGTTTGGTCTCCGCAGATTGTTATAAAGTACAGGATGAGGAAATCGTGGATAAGAGGATAGCAACCAAAAACATAGCTATTTATGGACGCTTAGAAGGCGGAACAGAGACTCGACAGATTGCCCCGGAACAGCAGAAGTCGCAAACACTTACCGATCAACAAATTCTACAACTGTCGAAGATTGGCAGACATATTGAGACTAATTTTGGCAGCCCACAGGATATCGAGTGGTGTTTAGTTGATGATGAATTTTATATTGTCCAGAGTCGTCCAATTACTACTTTATTTCCAATTCCTGAAGCAGGAGAGACTCAGGGAAATCACGTGTACGTATCAGTAGGGCATCAACAAATGATGACGGATCCCATTAAACCTTTGGGATTGTCATTCTTTCTGTTAACGACCTTTGCACCCATGCGTATAGCTGGTGGAAGATTATTTGTTGACATCACGCATCAACTCGCCGCGCCGGGTGGCAGTGAAATATTATTAAATAGCTTGGGAGAATCTGACCCTCTCATAAAGGATGCACTCATCAACATAATTGAACGAGATGATTTTATAAAAACTGTACCAATTGATGAGAAAACATTGAGTCCTGGTGGAGACAATTTAAATTTAAATAAGCGACCACATATTGAAATAGATCCGACGATTGTTTCTGACTTGATTGAGCAGAGCCAAAGTTCACTGGCAGCGTTAAAACAACATATCCAAACGATATCGGGATCAACTCTATTTGATTTTATTCGAGAAGATATCGAAGAGTTAAAGAAGATTTTATTTGACCCGAAAAGCATGAGTGTGATTACGGCTGCAATGGATGCTTCTTCTTGGATCAATGAAAACATCAACGAGTGGTTAGGTGAAAAAAACGTAGCAGATCCCCTTACTCAATCTGCACCAAACAATATTACTTCGGAAATGGGCCTAGCGTTACTGGATGTCGCAGATGTCATTCGCCCTTATCCAGCAGTTATCGACTATTTACAACATGTAAAAGATGATCATTTTTTAGATGAAATGGGACATCTTGAAGGTGGACAAGAAGCCCATGATGCCATCGTTGCTTATCTCGAAAAATACGGGATGCGGTGTACGGGCGAAATCGATGTGACTAGAACGCGTTGGAGCGAGAAGCCGACGACACTTATTCCGATGATACTGAGTAATATCAAAAACACTGAGCCAGGCGCTAGCACTCGGAAATTTAAGCAAGGGCGACGTGTTGCTTTGGAGAAAGAACAATCGATATTACAACGATTAAAACAACTCCCAGATGGTGAACAAAAAGCGAAAGACACAAAAGAAATGATTGACGTAGTCCGGAACTACATCGGGTACCGTGAGTATCCAAAATACGGCATGGTGAATCGCTACTTCGTCTATAAACAAGCTTTACTGAAAGAAGCCGAGCTATTTGTACAATCAGGCATCTTTAATGAAAAGGAAGATATGGACTACCTTACTTTCGAAGAATTTCATGAAGTTGTGCGTAGCAACGAATTGGATAAGATCAAACGAATTATCCAGAAAAGAAAAGACGAGTACAGATTCTATGAGAAATTAACCCCACCACGTGTGATCACTTCTGATGGTGAAATCATTGCAGGGAAGTACAAACGAGAAAATCTTTCAGCTTCAGCAATCCCAGGTCTTCCGGTTTCCGCTGGATTTATAGAAGGACGAGCCCGGGTCATATTAAACATGGAAGAGGCTAATCTAGAAGAAGGTGATATTTTAGTCACCGTCTTCACAGACCCTAGCTGGACACCGTTGTTTGTATCCATAAAAGGGTTAGTCACCGAAGTTGGTGGACTCATGACCCACGGCGCAGTTATCGCACGAGAATATGGTTTGCCAGCCGTCGTCGGGGTAGAAAATGCCACAACACGAATAAAAGACGGCCAACAAATCCGCGTGCATGGAACAGAAGGCTATATCGAGATCTTATAGTTATTTCATACCTAGAGTGCTGTTATTTAGTTAACATGTGATCCGTGCCGATGCTTTAAAATATTTTAAAAGGATATCGACTCGTTAAGACTTTGTCGATATCCTTTTATTTTTTTATTCGAAGACGTGATTTTGCATCATTGCACCATGTACAGAAGTACATGCTAAACTATCTATTTCACTTTTTCCTTCCGATAACTATCATAGATTTCAATTGCTAGTGTCACGAAGACGGTTACGATAATTGTCCATAAAGCCCAAGTCATAAAGTTATCCACGGATGCTAAATCTATCTCGAGTAGATTTGCCATATAGGGTGCAAAATCTTCGTTGAGTAGGCTAGGATTGATTGCAATCACAATGAAGGCAATTAGACTAAGCACTTTTACGACAGCATTAGTCATGACAATTTTTTTTGTCCACTTTTTTGTTTTCCATTTGTAAATTCCTAGTCCGATTTCGAAAAGCGCGAACGGTAAAACGATTGGCCAATACGAGAGTAAGACTGTTTGGTTGAAAGCTGGCATGACCATTTGCAGGCCTTCATTGCCAGTTGAGTGATAGATGCCGGCGAGGTGATCCGCGTTGAAGTAAAAAATAACCCAAATCACTGTCCAAAAGAAACCGAGAATAATTTCACTTTTAGGAATTGATTTTTTCTTTGGGATGACATTAACATGTTTTAAAGACTCTGGCGTCCATTTCACACCGAATGTTGTCAGGGGGGAATTGCTGCTTGCTAAAGCAATCCTTTCGATGAAGATAAATGTAATTGTGACCCAGAAGACCGTTTGGATAAGCGCCTGAATGATAGTAGCGATGACCAATCCTATGGCTTTTATCATAACGGAAAGGATGCTTTCCTCTCCTGAAAATTGGACAATGCTTTCAACGATGTGAACTAAAATAGTAATTAAAATAACCCATGGAATGATGATTTTCATCGTCCGCATATAAACATCATATACTTTTGGGCCAATCAAATAATTTGGAGTATCGCGATAGCTTGCAGCCAGTTGTGCTGGATCTCCTAGATTTGAAAGCGTTTCTATTACTTCACTTTCCGTATAGTCTTCTGGCAATGTATCCTCGATAGTAGAGGTGAGTTCAAGTGCAATATCATTCCGAGTTTTTTCAGGCAATCTTCTTGTTACCTCATAGACATAAGCCTCAATCAGTTTCATGCTGTTCATCTCCTTCCAATAATGTTGTTAATTCCAAAGTCATCGTTTTCCATTCATTTTTTAGCTGATCAAAAATGTCACGTCCATATTCATTGATGACGTAATACTTCCGGGGTCTGCTTTCTGTTGTATCCCAGCTACTTGTCAGGAGTTCCTGTTTCTCGAGTCGGCGCAGCAACGGGTATAACGTGCTTTGTTCAATGGTTACCCCTGCCGTTTCAAGACGTTGAACCAGCGAATAGCCATATTGAGGTGTCCGTAATTGGCTTAGGACGGCCAATGTTAAAGTCCCTCTTCTTAGTTCTGTTGTGAACGATTCGATTAATGACATGGTAATCATCTCACCTTCTTATACTATGTATGATACAGTAATATAATTATGATAACAATAGGCATGAGCTTCTATTTGGAATTTATTTTTACAACACGAGAGAAGTCTGTTGATAGGGGGTATGTTGGTACTGCTAATCATAATCTGGAAGAAGTTACACTTGTAATTGGTTGAAAAGTGTAATTATTGTGTCAATTATAAGGTGTTGTTGATATAATTGAATTAGGCAGTTTTTGATATAAATTAACGAGTGAAAGTCAGTCCATAAATTGTTAGGGGGGAGTTTATTATTAAAAGGTTTTTATCTTATTTCGTTCCCACAGTCGCTTTCGCAATTGTATTTTATCTAGGAACAGCATATAAAATGCACTTGCAAGCTGAAGTTCGGGTAACATTTAATTTACTGCCATTTTTATTATTCGTTTCTTTTTTCCCTATTTTTATAGGGATTTTACTACGATTGCCTAAATTCATGAAAGAGATGAAAGAAAATAAGCAATGGTCGTTTGATTGGATTAAGTTTGTGGCAATTGGTTTGCCAATGCTATATATAGCATTCATACCACTGCTGACTTTAAATTTCGGGCTTACATTTTTTTTCTTGAGAAATTTATTGGTGATGGGAGACACTACATTAGTCACTATAGCTGGAATTGTGTTCGGTTATGTTTTGTTAGATAGCTTTAAAAAATAAATCCGCTAATTCATTTAGGAATTAGCGGATTTTTTGAGTTGTATGTCATGTGTTATAAGTAATGCTTAATTGCGGGGGTGCTTCTGTTTCATTGGCAGGTGTAAAAATGAATGTCCATGGCATAGATGACTTTTTGGGAATCTCTAGTGGCAAATTAAAAATGCCCGTAGCAATGGGTTTGCCGTTTTTAATATAAGTAATGACGATATCTTGGAAAGGTAGGGGAGTGTCTTTCTTATTGTGAATAAGGACAGTGACCAATAGATTCCCTTTATGGTTGATGGCTTCCCGAAAAAATGAAAGCTGACTATTATTTTCGAGGTGATGTGAATGGAAATGAGCGATGATTTTTTCTCTATCCGCAGGTGCAATTGTTTTATCCCACGCAGGCTCAAAGTACAGTATTTGCATCTTCGCTCCTCCTCGTTTAGTTTCCTAGTTTCTATTATAACAGGAAATAAAGGAGGTCCCACTGTGCAGAGGACTATCAGTATAATTCAAGTTAATGGATATTAGATAGAATCATTGCTATAGTTTAATAATTAAGACATATAAAAAGGTAGAAAAGGATGATTTGATATGGTAAAAGTCGGAATTCTAGTAGGAAGTTTACGGAAAGACTCTTTTTCTCAACAAATCGCAGATAATGTGGCAAAATTGTTCCCAGAAGGGTACGAGACAGAGTTTGTTGAAATTGGCAACTTGGCACTCTATAACCAAGATTATGATGAAAATAGTCCAGAAGAATACAGCGCATTTCGTAATAAAATCAAAACAGTTGATGCTGTTTTATTTGTAACGCCTGAGCATAACCGCAGCGTACCAGCCGCACTAAAAAATGCATTAGATGTTGGTTCTCGACCATACGGGGAAAGTGTATGGGATGGTAAACCAGCCAGCATTATTAGCCAATCAATTAGTAATTTAAGTGGATTTGGCGCAAATCATCATTTACGCCAATCACTCGCTTTTTTGAATATGCCAGTTGTCCAACAACCTGAGGCTTACCTTGCTAACTCACAAGATCTGTTGGATGAGGATGGCAATATAAACAATGAAGGAACTGTTCAATTCTTACAATCATTCGTAGATGCATTTGTAGAATTAATAAAAAAATATCAATAAAAATAAGTCTCGGTTTTAGCTTGTAAAGAAAATACCTTCGATGGCGTACATTTGTAAAAGTATGCATCGGAGGTTTTTTTGTGCGGTTTTACAAGGTTCCTGTTCTAGATACTTTTCAATTTTTCCATAGGCCAGTTGTTATAAACGATGATTTTCAGGGTATATATGATAGGATAGACTAAAACGAAAAAGGTGAGATGTAGAGATGAATTTTTCGGTGAGTAAGGAAGCGGCAGCGTGGTATAAAGAGGAAATGGGTTTAGAACAAAATGCGTACGTTCAATTTTTTGTAAAGTTATATGGCGGGATTCCTACTGCACATCCAAATTACTTCTTAGGCTTATCCGTTGGAAAAGATGGAGATGTGGGTATTAACGATGTGGTAGAAGACATCACTTTTTATTTCAATAGCCATGATGATTGGTTTTTAAAAGAGTATCAGTTAAAAGTTGAAATGGGCGAAAATGAGCCGAAATTTTTATTCGAATAATTAATGAGGAGCACTTCTTACTGTGTGAAAACACAATAGGAAGTGCTCCTCTCATTAAAATAGATAACTAATTAATAATCCCGCAGATAACAAGAATCCAAAAAATGTATTAGTGAGTGCAGTGGATTTCATCGCGACCCGTAAATATTCTGGCTTAGCTTTTTGGAAGCCTTGAATCGCTAAGATTGGTTTTCTGATGGATAAGAACACAACTAATGTCCAAGGGCTGATTGAACCTGCTATAACGAGAAGTACGATCCATAAATATGAAACGGCAAACGCAATGGCCAAAGCAATAATCCCTTTTTTGTGTCCAAGAAGAATGGCTAATGTTCTTCGTCCGCCTTTAATATCTTCTTCGATGTCACGGATATTGTTGGACATGTTAATCGCCCCAACCAAAATCCCGATTGGAATAGAAATCAGCAGACTTTGAACAGTTACCGTATTCGTTTGAATGAAATAAGAAATTAAAACAAATCCTACCCCCATAAGTAATCCAGCGAATAATTCTCCAAAAGGCGTATACGCAATTGGATAGGGGCCACCTGTATAGAAATAGCCTATCGCCATCCCAAACAAGCCAATCGCCACCAACCACCAACTACTATTCATACAAATATACACACCGATAATAGCAGCCAAAATATACAGTGAAAATGCCACAGTTAACACATTTTTAGGCTTCAATCCGTGTCTTACAATCCCACCACCAATACCAATAGACTCAGCGGTATCCAAACCACGTTTAAAATCATAGTATTCATTAAATAAATTCGTTGCGATCTGCAAAGCTAAACATGCCAACATCATCGCGATAAATAAAAGCCAATCAATCTTCGTATCATATAGTGCCATCACTGTTCCTAAAATAACCGGCGCAAACGTCGCTGTTAATGTATGCGGTCGCGTCATTTGCCACATCAGCTTTGCTGGGCTTAACTCTTTTTCATATTCCATAGAATTATTCAACTCTCCTATTTAGATACCTATATAAAACGATTCCAAACAACAATTATACACTACAATTGCATAATACTAAAGTAGGAATCGCATTAAACCGTTGTTCTTGAAATAGCGAGGATATCGTTATTCGAAAGAAGAAGAGAACAATATATATTCACTATATTTAGAACTAGATATCAGGTAAACTAGTGATAGATTGAAAATTACAGTACAGCTTTGGAGAAACGATGGGACAAAAAAAGGGAGTTGTTGGTATTGGGGAATTTGAGCGAGTTTGACGTGTTTGCAGAAAAGCTAATAAAGGAAAATCATATCCCAGGGGTGGGGATAGGGCTTAATAGAAACGGCGAGCGTTTTTATGAGAAAGGCTATGGCTATCGCGACGTGGAGAACGAGTTGCCGATTACACCGGATACGATTTTTGGGATCGCTTCCATGACGAAATCATTTACATGTGTTGCGATTATGCAACTTCAAGAAGCAGGTAAACTTTCTGTTCATGATGGAATTTCGAAGTATTTACCGGAGTTTCATACAGCGGATATCAAGAAAACAAAACAAATCACGATACATCATTTAATGACGCACACGGGGGGAATTCCACCAATATCAACCCATGTATTTGCACGGAAACGCAGTATTGACAAAGATCCATCGGCGAAGGATTATCTTGATTTGGATCTGGTTAATAATGCTGGTGATGCAATCGATACATATGATGACATGTTTGAATTTATTGCAGCGCTAGATTTTCAACCGCTTGACCAACCCGGACAGTCTTTTAGTTATTCTAATGATTCTTACGGTTTACTCGGTGTGATTATTGCCCGGGCAAGTGGGCAGTCTTATGAGGAATATGTGAGTGATCATATATTAAAACCGGCAAAACTAGAGAGAACTTTTTTTGATTTAGAGAAATTAGCTAACTTTGAAGATGTGACAACGCTTTATGCGGCTAAAACGACAGAAGATGGGGTGACGGTTTATCCGACAGCAGTTTGGTGGGACGCGCCTGCCATGAGAGCTGTGGGTTATTTGAAGTCAACCATCAATGATATTTTAAGATATTTAGAAATCTATCGGAATGAAGGCATGGTAGACGGGGTTCAAATTTTATCGAAGGAAAGTATTGCACAAATGTTATACCCTCATTTTGAGTATAACAAGGGCATTTCTTACGGTTATGGGTTGCGGATTACACCAGATTATTATGGAGATACGCTGATTGAGCATGGGGGCGGCTTGAAAGGTGTTTCTTCACTGATGTTTATGGTGCCTGAGAAAGGGTTAACGGGTGTGGCGTTATCAAGTTTAGCAAGTGTCCCTTCTGGTAGAATGCTCATGGGCGCGCTAAATGTTCTCAGCGGGAGAGCACTAGATGCGACGAACGTTCATTATAAATCTGAACCAATTGATGAGGTCAAGTTGGAAAAGTTTGCCGGGATCTACAAGTCAGGGGAAGGGATGCATGTGCAAATTGATGTGAAAGATGGTCAATTAAGACATCTTACAGGTGGTTCCTACAATCCACTACGTCATGTTGGAAATCATACGTTTGTAGGAATTGAGAAGAATAAACAAGAGCCCATTCGGTTTATTTCAAATGATGAAGGAATCGTTGACCGAATCTATTATAGTTCTAGGCAAATACTGAGAGCTGAGTAGTGACTGAGGACGCTTAGTATTTAGCCAACTGAAAGCAGGTATTTTATGAATATTATTGATAAAGCAATTAATTTTGCTGCAGAAGCACACGCAGGCCAACTTCGAAAAGGAAACAACACACCGTATATTACACATCCGTTTGCAGTAGGCATGAGCCTGCAGAGAATCCAGTGTTCTGATGAGGTAATCGCAGCTGGTATTTTACATGACACGATAGAAGATACATCTGTTACTTATGAAGAATTAGCAAAACACTTTGGGCGTCATGTCGCTGAACTAGTGCTTGCGGCATCTGAAGAAGATAAGCGTCTATCATGGCTAGAGCGGAAACAACATACGATTGCTCAATTAGACAGTTTGAATTTAGAGGAAATCCAAGTGATCACCGCAGATAAATTGCATAACATCAAATCAATTCGAGCGGATATTGAGAGTCATGGAGACGGTGTTTGGAGTCGATTTAATCGCGGCAAAGCAGACCAACATTGGTACTACAGCAGCATTGTAAAAAAAGTTTTACCAAGAAAACAGGAATGTGAATTGATAGCAGAATTAGAACGAGAAGTATTCGCAGTATTTGGATGATCGGAGATTGCCGATTAGGGGTGTTGAGAATAATGAAAAAAACAAAGATGTTATGGTTTTTGTTAGCATATAGTCTATTCGCTGCAACTTCCACGATTATTTTTGCATATAAACAAAATGGTCATTTAGATATTAAAATATTAATAGATAGTTTTGTATATATTCATTTTATAATATTTTTGATAGTTTTAATGTTGCTATTTATAATGAAGAAAAAGATAGTAGAATCCTGATTTACTATTGCAATGAACGCCTTGAATACATCGCAAGATTTCTCCGTGATGGAATAGTCAGTAAATTCATTGTGGTTGTATAATGACTAAAGGGGTTATCGATTAAACTATGCTTTATCGATAACTCTTTTGAATTTTTATCCTAAGTCATGCATTGTCATGAAAAAGTCTCACACAAGTTCCTCTGATTTTGATCAAAAAAGCTCCATTTTTAGACAGCCACTATCTGTCCGAAAATGGAGCTTATTTATATTTGTTAAAAAGGTTTAAAGGGTTATGAATTGCAATTGCTATTGATGTAGCTTGACTTCTTGGTGGAATTTTCAGTATAGCCACTTATTCACAATATAACATAATTACAGATAATTCTTGCGCTAGGAAATTAATTATGCTATATTCTCAATTATTACACTTACACTTCAATTTGAAGGAGCAGAGTCATGGATGAGATTCATAACAAGATTAAAGCTTTACGTCGGGATCGTAATCTCACGTTAAAAGATTTAAGTGAACAAACAGGATTATCCCTAAGTTTTCTGTCACAAATTGAGCGAGGTGCATCGTCATTATCGATTACTTCACTAAAAAAAATCTCAGATGCTTTGGAAATCCATATTAACTATTTTTTTGAAGAAGAAAATGAACATCAAAATTATGTTGTACGTTCAACGGATCATCATAGTTTTACCACGAGTTCAGGTAGCCAATTGTATACAAGGCTGACAGGTACTTTCAACAACCGAAAACTTGAACCGATGAAAGTAGTATTACCACCGAAAATGAAGGAAGAATATTCTTATAGTCATAACGGCGAAGAATTTTATTTTGTTTTACAAGGTGAAGTGATTTTTCATTTAAATGATGATGAATACCACTTGTTTGAAGGGGATACCATTCACTTTCCTTCGAGCTTAATTCACCAGTGGGAGAATCCACTTTCAACGGATAGCATTGTACTTAGTATCGTGACACCATTAATTTTCTAAAAAACAGGAGTGTGAATAGGATGAGAGTCGCAACAGATATTGGCGGAACATTTACAGACTTAGTATACGTTGATGAAAATGGCCATATTGGCATAGCTAAAAGTAGTACAACACCACCGAATTTTGAAAAAGGTGTTTTGGATGTTATTCGAAAAAGCGGTGTGGATCAATCACCCATATCGATGTTCATACATGGAACAACGGTGATTATTAATGCATTAACAGAAAGAAAAGGCGCGAAAACAGCACTCATTACAACAAAAGGTTTTCGGGATGTGTTGGAAATCGCAAGAGGTAATCGACCTGATCTCTTTAATATCAATTATGAAAAGCCAACACCATTTGTAGAAAGATACTTACGTAGAGAAGTAAATGAACGTGTAAATTATAAAGGTGAAGTTTTACAGGAACTTGATTTGGACGAAGTAAAAGAGTTAGTAGCCTATTTTAAAAAAGAAGGAGTAGAGGCGATTGCTGTCTCATTCTTACATTCGTATGTAAATCCTGCGCATGAACAAAAGGCAGCCCAACTGATTCGAGAATTATGGCCAGAAATCCAAGTGACTGCTTCTAGTGATATTACGCAAGAGTGGCGTGAATACGAGCGGACGAATACAGCTGTATTGAATGCTTATGTTCAACCTGCCGCAACAACTTATATTAACCAATTAGAACAAGAACTGAAGGCACAAGTGGACATCGACCAACGCTATATTATGCAATCGAACGGTGGAACGACCAAGTTCGATAAAGCGAAAGAAGCACCAATCAATATGGTTGAATCCGGTCCTGTTGCTGGTATTTTCGGCGCTGCCGTCTTAGGAGAAATGATCGGCGAGAAAAACATTATTGCCTTCGATATCGGCGGAACAACAGCGAAATGTTCACTTATCGAAAACGGTGAAGTGAAAGTATCAACTGATTATTATATCGAGAAAGATAGTCGTCACGCAGGTTATCCGATTAAGACACCAGTCGTCGACATCGTCGAAATCGGTAATGGTGGCGGTTCGATCGCTTGGATTGATCAAGCAGGATCACTAAAAGTTGGCCCTCAATCAGCTGGCGCGAATCCGGGACCAGTTGCTTATGGACAAGGAGGAACTGAGCCAACTACGACTGACGCAAACTTACTAACGGGGCGACTCTCACCGAAGAACTTTGATTATAATGTGGACTTAGAGGCAGTTAAGGCTGCGGTTGAAACGAAGATTGGGAATCATTTTGGTATAACCGCAGAAGAAGCAGCACTTGGAATCATTCGAATTGCCAATTCAAATATGTTGAATGCATTGAAATTGATATCCATTCGTAAAGGGTACAACCCACAAGACTTTACATTGCTCGCATTTGGCGGCGGTGGTTCAATGCACGCACCTGCACTTGCGATTGAACTCGGTGTTAAAAAAGTTGTCGTACCCGTTGCTTCGCCAGTATTTTCTGCATGGGGCATGCTCATGACGGATCTCCGACATGACTATATCCAAACCTATATTAAGCGAATGAATGAATTAACATTGGATGAAATCGACAGTCAGTGGACGGAAATCGAAAGTAACGCATTTAAGCATTTTGAAGAAGAGGGAATGGAAGCAGACAATGTAGAATTCCATCGCTTCGCTGATATGCGATACCTCGGGCAAGAGCACACTGTTAAAGTCCCTGTGGCAAACGGCAAGTGGACAGACGAAGATAGATTGAAAGCCATAGAAGATTTCCACAAACTACACGAAAAAAATTACACGTTCAAATTGGATGATGCAGCTACGGAAATCGTAAATATTCATGTAACAGCATTTGGAAAAGTAGAGAAGCCGGTCATTTCAAAACTGGAGAGATCAGGTTCTTTAGAAGAAGCGAAAAAAGAAGATCGAGATGTTTATTATGAAAATGAGGGTTGGGTTTCTACACCTGTTTACGACCGCGATCTATTACCGACAAATGAAGTGGTATATGGACCGGCGATTGTCGAGGAAAAAGCAGCAGTAACCGTAATATACAACCAGCAAAAGCTCTACTTGGATGACTACGGCAATATTATCATCGAGAAGGAGGATAACTAATATGACTGGAACAAGAAAAGTTGACCCATTTACGCTCGAAATTGTGAAAGATTCTTTACTTGCTGTGGGAGATGAAATGTTTGTTGCGCTTGCACGAACATCCATGAGTCCAATTATTTATGAAGTTCTTGACTATGCAAGTGGTCTGACAGATGCAAAAGGGAACTTATTGACGCAAGGGAATGGTGTTACAGGTTTTATCGGCATGCTGACGTTTATGGTGAAAGAGACGTTGAATAAGTACCCTGGCGACAAATTGAAACCAGGCGATATTATCATCATCAATGATCCTTACCAGGGTGGAGGTTCCCATTTGTCAGACGTGGGGCTCGTTATGCCGATTTTCCAAGACGGCGAATTAATTGCCTTCTCGGCGAATAAAGCTCACTGGACAGAGGTAGGTGGAAAAGATCCTGGATCCTTTACAAATGACTCCGTCGATATTTTCCAAGAAGGCCTTCAGTTCTCGTGTATAAAGCTTTACGACGAAGGCAAGGTGAATGAAGGAATCGTGGAGATTATACGTTCGAATGTTCGCTTCCCGGATTTATCACTAGGTGATATGTGGGCACAAGTGGCAGCACTTCGCACGGGAGATCGACGTTTGAAAGAGCTTTGTGATAAGCATTCCAAAGAAACAATCCTTTCTGCAATCGATTATTTATTAGACCACGGTGAAAAAATTTCACGACAAGAATTACAAAAATTACCGAAAGGCGATTTTTATGCAGAAGACTTTATTGACACGGATGGTCTTGGAAACGGTCCATTCCCAATTAAAGTAAAAGTTACGATTACAGATGATGAGTTTATCTGTGATTTTAGAGGAAGTTCACCACAAGTACCAGGGCCTATGAACTGTTCCTATACTGGACTTGTTTCAGCGGTTCGCGCAATATTCTTAGCGCTCACAAACCCTGAACAAGATGTGAATGATGGTGTATTCCGCCCGCTTAAGGTCATCGTCGATCCGAAATCGATTATGTCAGCTGAACGTCCAGTACCAGTATCGAATTACTTTGAAACATTATTAGGTAGTTTAGATCTTGTGTGGCGTGCAATGGCACCGCATGTTCCGAACCGTTTAACTGCTGGACATTTCCTTTCAGTCTGTGCGGTAACTTTATCTGGGAATCATCAAGATACCGATGATGCATTTCTAATTGTTGAGCCTTCAGTTGGTGGATGGGGCGCATCGCCAACGAAAGACGGAGAATCGGGTCAATTCTGTTTCTCAGATGGTGAAACTTACAACGTTCCTGTTGAAGTTGCAGAAACGCGCTACGGTGTTTTATTGGATGAATATAGCCTTCGTCAGGACGGAAATGGTTCAGGGGTTGGTAAGTTTATCGGCGGTAAAGGGGTGATTCGCTCTTACCGTGCATTATCGGATGGACAAGCCGTTACAGTCACATTTGGGCGAAATAAATTCCTACCTTGGGGACTTGAAAAGGGGAGCGACGGTTCACCGAATGAGTTTTATATTGTAAAAGCAGACGGCGAAACTGATGGTCCTTATGGTGTTTATCCGCGCTATAGACTTGATACAAATGACGTCGTTCAACTGATGACAGGAACAGGCGGCGGTTACGGTGATCCGAAACAACGGCCAGCCGCACAAGTTGCGATGGATGTAAAAAATGATTATTTTACGATTGAAGAAGCGCGTGAGCATTTCTTAGTAGAAGTTAATCCTGAAACATTTGAATATGTAGAACTGGCTGGCAGATAATTCTAAGGGAGGAAAATTGATATGATCAAAAAATCACCACAAAACACAGGAGAAATAGTACAAAATCTATTTCACGACAAATATCCAAATGCGGAAGTAAAGTTTGGATTTGTTACGATACCGGTAGGAGAGCGTTTGCCAGCCGAAGGAACAACATTTCATGAAGAGCAGGAGTATTCTTATGTGCTAAAAGGTACGCTCAAAGGCGTGTCAGGTGGAGAACCATATGAAATAACTGCAGGTGAAGCATCCCTTATTCCAGCTGGAGAAGAACATTGGTGTCAAAATATTGGAGAAGAACCAGTTGAACTAATCTTTGCATTAGTAAAAGCATAATAGAAATTACATCTTAGATGAAAAGGAGCGAGATTATGGAGCAAAACCAAGGCAATGATGCCAATAACAATCTAACAGGAACTGACGAAGCTTTAGCGCCAGTTCCTGAAAATAAAAGACAGCACTGGATCACACCTGCAATGATTTTTGGTGGGTTAGAATTTACAATTCCAGTTTTAATGGTTGGAGCAGCACTTACAGCAAGTTTTGGATTAAATAAAATTCTATTGATTTTAATCATTGCCCTTTTCGGGTTTCAGTGGGTTGGAAATACATTACAAGGTTATATTGGCGCTAAAACCGGTCGCTCCTCTTCTGTCATTGCAAAGTCTAGTTTTGGGACAATCCAAGCAAGATTTATTGTTGGATTGACAATTTTTGCAGTTTCACTTGGTTGGTGGGCATTACAAACTGCAGTGGCAGGTAACGCGATGTCAGCAATGATCGGCATTGATTATGAAAATAACTGGTTTGGCTGGGCTGCGGTTACGACGGTTGCAGGATTATTATTTGCTCTGCCATCGATCATTGGTTATAACTCGATGAAATGGACGGATTACCTTGCAGTCCCTTCAGGTCTCTTACTTATTATTGGAGGAATTTACCTTGCACTGAAAAATACTGGGTGGGAAACAATTACATCCTGGAATCCAGAGCCAACGATGACTATAATGGCTGCCATCAGTCTAGTCATTGGTGTCAACGTTTCACAGTGGGTGATTGCATCGGATTATACACGTTATGCTAAGCCAACTTGGAGAGACAACTGGATCATTCCGAGTGGTATTGTTGTTATCGGGTTTCCTCTCTTCATTGTCGGGGCAATTATGTCTGTTGGTGTTGGAGATGCAGACATTGTAAACGTCATGATGAATCTTGGTTTTCCATTTTGGGGATTCTTAATATTATGGCTGGCAACATGGACATCACAATTAGTTAATAACTACAGTATGGGACTAGCACTATCCAACGTGTTAAATGTCAACTCAAGTAAAGGTCGCGCCATTCTAACGCTACTAGGTACACTTCTAGCAATAGTCGTTGCACTTATGGGTATCCTAGATTATTTTGAAGACTTCCTATACTTAACAGCTCTTTTCTATCCTGCAATGGCAGGCGTTATGATGAGTGACTTTTTCCTTGTACGAAAACAAAAATGGGTGGAAGTACCAGGCTGGAACTGGATGGCTACAATTGCGATTGTTGTTGGAATTATCCTAGGGTATATTACACAATACGTAACACCTATGGGATTACCAGCTGTTCAATCTTTACTAGCTTCCTTGCTAGCTTACTACATTGCCATGAAGATTAAGAAAAAAGTAGCACCGGATTTATTCACAGGATGAAATCAATACTTCTTTTCAGGTAGTACTGTGCAATAAGTGAATCAAATGACTAAAGGGATATCGACTAAGCAACGCATTGTCGATATCCTTTTTGAATTGTTATCCTAGCTCATTAAACTTCCTATCTATGTATAAAATTCGAAATCAGAAAAGCCGCCTTCTGGATTGTCTGTTTAGGTGGAAGGCGTCTTTTTGCATTATTGATTTAATTTTTAAGATTACTTCAGATAAAGCATCATTTACACTCTGCAAGAACACTTACTCCCCACTGTGACCATTTCCAATTACCTGTAAATCTGCCGCCTTTATAGACCAAACACCATATTGTTAAACCTGCAAAAATTGTAAATGCTAGGCCTAATAAAACTGCCAAAAATATTAAAAACCAAGCATCACTTCTAATCAATTGTTTTTCAAAATAGTTTACTGTGTTCATTTTCATTGTTTCAGCAAGAACCCAAAGACTAATTAAACTATTATTGATAGACATGGTCAAATTACTCACCTCCTTTCAAGTTGGGACTTAGCAGAGCTTTCATAATCATCTTCCCATCTCCGAATGGGGGAATGAGAAAGAGAATATGTAGAAGGAAAATATATGAGATAACCAACATGAGTTGAGAAGTTGCCGACACATACAAGACTAAACCAATCACAAAACATAGAGTAGGTCCTAATATAGCCATTATCATTATTTGAAAGTTACTGAGAGAGAAAAGGGGAATGATAGATATGCGCAAAAAATTGCTTTCAAAACAGACAGGGCCCTTTTTATTGAAAAATTTAAATGATAGCGTATGAAAATATTCATGTAGCATGAACGAAACTAACAACGATCCAAATAAGGCAAATTGTTGAAAAGATAATAGGGAAACATCAAATTTAATGAAAAATGGCAAAGGTAAAATTAGGCTTGTACACATTATGATCACCAAAGGCTTATTAAGCTTGAAAAATAGAATAGTGAAACTCAAGAAAGTGATGTCCTCAACATTTTTTGTGATTTTTTTCATAATTAGCTAAGTCCTGTTTTTCAGCTGAAGTTGTTTTTGTTTTAAAGCTTTATACATGATAAAAACAAACAAATAAAATAGGGTAAACACAACCACAGTAATAATTGCCGGATAAAAATTTTCAACTCCAAAATTCATCGTTGTAGAACCATCTGGCTGATCAGTAGAACTGAAAAATAAGGTGTCAAAGTAAATCGTTCTTTTTCCCGTATCCGCACCACCACTAAATAGCATATAAAGGAATGAACAAACAAGGATAATGAGCGTGGTGATGATCGCACCTAAAAATGCATTGAATCCTGAAGTTACTTTTTTCACTTTAAATTTCCTCCTTTATCTTATTTAAGCCCAGTATGCTGAAATAGACGATGACAATGAAAATAAAGAAAATGATTAGGATATTTTGAAAGTTTGACAGTTGAAGAATTCCTAATCCTAATAATAAAACAATAGAGATTGTGAAAATAATAATTAAACTAGTAATCACTGAAAACGGATTATCGTCATATGGCGGAAAGAGAATACCCATTAAGGTGAATAGAAAAACAGCAAGCAGTAAAGATGGAATTGCTAGTAGATCTACAGGTGTATTGAAAATAAGAATCGTTACCAAAGGCGGTATGGCAATGAGAAATATATAGAAAAATTGGCTACCCACAAGTAATAAATAATCTTTTAACACTGTATAATTTGTTTTCCACCATAGTTTTCTGACCGAGTTTGTATTGACGTATTGGTAAATTCCATTGAATGCAAGAGGGAATAATGAATACAAAATATACTCTTCCTTTTGATCAATGTATAAAAAGATAAAGATGACGTAGGAAACCCCTATATAACTTATCGTATCTTTCTTTCTAAGTATGCTGTAAACATAAGAGCCTAGCAGATTATTAAACGACTTTGAAATCTCAATTTTTAAATAATTCTGTACGGACATATAGCCCGTATCCGGAATTTTGATGATGAACAAACAAAGTAAAAGAAACAATAAAAGAAATAGCATTAAAACCGCCCAGAAACCAAATTGATCGAATAGCATAGGCCAGAAAGTTAATATGTGAAATTCAGGACCTTGCTCTCCCAAATATGTGGACACAATAGATTCTATTACAGAATTAGCTTCTTTATATAAAATGAAAAATAAACCACTGAAAAGAAAAATCGTAAAGATGTCTTTTAAGTAATTTAAATTCAAGAGGTTAAGAATAAATACGAGAATTTTGTCCATCAGTTGGAGTCCTAAATACGTAATGATGCTGGAGAAATAAATTGTACTAAATAATAAAAAGATAAATTGCATTCCGTGAACCAAGAGTAAGGCGAGTACAATAGCACTCGACAATAATGTTATCACTACAATAGAAATCAAAGTTTCAAAAATGAGCAAGGCAGTATTTCTTTCATTCATAGAAACGGGTAGGGTGGTCGTCATTTTCAGGAAGTTATTGGATTTCATAAAAAGGATTTTGACAAACAAAAAAATAATTAAGGTCCAAAACGAGATTGTCATGCCATATACTTTTAGAATGAGTTGAACTTCAAATTTAGTGTTGCCAATATCATTAAAGAACAAATAAACTAGAAAAGTGAACATACCAATGATCGCAGCTAATACAAATAGCAGTAGAAACCTAAAAGCTTTACTTTTTAAAGGTCCAATATTAAAAACTTTTCTTGTGAAATATAGGCTAATCAAATGAATTAAACTGGAAACCTGTGTTAATCTCATTTTTCACCTCCTCCAGATTCATCAGTTCTTTAAAATGTTCTGACAGAGATTTTTGAAGATTGCCGACTAAATCGTCAAGATAGACCTTCCCTTTGTATAATAGAATGACCCGATCACTGATTTCCTCCATTAAGGGGAGATCATGTGAACAAATGATGACTGTACCGCCATTGTTCACATAGGCGTCTAGTAAAACTTTAATGATTTCTTTCGCTTCAATATCAATACCGTTTAGCGTTTCATCTATGATCATGATTGGTGGATTTATAAGCAGTGCGTTTATTAACTGAAGTTTCTTCTGCATGCCATGAGAGTAAGATTCGACCATCTCAGTAAGCTTGTTATTCATATTAAGATGGGTAGAGATCAAATTTAGATTATCTACATCTATTTTCTGTTTATATAACTTAGCCATCAACATAATATATTCTTTTCCTGTTAAAAACTCCGGAACATAATTATCACTGGGTAGATAAACAATCTGGCTTTGTACAGACAGAGAAGTGTGGGGTGTGTCCTTAAATGTAATAGAACCATTTTGTAATTTTAGAAGATTGCATATTAACTTGATTAATGTCGTTTTTCCGGAACCATTTGAACCAGCAATAGCAACGAAATCTCCTCGTGTAATTTGGAGATTAATATCACTAAGAACTTCTTCTTTTTTATCGTATGAATGATTTAGGTTTTGGATAGATAGCATTGTCATCCTCCATTCATTAATAATCAATTAAGTAGTTTTAGACTTAAACTAGCCCTAATTCCTGTTAATAAGTAAAGTCTAGCACAATTATTTCACAATTGGGTCATTAGTTTTCGACACACTCTGACAACTAGGACTAAAGCCTAATTATTCGATTCCTACTTATAAAGATTAAAATTTAGTTTTCATTTCATATTAGTAGTCATTAATTGCGAATAGACTTAATTGTTCACTAGAAAGAATAATGGGTAGTCCGCATAGAGGGAATAGAATTGCAGACTGGATTTTGTCGAATGATTTTTGAAAATATTTCCAAGTACCTAATCAAGCAGCGTTTTTGAAGAAAAGTCGTCAGCGCATAGTCGTAAAGCATGAATCAAACAATAAATGCCCAAAATAAAAAGGTCAAGAAATCATGTCGATTTCTTGACCTTCTTCACTACTGTTTATTTTTTGTAGACCACGGCGTTCCTAAACGAGGCAATAGCCAACGATCGAGTCCGTACCAACCTGCAACTTTCCAAGCTAAGATTACGAGTATGGCAATCATGAACATAACGGGATTCGAACTCACAGTACCGGCCAATAAGAATGACATATTCATAAGTGCACCAAAGAAAGCAGCAATACCTGTTAAGAGTCCAACGATTAGGCCAAGTCCTATTAACACTTCACCCCAAGCGACCATGTAAGAAAAGGGAACTGCATTCGGAATCACAAGGTTTTCTAAAAACCATGCATACCAACCTGCAACTTCGCCTGCCTCAGCCTTGGCGAGGGCACCGCCCATAAATCCTTCAATTGCAACACCTGCATTAGCACCAGTCCATGCGTCAGAAGTAACTTTTCCAATTCCAGCTGTTAGCCAAGAATAACCAAGGTACAGTCTCAACACTAGCCAGATCCAAGCGGATGTTGTGTTAGAAAATAACCATCTTGATAATGGGTTTTCCTCAATAATTACATTTTTACCGAACTGAGATTTTCTTAATTCAACCATGTCATCACCTCATAATTTTTTTGTGTTGAATGCATTAATTTGTGTAAGATAATAAAGCATTTTGATTAAATTGTTGGAGGGCTAGTATTGCTTCATCTTGATCCTGGTATTCAAAGAATCTAACATTCATTTTCTCGAAAACTGTAATTACCCACATTTTGCATTCTTCCTTTCCTAATTTTTTGTTTGCTATATTTTTTAATGAATCCTTGCTTCTACTTTTGTTTCTGTCTAACTTAATTCTTATTTTACACCTTTTCTATATAGTAAATAGTAGTTTGTGAAATAATTCACAAAGCGTCCAAATTTTTTAGTCGAATTTGTGAATAATTTTGGTGATTGGTTTATTGTCGTGCTTGTTTTTTAGTTTGAGGTAAATACGAATAAAAGATGCTGTCCTTACAGACGTAAGGACAGCATCTTATCGTTTTAATTATTTTCCACCAAGCATGTTAAACAATCCACCTGCAATACTACCTTCATCGCGAGAACCGCCGCCCGGTGTTTGTGGTGCTGCTGCGAATACACGGCTGGCAAGTCTTGAAAACGGCAAGGATTGAATCCAAACTGTTCCAGGGCCGCGAAGTGTAGCAAAAAATAATCCTTCGCCGCCGAATAATGCTGTTTTCACGCCTTTTACCATTTCGATATTGTAGTCAATGTCATGCGTCATTGCCACAAGACATCCTGTATCAACACGTAAAGTTTCACCTGGCTGTAATTTTTTCTCAATAATCGTTCCACCTGCGTGGACGAATGTCATCCCATCGCCTTCGAGCTTTTGCATGATGAAACCCTCGCCACCGAAAAAACCTGTTCCAATTTTTCGCTGGAATTCGATACCGACTGAAACGCCTTTTGCGGCTGCGAGAAAAGCGTCTTTTTGACAAATAATTTTGCCATTGTACTGACTCAGATCCAACGGAATGATTTTTCCTGGATACGGCGATGCAAAGGATACATGTTTCTTTCCAGAGCCGTTATTTGTAAATGTCGTCATAAAAAGACTTTCCCCAGTGAGGACTCGTTTACCTGCTCCCATGAGTTTCCCCATGATTCCACTTCCAGAAGAACCGGATCCATCGCCGAATATGGTTTCCATTTCAATATTGTCTTCCATCATCATAAGGGCGCCTGCCTCTGCAATAACCGTTTCTTGTGGATCGAGCTCTACTTCAACGAACTGCATGTCATCCCCGTAAATTTTATAATCGATTTCGTGATTATTCATCGAATTCCTCCCAATTTAAGATAGTTGCTGCTTATTTATACGTGGACGAATAAAAAAAGTTTCACTGATATTTTATAGTTCCATCCGTATCACCATGTAAAAAATGCTTATAAAAGTTCTATGATGCATTAAAAATCATTTTTGGTAAAAGATAAGTCGAATTGTAACAACTTCAATTCGATTGCTAAACAAAGGAGGGTAATGCATGGGAATAATTCGAAGGATTGCTTTGGCGTTAGTTATCATTGGCGCGATTAACTGGGGCTTGATTGGGTTTTTCAATTTTGATTTAGTTGCATCAATTTTTGGAGGTCAAGATGCAGCTATGTCTAGGTTGATTTATGCGCTTGTTGGAATTAGTGGACTCATTAGTTTAGGGGTTTTACTTAAACCAGATGAGGAACCGGCTCCCACTTCAAATCGCCAGAAGTTCACAAATCCGAATTTAAATACCGAGCTAGGAGAAGAGCCGGACTTTTCCAAAGAAAGGGATTCTGCTGACAAGAAATCAGATCCTAACAACCATCAAGGTCCTTTAATGTAGTTGAGAGAGAAACAGCTGGTCTTTATCAACAAGTTTGCAGCCACGTTGGAACCTTTCCTCCAAGTGGCTGCTTTTTTTTCGCGTAATGTATTTATGCTCATTAAATAGGGGGAATATCACTTTAGATCAATATTCTAATTTATCGCACTAAATAAAACATTAGGGAACACCGACTATAAAATACTTTGTCGATATCCCCTTAGGATTATTATTATATTTTCGGAAAAAACTTTCTTAATGCAATAAATACCCATGAACATAAAATAAACGGGAATGTTAAAGCAGGTAAGCCAAGTGGATCGAGGAGTAATTCCAAACCTGCAGTGACGGGTACAGTTAACATTGCGGCGATAATGCCGGTAATGAGCGTTTTTTTAGATTTATGGTCAAAGACGAGACTAACAGCAATAATTGTCAATACGGCGTTATAATTATACAAACCTAAATTTAGCGAATGTGTATCAGCACCGATAAAATAAGCGGTTAACCAGGATGCGAAAGCTCCGATAATCGCGTAAAGCCCAAATCGCCATCCGACCCAAAATAATGCTAAAAGAATGAGCAGTCCAGTCCAAAGTGAGTCGATAACAAACACTTCGCCAATTCCTTTAATCATGCCAATGATTAATGTCGGCCTTCCTTCGACAGCTAAATTCCACATTGCGGGCGAGCTTATGACAAAGTCAGGATCCATATAAAGCTTGTCGACGCGATAGGCAATCAGAAGTCCTATCCATGTGATGATAACGAATGGAAAAGTCATGACAGGGATGTTCCACTTATCCAAAATTTTTGTCAGCACTTTCATACTTAATGCAGCAAGACCAGCAGCAAAGAGTGCGATAAACCACCGCTTATCTCCGTGGAGAAAAAGAATTGCTGCAATCCCACATAATACGGAATTGAAACCATAAATCCCATTGCTGATTAAAACTCGATCTCCACCACAGTATTTTCCAGTAATTGTACCCACCATTGAACTAAGAAAAGCCATCACACCGAGAACAGGTGAGTGCAAAAAAATTCCAATTAAAATTAAAAATCCGGAAAAAGCATTTCCCACTAATAACACTTGTGAAAAACCTTTTAATGAACTTGTTATCAATAAAATGAGGCTTCGGAAAAATTGTAAGTTTGCAGTTGCTTGGAGCAAATCATCATCTCCTGTGTGAAAGAAGTATTCTGGTATGTTAACACAGAAATCTATTTACTTAAACCCAATTACCCATATTGATAGTTTTCAGATAGATTACGCTGTTACGGTAAGTATGGAAATCTTTCCAGAATCCATGTCAAATTTGGGGCGACATACAAAAGGAGTTTAAAAGAAGCAGCTATTTACTACAATGGGTTTGATCGAAGAATAGGGCAGTCGATTAGTGAAAAAGTTCTTAATCCTTAAACTAATGACTTACTATGGATATAAAAAAATGGTAGTCTTGGGGTATACTCAGAGAACACGGCATTTTACGTCATGTTGCCAAGAATATCTACACTATAATAGGAGGGGAATTTATGAAACTAGGTGCTTTTTCAGTAAGTCTAAGTGTAAAAGATATCGAAAAATCAAAGGCGTTTTATGAAAAATTAGGATTTGAAGATTTGGGCGGGGACATTTCTCAGGGGTGGCTAATTCTGAAAAACGGAAGCACTGTGATTGGTCTATTTCAGGGAATGTTTGAAAAGAATATGCTCACGTTCAATCCAGGTTGGAATCAAAGTGCAGAGAATCTTGACGGATTTACTGATATACGGAAACTTCAAGCTGAACTAAAAGCTAAAGGCATTAAATTGACAACTGAAGTAGATGAAACAAGTGAAGGTCCAGGAAGCTTTACAATTGAGGATCCGGATGGTAATCCTATTCTTGTGGATCAACACAGATAACAGGTGGCAACTGAAAAATCGATAGAATAAAACAGAAGCTGTCAGAATGAATTTATTCTGACAGCTTCTGTTCTATGTTTTGTCCTCGGTCTTTTCCGCAATCCACAAAGCGACCTGTAAATTCAAAGCGTCATTAAACTTTCGGGGGTCATACCCTGTATCGCCTGTAATCTTGTTGAGTCGATAAATTAATGTATTTCGGTGCACATATAAAGCGTCAGCAGCTTTTTGGATATTCAGGCCATTGGCGAAAAAAGCATTAAGTGTTTTTGCTCTCACAGCGTTGTGGCCATCTTTAAATATCCGACTAGAAAAACGCTTTGATAATACTTCATCCAATTGATAGATTAAAGATTTGACTTCGATATTGGTAAAGGAAACCAGTTCTTGGCTATCCTCACTAATTTGTAAAGTAAGATCACAATCTAAATAAGACTGATTGAACTTTTCGAGTTTATGGAAAGGAAGGCTATAAGCCATTTTAAACACAATATCCGTCTTCTTCAATGTTTGATAGATACGGTCTACGCTATGATTCACCTCGTCTTTATCAAGTCTACAAAGCGTAATGAGGACCCGGTGTAGATTAATAAAACTCACAATCCCGTTTTGGTTGCCAATCGTGTGATCTAATTTTTTGATAAGTGCTTGATTGGACATCGAGCGTTCGGATATTTCTATCATGATTGTTAGATAAGGTGGGTTCATGTCAAATTCGAGTAAACTTAGGCCACGCTGAATTTGACTATAAGCAGGGTCGACTTTTAATAATTCTCCCACAATCATATCTTTCGTTTGTTGACGCCATTCCAATTGTGATGCGATAAATTCCTGTTTTATCATAAGTTCTGTTGTCATTTTCACAAGTTCTCCAACGTCTTTCACTTCATCTGGATCACCAGTAATGCCAATCACACCAATTGTTTCCTTTTGGAAAACAATCGGTAGATTCACACCAGGTTGGGCAACTTCCCAGGCTTTATCTTGCTCAGAATCGATAATGAGCGTAACGCCACTTCGAAGTACTTCAATAGCACCCTCATGCATGAGTCCGATTCTCGATTTATCTCTAGAGGCAATAATGATTCCATCAACATCCATAATATTTATATTTCTTTGCAGGCGCAGTGAAGTTTCCTGTACAATCTCATGTGCAATCTTAGTTGTTAGCATATTCACAGTAATCTACCTACCTTTTGGTTAAAGTAACTAATTATTAGTCTATTACACAGTCTATTTCTGTATTGTATAGCCATAGACAAATTACGTCAATATTCGTATGATTATATCAATACATTGAAAGCGCTTTCCTGGGAGGACATTATGAAGATTATTATTGCACCAGATTCATTTAAAGGCAGTTTAAATGCTGTTGAAGTAGCAAATGCCATAAATAAAGGGGTTAAAAAAGCTTATCCTCATGCAGAAACGCATTTACTTCCCGTAGCAGACGGCGGCGAAGGAACGATGGAAACACTGGTGGCTGCGACTAATGGAGAAATACGAGAAGTTATCGTTGTCGGGCCTTTGGGAAATAAGGTGAAAGCCGCATATGGCATTCTAGGTGATGGAGAAACATGTGTCATTGAAATGGCTAGTAGCTCCGGATTGGCACTTGTACCTGAAGGGAAACTAGCCCCGTTAGACGCAACAACATATGGTGCTGGGCAATTAATCAAACAAGCACTGGATGATGGGTTTTCATCGTTCATTATCGCATTAGGTGGTTCTGCGACAAATGACGGCGGCGCAGGAATGCTACAGGCGTTGGGTTTAAAGTTGTTAGATAAGGTCGGAGAAGAGGTTGGATACGGCGGGGGAAAACTAGCAGACATTGAAAAAATTGATACGCATAATTTTGATTTAAGAATAAAAGATAGTAAATTTCTGATTGCATCGGATGTACAAAATCCTTTAATTGGCTTAAATGGTGCTTCGCATATATTTGGACCACAAAAAGGCGCGTCTGCAAATGATGTGAAGGTTCTCGATGAAAACATGTCTCATTGGGCAAATCAGATCGCTACCTTAACCGGAATCTCTTTACATGATCTACCGGGAGCTGGGGCTGCTGGTGGCATTGGAGGCGCATTTCAAGCATTCTTTCCCGCGAAAATGGAGCGGGGTGTTGATGTTGTTTTAAAATATGTTAAATTTTACGGATATTTAAAAGACGCGGATTTGGTAATTACAGGTGAGGGGCAGGTTGATTATCAAACTGCTTCTGGGAAAACACCGCTTGGGGTTGCTCAGGCTGCAATGAGTGAAAATGTACCTTCAATTATTTTGGCGGGTGCGGTAGGTAAGGGTGTTGAAGTCCTTTATGAACACGGTGTAGTCAGCGTCCACAGCATCATTGATAAACCGATGACACTCAGTGAATCTATGGGCCAGACAGCAAGTTTGTTAGAAAAAAGCGCAGAACAAATTATTCGATCATACTTTTATGGTCGCATAAATGAACTAGAAGGAGGCAGATTGATTTGAAGATTAAAGCAACGATTGAAAAGGTTCCCGGTGGGTTAATGGTTGTTCCACTATTATTAGGTGCTACACTTAATACAATAGATCAATTACATATCCCAATCGTTATGAAAGCCCTCGAATTTCTAGGTGCGCCGCAAACAGAAGCGGGTTACTATGAATTTTTAAGAATTGGCGGATTTTCACAAGAATTATTCAAAGATAGTGCGCTTGTCCTTATCGCATTATTTCTATTTTGTGTAGGGAGTCAAATGAATCTAAAAGTTGGTGGACTCGCCTTGAAAAAAGGTTTTCTACTGACAAGTTCTAAATATTTGACGGGGCTTGCCGTAGGTGTGGCGTTCGGTATCTTCTTCGATCCATGGCATGGCATACTTGGTCTCTCGTCACTTGCGATCATCGCAGGAATGACCAACAGCAACAGTGGTATGTATGCTGCATTAACAGGTCAATATGGTAATCGGTCTGACGTCGGTGGGTTATCGATACTCGCGATTAATGATGGCCCTTTCTTAACGCTTTTGTCTTTGGGGATTCTTGGAACCGCTTTACCGATGATTGCGTTTATCGCTGTTTTATTGCCATTAGGCATTGGGATGATTTTAGGAAACTTAGATCCACAAATACGGGAGTTTTTAAAGCCTGGGGAGTCGTTAACTATACCGTTTTTTGCCTTTGCATTAGGGGCAGGTATGAACTTGGCAAGTTTTCTGAATCCGACTGTCGTCGCTGGTGGATTAGCACTTGCGGTTTTAACATTTGTTCTAACAGGTGGTGCGGGAATCCTAGTCTTTAAACTATTTAAGGAAAAGAGTTATATTGCGCCAATTGCTGAAGCTTCAACAGCTGGAAATGCCGCTGCAACACCAGCAGCAGTTGCTGCGGCAGCGTCTGTAGCAGTTGCTTCAGGTGCGATGACACCTGCAGAATTTGAAATGATACAAAACATTGTTCCGATTGCAACTGCACAAATTTCCATTTCAACAATTGCGACGACCTTACTTTGTCCGTTAGGTGTCATCTTGATGGACCGATACCAAAGGAAAAGAGGAATTGACGGAACGAAGGAGTATATTGTTGATCCACAGAAAAAAACTAAAGAAACGCTAGAAGAAACATTGAACAGTTAAATGATCGTAAATAATATTGAAAAAGGTGATTTTAACGATGAAGACAGAATTATTATATGGAAAAGAAGGGCTAGAATTAGAGTTACCCGACCAATCCTTTCTCATTGAACCAAAGAACTTGCCGAAATTGGCAGACGAAAAGGAATCTATTCGTCAAGCACTGCGTCAACCAATCGGTATGAAATCTTTAAAGGAATCCGTAAAATCGACAGATACCGTTTCTATTGTCATAAGTGACATTACGCGTCCAACACCGAACCATATTTTGGTTCCTCTACTCATAGAAGAACTAAATCACGTGCCACTAGAAAGCTTTGTGATCATCAATGGGACAGGTACACATCGAGATCAGACAAGAGAAGAATTCATCCAAATGCTTGGACCTTGGGTAGTCGATAATATTCGGATTATCAATAATGATTGTCATAACAAAGAGACGCTTGTAAATCTTGGTGAAAGTACATTTGGATGCGATGTCTATCTCAATAAGGATTATGTTGAATCTGATTTCCGCATAGTGACTGGCTTCATTGAACCTCACTTCTTTGCTGGATTTTCAGGTGGTCCAAAAGGCATCATGCCTGGTATCGCTGGAATCGAAACAATCATGACATTCCATAATGCCAGAATGATAGGAGACCCACTGTCTACATGGGGAAACATGGTCAATAATCCATTACAAGATATGACGCGTGAGATTAATGCAATGTGCAAACCGGATTTTATGTTAAATGTTACGTTGAATCGTGATAAGGAAATTACGGCAGTTTTTGCAGGAGAGCTTTACGAAGCGCATGATCAGGGATGCTCATTTACAAAAGAACACGCAATGTTTCGTTGTGAAGAGCGTTTTGACGTAGTGATTGCATCCAATTCTGGCTATCCATTAGACCAAAATCTTTATCAAGCAGTGAAAGGCATGAGTGCAGCGCATAAAATCGTTAAAGAAGGCGGTACCATTATCATGGCATCCGAGTGTTCAGATGGATTACCGGATCATGGGAATTATTCGAAAATATTTGATTTCGCTAAAACACCTCAAGAATTACTAGATTTGATTAATGACCCTGAGTTTAAAATGTTCGATCAGTGGCAAGTTCAAAAACAAGCGGTGATTCAAGTCTGGGCAGATGTTTATGTGTATTCCAAGTTAACAGATGAACAGGTTACTGGAGCGATGTTAAAAGTCTCCCATGATATTGAACAAACGATCGAAGAGTTAAAGAAAAAATACGGTGAAAATATGTCAATTGCCGTTTTACCATTAGGCCCTCTAACAATCCCTTTCGTAGAAGAATAAAATTAGAAAAAGCGAGGCGAACGTCATGAATGAAACGATGAATGAGAAGAATAAGCGACTAGGTGAAGTTTTGTCAGACATGGGCAGTGTAGTTGTTGCCTTTTCTGGCGGAGTCGATAGCACACTGGTACTTAAACGTGCACAACAAGAACTTGGTGATCAGGTCTTGGCTGTTGTTGTAGGATCGGAATTATTCCGTCAAGAGGAATTTGATCTAGCGGTAAAACTTGCTGAAGATATGGGGGTACGGGTTTTGAAAACTGAAATTAAGGAACTGCAAGATCCCGGTGTCGCAGCCAATAATCCTGATAGTTGGTATTATAGTAAGAAATTGCTGTATGCCCATTTAAATCAATTGGCAAAAGAGCAAGGCTTTAATTATGTGCTTGACGGCATGATTATGGATGACTTGGAGGATTTCCGACCGGGTCATATCGCAAGAACGGAAGCAGGCGTACGAAGTGTCTTACAAGAAGTTGGTTTATATAAAATAGAAGTACGTGCCTTGTCCAAAGAACTTGGGCTTGCGGTCTGGAATAAGCCTGCGTCCTGCAGCCTTGCTTCAAGAATCCCTTATGGTACAAAGCTCGATAAGCATAAAATTGAACAAGTCGACCAAGCAGAACAATTTATCATGAAGCTTGGAATTGAAACGGTACGCGTTCGTCACCACGGCAATGTGGCGCGAATTGAAGTGCCTATCAAGGATATGTCGAAACTCCTGAAACAGCATCATCAAATCCAATTGAAGTTAACGTCACTTGGTTTTACGTATGTATCATTGGATTTACTAGGCTATCGTACTGGAAGTATGAACGAAGTCTTGTCAACTGAAGAATTAGAGAGAGACATTAGTTAAACATATAGTCGATTCTTCAATAGCTGTATCAATTGTAAAAGCTTGCTAACAGTCATTTCACTGTAGCAAGCTTCTTTTCATTCTTTTGAAGAAATTTTATTAAAAATCACCGGCGATATGCCACATCGATTGCTTACCATTTAATTTGTTTGTTTCTCGCAGTACCTCCAATAAAAGGGTATATTTTTCCTCGATGAGCTTTTCTAATCCATAACTATCGTTGTCTTATCAAGCCTCAGTAAACTCTATTACATGCCGACTACAATAATTCAATTCAATTACAGCTATTACAACTGTATTAAACCGGTTGGAAAAGGTTTTCTTTTTGAATGAAAGAAGGTAAGTTGAAGTATGTAAAAGAAAAGGATGAGGAATTTGAAGAGAAACGCATATTTTGACAATGCAAAATTAGTGTTAATCTTTTTAGTCGTATTTGGACATATGATTCAGCCTTTCATAGACGGATCAAGCGGAATTAACACCTTATATATGTGGATCTATACATTTCATATGCCAGCTTTTATTTTTCTGGCAGGATTTTATGCGAAGGGTTCAGGAAATATAGCCTATATCGTCAAGCTAGCGAAGAAATTGTTGATCCCTTATTTGATCTTTCAACTACTTTATACGTTTTTTTATTTCTATATCGGAAAAGATGGATGGCAAACGGGTGTATTTCATCCACATTGGTCACTTTGGTTTTTATGTAGCTTGTTTAGTTGGCATATATTACTGGCGATCTTTAAAAAAGTTCCAGCTGTAATCAGTGTGTCTCTTGCGGTTTCTATCGGAATACTCGTTGGTTATTTTGGTGAAATTGGACATACTTTCAGTTTGTCGCGGACATTTGTTTTCTTTCCATTTTTCCTGGTGGGTTATTGGATGACGGAAGAACATGTCATGTGGTTAAAACAAAGAACTGTAAAACTTGTCTCACTAATTGTATTGCTAGCTGTAGGCGTAGCCATTTACTTTTCACCTGATTTTAATTCGGGCTGGTTATTGGCATCGAAATCCTACAGTGATTTAGATATGGCCACATTCGGTGGAATTGCCCGGTTGCTCGTTTATATAACGTCAGCGGTCATGGCAATGAGTATACTTGCATGGATTCCACAACAGAACAGTAGGATTACTCATTTTGGCACACGGACCTTGTATGTCTATTTACTTCATGGTTTTCTGATTCAATTATTCCGCCGGGCAGATGTTTTCGAGGTGAATGGCATTTTAGATTTACTTGGCATTGCGCTATTATCTGTGTTGATTATCCTTCTATTGTCTACTAAGCCTGTGCAACTCATTTGGCAACCGTTAATTGAATGTAGGATGACAATTATTAAAAAAGCATATGAGCGTACAACAGATCGATTGCACCATAAAACGTAGCACTAATTCTTATGATAACCCGGTTTGTGAAAGTGGTTATGTGACAGCACGGCAACAATTTGAAGTTATTGAGGGTTATGGGTTTAAAAATCCACATAACTTCGTTAAAATGCAAGTTAGGCTCAAGTAGTAAATGAGTTTTAGATTTGAAAGGGGTTCACACAAATGAAGTTTAAAAAAGTATTGATAGCAGGTGCACTTGCATTAGGTTTAGCAGCTTGCAGTGATGATGATAAAGCATCAGATGCGGCGCCAGCACCAGAAGAAGCGGTATCACAGGAAGAGATGCAAGCAAAATTAGCTGAACAGCAAGTTGAGAATGACAAGGTTGTGGCCGTTGTAAATGATGAGGATCTTGTAGGAGAGCAGTATAATGCTGTCTTGTCATCAATCCAAAGTCAATTACAGGAAATGGGTCAGGATCCAACAAGTAAAGAAGTCGTAGAAAATATAAAAGCACAAACGCTCGATACAATAGTGAACCAGGCATTGATTTTACAAAAGGCGAACGAGGCTGAGATTACTGCAACTGAGGCGGAAATTGATGAATCCTATGCAACCTTTGCTGAAAGCTTCGGCGATGAGGAAACAATGAAAGAAGCGCTGAAAAAGGAAAATATGGAAGTAGAAACGATTCGAGAAAAACTTGCAGAATCAATTATATTTAAAAAGTATCAAGATAAAATGATCCCAGTTGAAGAAGTTACTGAAGCGGAAATTGAAGAATATTATGATTTAGTCGCTGCTCAGGCAAAGGAAAGTGAGCAGGAATTGCCGCCAATTGAGGATATAAGCGAAGAAATCAAAAGAATTATGGAGCAAGAACAACAACAAAAATTACTCGGCACACATGTCGAAGAGTTAAGAGCAGATGCGAAGATTGACTTGAAAATCTAGGTAAACAATATAAAAAATCTTGCTAACAGTCATTTGGCTGTTAGCAAGATTTTTCTTATGACTTCTTTTGGTTTTCCTCGTTTTGCGAACCCGTAATACTATTTTCCCGTCTGGCATTTTTCTCTTTGATGGATGCGAGCTCTTTTCCTTCAGCGAATTTCATTGCCTCTTCTGCAGCTTCCATATTACGTATGGTCTTTTCTACTCTTTCTTCATAATCAGCAGGATCATTAGGTCTGGGATTATTTTTAGGCATTTTTTACCTCCTATATTTATAAATATCTATTCGATATATTGTCCCCAACTTGATGGAAATTATTTCAGGAAAATCGGTCAAAACTTAATTTGATAACAATTTTAATGGAAAGCAAAGCGCAAATCAAAAATAACAATTGAAACATATGTTCTTGCGTGTTATGATGAAGTCGATAGTCTGAACATTTTGATTCGTGGAACAACTATGCTTTTTGTGTTTTTAACTCGTGTTAGAAGAATTAAACAATTTTTGTTCTATAAAGCTAGAAGCGAAAGGGAGTATAATATGGAAACACGAATTGAAGAAATTGAAGAAATGATTGTCAAAGGATATGGGGTAAGAGGACCCGTTTCCTTAATTCCGAACAAATGGGAGATCTTAGGTGCAGAAATTACTAAGAAAGGTGTCTTAGTTGAAGAATCGTTTGGCGTTTGCTTATCCATGGAGGGAGAAGTGATTCACTATATCGCTGGCATTAAATCAGATCTTGCTGAAGGTTTCCCTAATACTGAAAAGGTCAAGATACCTGCAGGAAAGTTCATTGTTGCTAAAGTAGAGGGTGGTATTTCGGGAATTCCGGCTACTTATGATGCAATCATAAAAATGGAAGACATCCAATTGCGTCAGTGCTATGATTTTGAACGATATTCGCATCCTGAAGGAACAGCTGACCTTAATATTGAAATTTGGATGCCGATAGAATAAATAATTTAACAATAAAAAAGCTTGCTCACAATAATTGAATCGTAGCAAGCTTTTTTGTAACTAGAAGAATCTAGTTTATAGATTCTTCATCATTCAAGATCAATTTAAAATTAACATCTGCTTTTAATGAATCCGATACCGAACAATATTTTTCTTTACCTAACCTGATGGCTCGCCAAACTTTCTTGCTGCTAATATCACCATCAATCACAAATGTTACGTCCATAGCAGTAAAGCCTTTTGGCGCTTCCTCTTTTCGAGTTCCGTCGGTGATAATCTCGATTTTTGTCACTTTTTCCAAATGAGGTCTTAATATCATTGTTACATCGATGCCGATGCATCCTGCCAAAGCACCCAGAAGCATTTCAGTAGGGGTTGCGCCTTTCCCTAAACCTCCATAAGCTTCTGTCGCATCCATATTAATATCATATCCAGAATCTCCAACGGCAGTAAATGCACGTCCGCCGGTCCATGTAGTAACTACTTTCATATCAATCAACCCTCTCTTAATAAGTTAAACTTGTTCCAGGCCCAACCGGAATACCCAGTAGGTACCAAATTACAAAAAAGATTGTCCACCCAATTAATATAATAATCGAATAAGGTAACATCAATGATATGACTGTTCCAACACCATTTTGCTTACCGTAGCGTTGTGCAAAAGCAACTACTAACGGAAAGAATGGCATAAGTGGGGAGATAATATTTGTCGAGGAATCTCCCACCCGATAAGCAACTTGCGTAACTTCCGGAGAAATCCCCATTTGCATAAACATCGGAACGAACACCGGCGCCATAATCGCCCATTTCGCAGAATCCGCAGCAATGAATAAGTTAATAATCGTGGTAATGAAAATCAAGGACACAAGTAACGGTGCACCTTTTAAATTAATCGATTGTAAAAACTCAGCCCCATTGACGGCAATAATCGTACCTAAATTTGTATAATTAAATAAAGCAACAAACTGTGCTGCAAAGAAAATCAAGACAATAAACCCTGACATCGTTTCTAATGAAGATGACATTAATCGTGCAATATCTTTATCGTTTTTAATTGATTTTGTCACAAATCCATATACGATACCAGGCACTAGAAAGATGAGCATCATGATGAAAATAATACTACTCATAAATGGTGATTGGATTAGTCCACCGTCTTCTCCTCGTAATACACCGTTTTCTGGAAGTACAAGTAACGAAATTGCAATGATTGTGAAGACGATGGAAAGATTAGCCCATAAAAGTCCTTTTTTCTCAACACTCGTGACCACATGTTGATGGTCAGTCATATTATCAGGCTTGTATTTCCCTAATTTCGGCTCAATTAGCTTGTCCGTCACAAGTGTCCCAATAATAACGATTAGGAACGTCGAAGCGAACATGAAAAACCAATTATCTGTCGGATTTACTATGTACCCAGCATCCAAAATGTTGGCGGCCTCTGTCGTAATCCCGCTTAACAAGGGATCGTTTGTCCCTAGGAAAAGGTTTGCTGAATATCCTCCTGCTACACCGGCAAATGCAGCTGACAATCCAGCGAGTGGGTGACGCTTAAATCCTAAGAAGATGATGGCACCGAGTGGAACCAGGACAACATAACCGACTGAAGCGGCGACGTTGGACAGGACACCCATAAGGACAACAATTGGCGTTACAAATTTCTTAGGTGCTTTTGTTACGGTATTCGTCATTAACGCACTAATATAGCCACTTTTTTCAGCTACACCAACTCCCAGCATAGCAACTAAAACCGGACCAAGCGCCACAAATGATGTGAAGTTTGTCACGACATTTGAAAACATATAAGCAATGCCTTCAGGGACAAGTAAACTAACTGCTTTTACAGTCAGTGTTTCGATCTTACCTGTATCATTGTTGACACCTTCGAAGCTGACGCCAATGCCCATTAAATAGAGTACATGAGAGAACCCTATAACAAGTAATGTGAAAATAATGAAGATCGTAACAGGATCTGGAAGTTTATTTCCCTTGTCCTCAATGAAATTCAATAGCCGAATTGATTTCGTATTTTTATTTTGTGACATAATATTACTCCCTCTAAAAGAATTTCATAAACAAGCATACCCCTTGTTGGAAGCTTGAACCAGAAAAAAATTTGGCGTGATATTTCAGAAATGTTTGTGTGCAATTATTCATATTTCCCTTTTAATGGAACGAACCTCACTTTGTTCAATACTTCGGTCGTAACATGACCCTCTGCATTCTTTTCAATTCGTAATAGGTCCTGTAAGAAGGGTGTACCCACGGGAATAATCATCTTTCCGCAGTTTGCTAATTGGTCAATAAGTTCGGCTGGTATCTGGGCGGCAGCGGCTGTTACCATAATGCGATCATAAGGACCGTGCTCTGCCCACCCGGTACTGCCATCATCGAGTTTAAAATGGATATTTACAAGACCGGCTCCCTTTAGTCTTTCTTTCGCTCGTTTATACAAAAATTCAATGCGTTCAATTGTATAGACCGAGTCCGAAAAGGTGGCAAGCATTGCAGTTTGAAAGCCAGATCCCGTTCCGATTTCCAATACTTTTGAATATGGGAGTAAATCGATGGCCAATGTCATTTCGAGGACGAGGGAAGGTTGTGAAATGGTTTGGTTGTGGCCAATTGGAACAGCTTCGTCTAAATAGGCAAATTCCTTATGTGTATCCATAAAAAAACTACGATCTAAGTTTTCGAAATATGAAATGATTTTCTGGTTTTGATTTGTCATTGTCGAGTCTCCTTTGTATGATGGGTGTAGTAAAATCATTTTATAAATATTCGTATCTGAACAAAAAAGGGCTATACTATAGTTAAAGAAGGTGAGAATTATGGAACTTATTGATGACCTTGTTGTGATTTTCTTGGAGTCGGATTATGAAGTGACGTATAAGCTGAATACGACAACAAAGAAAATCCTTGTAGATACTTCAAAACCGCTAGTTAAAGGACCTGAAAGTAATGGAGAAGATGATGCAACGGTCAGAATCCCTCAAATTACAAAGTCCGAAGCCTATGATCTAATGGTTAAGTTTGCTGAAATGCAAGATTCAAATATTGCCGTTCAGCTGTTGGATGTATTAACTGGAAGAAAGCCTTTCCACTCATTTCAGGATAAACTAGGCGAACACGGAATTGGTGATAAATGGTATGACTATGAAAATAATTATGCAAAAGAGAAAATGTTAGCTTGGCTAGAAGAAATTCAGTTATCCTGAACAATAGGTGTTGAAAAGGGAAGTCGTAAAAAATCGACTTCCCTTATTCAATTGTATGTTTCCTTCCTCTTTTGTGAATGCTCAAAAGAAGGAGGAGATATTATGTTAAAATTGCAAACAGAACTTGATGGGAAAACCGCTATTTTTGGCGATGTGAGAAATTGTATTCGTGAACTTGGTTTTCATATAGGCGGAAACTGGGATTATCATAAAGGATTTTTTGATTATGTTTTATGCCGAGAAGGCGGAGAAACAATCTATGTTCGAATTCCTTTTAACGCAACGGACGGAGAACTCGATCAACACGACACATTAATTAAATTTGGTACTTCTTTCGTGATCAAGCATGTTGTCAATATCGGTTTGGATAGTGATGACAGTTCATTATTAGATGCAACCGGTTTTAGTCAATTCCAATCTCCTGTGGATACGGACGGAAATATTAGTAATAAAAATAGATGGATGCATGCCGGTGAAGTCGCTATACAAGACCTTTTGGATTGCTTATATGCAAAGCAACTCCTGAAATCCAGTTAAATAATTGAGGTTTGAAATGACAACAATCAGCCTAACTTTCTAAGGCTGATTGTTTTTTCAATGTCACTTAGTTTACTTCTCCCATACTGCCAACAAAGCGTTTGCGCGGTCGAACTGATTGATACCAGTGCCTAAATAGGATGACAATCAGCACTAGATCGACTGCATCGCCTCCATAATACATCAGCATCGCACCAGTTCTTGCCTCTTCAACTGGAACGCCTTCCGGTGGATATGCATAGAGAAACTTTGATAGAATGCCATGTCCTGCAAGCGCTAGAATGAAAATCGTCGTTCTATAAGGAAAACTGAATCGGTGGAAAACAGGGTCGATATAAATTAAAGAAATGGTGAATAGATAACCTGCAATGAATACATGAATGTGTATGATGATATGTAGGAACAGATTACCATGCATCGCTGTATATAAATTACTTGTATAGAGGAGCCACAACCCGCCAATATTCAAAATGGAAGCGGTAATTGGGTTGCTAAAGAAACGAATTGGTGGGCTTTTCAATAGTCGGCTAAGTTTTCTTGCAGTATGAACATTGAGCGTGCGAAGCATTAATGTCACAGGAGCTGAAAGTGCGATCAGAAGCGGCGCGAGCATACCAAGCAGTAAATGGCCTACCATGTGAGCTGTGAAATCAGCATAGGATTGGCGTGCAAGCGGACCAACCAATGCAGACGTGGCTAGAACCACACCTAAAACAAAGAAAATCATACGTTCCATGGGCCATTTACGAAGACGCTTTTGTCGGTTTGTTACGACAACAGCCCCCACATAAAAAACAATCACGAGAAGTGCTGGAACGCCAAAAAGAATATCAGTAAAGACAAAAGAAGCTCGATTACCTAACGCATCATGCATGAGAAAACGCCCCTTTTCCTTCACGTTGATCACGTTTCGCGCTCATAATCAGGAATATTCCAATCACAATCATGATGGCTGCAGAAATATTCCAGACCAAGTCATAAGGTAAAATATTTACATCGTATCGAATTTGGTGGATGCGTAATACTTTGTGTTGAATGGTCCCGTCATAAAGTTGAAAAGCACCAGCGCCAAGTAATTTTCCTCCCCACCACATCTTATGCCACAGTGCATTGTGTCTACGTAAGTCTGCCAATAAGAAGAGGCCTCCAACCGTCGCAAACCAGCTAAAAGCGTGGAATAATCCATCCGAAACAAGCCCCATGGCGACAGTCGATTTGTCGTAAAACTTATGCCAATGAAGCAATTGGTGGAAAAGTGTTTCATCAAGAAAAGCGACGAAACCTAATCCGAACAAGATGCCAGACCAAAGATTTCGACGTGCAAATTTTACTTTGTTCTTTGATTGTAGTTGTTTATTTTGTAAGTCCTTCATATTCTTACCTCCACCAGCTATAGAAAGTACTTTCAAAAGTATAGCCGTAATAGGATGAAGATAAACGGGAGATGGATTGAAATCCTACCGGGGTACGGTGTCTCAATTAGACCTTTCAATGATGATTTAACGAAAGGTCTTTTCCTTTGGAAATTTATTTTGGGTACCTGTGCAAGGAACTATTCGGTTAATTTACTGCAATTGCATAAAGTGAAACAGGGAATCCTACTATATATCACTTTGTCGATATCTATTTGAATTTTTATCCAAAGTTATGAATTGTCATAATTCAACCACGCACAGGTACCTATTCATGAGTGTAGAGGAGAGACCTTTCGAAGCTTAATTTTCGAAAGGTCTTTTTCCCGCTTTAGATTATGCGTTAGGGTATAAGAAAAATTAAAAATGGCGTATGATAATAAGAAAAAGCGAGGGTGAACTATGAAAGCATATATTCTTAAACTATCATTTGAATACATTACGCCGACCATATGGAGACGCATTATTTTACCGACAGACGCTACATTTCATCGATTACACCAAATGATTCAATCCGTTACAAATTTCCAAAGTACGTTGTCGCCATACCATTCTTTTAGCGTGGAAATAGATGATTATTTTATTACGGATAATGAAATGATCAGAGAGGAATACAAGGGGAGAAAATATGCCGGTAAAACGGTCAAGGCGCCAACAGGCATTAAAATCAATTCATATCTAGAAAAACATGGTGAGTTTATATATACCTATGATTTCGGGGACGATTGGCGGATTCTGGTGGAACTAGAAGAAGTCGTGGAAGATTATCATTTTGGATTTCCAACATTACTTGATGGCGAGGGAACAGCACCACCCGAGGATGTCGGGGGACCGCCTGGTTATGAATCATTTTTAGAAATCTATAATGACCCGAAACATCCGGATTATTTACATACTTATTCCTGGGCGGAGGGGCAGTATTACAGACCGTTAGATATCGCGCATATAAATGAGAGTTTGAAGTACGTTAAATACAAAAAAACAGAATGGCAATTGATCGATCATGATAATTACTATGTGATTTCAGATAAATACCGCGGTGAAATATCAGTTGATTTAGAGGGAATTCCCAATAAGGAGCTTATCGTCCAGTATGCAAAAGCATGTGTTAATTTATATGGGATGATTAACTATCCGAAACTTGTGGAGATTTACAATGCGCAAAATGAACCATCTATAACAATCAGTGAGGTAGAAGCATTATTAACAGATTCCCATTATGCAAAATTACTCGATGAAGTAGGTATGTTTATTCAAAACAGAATAATATGCCATGAAATCTTTGCACATTTCAGCGGTTATTCTGCTTTATTAGAAAAAACAAAGGGAAAGCCGCATTATATACCAGAAAAAGATGAGTTATTATGCTATGCGGACGGTCTTTACTATGAAAAGACAAGCCATCAAGACAAACTTGCAAAGATGCTGACAAAAGATTTTTTCGGTGGCAGTACACTTATGGTTCAGGAAGAAATTGATGAATTGGTACTAGAATTCCTAGCAGATGATGCAAACTTCCAAAAAATCATACAGAAGTTTTTCAGTCGTTTTGAGTGCAAAGATGAGAAGCAAATGAATGAGTATGTGCAAGTATTATTAATGATTTCCAACACGACACGTATTTGGGAAAATAGAGGCCATACACCAAGTGAACTAGGACAATTGGAAAGACTTCACTTGCAGCCATTACCGGCTATTCCGTTTCAGGTGATTGAAGGCGGGAAGGTTGGTCGAAACGAACCGTGTCCGTGTGGAAGCGGGAAGAAACACAAGAAATGTTGTGGAAAATAGGTGCGTGACGGGGAGGACATTATTTGAATAGAGTATTAGTAGGTTTGGTTTTAATAATGATAATGACTTTTTTATTCCAATATCAAGCGTCTATTATTAGCACCGAGGAAGCCATAATAAATGCAGAAAAACACTTTGAAAATCCTCCGGAGGAATGGAAAAAGTCATTATCCTTTGGTGATTTAAATGAAATCACTCCTGAAATTATTAGTGTGAATCTCAATCAAAAGCAAGGTTTTTGGAACGAATTAACAAATAAAAAGCAATGGGAAGTCCAACTTGAATATAATGGAACTTCGCCAACATTTGTTATAGACGCATATACGGGAATATTTATCGATATATATGGACCTTTGAATTAAAATTGAAATTATTTGACTTTCAATTGCTATGAGTGCGTTCAATTCACGTAAAATTCAACTATGAACGTCCACTCGGCGTGCTTTTATTTTTCCACATCCGACAGCAACGTAGAACGACTATCTAAATAACGATATAAAGTCGATTTACTAATTCCCGTAGCTTCTTTAATATCAAATAATGTATAGTCCTTACTCTCATACATCGCGAAGGCACGCTGTAAATTTTCATCTGACTTTCGCGGGCGACCAATTGATTTGCCCTGTTGTTTGGCAGCTTGCAAGGTGAATGTCGAAGAATGACTTAAGAATGTTGACTGTAGCTTGGCGAAAAATGTGATTCCTTGAAGTAGAGAAGCTTCATGAATCGTTTGATTGGTGAGTTGTTCATCAATAAAATGAATCAATATATCATCTCGTTCTGCCAATCGTAAAATATCTAGTAGTTGTTGAAGTGAATCGGCTAATGTTTCGATATTTTGGACGAATAACTCGTCTCCCTGTTGTACAGTCATCAATAAATTTTCAAGCGCTGTCCTTTTCTTCGCAAGACCATGTGTTTCTTTATAGAATGATTCAATGGATAGATCATTTAATTGATGGATGGATTGTTGGTCTGCTACGATTGGGCGGATGTATCCGTATTTCATTTTTTTCTCCTATCTTCCCAAAACTATTAACTTTTGGGACGAAAAATGATATGCTATAAATATTCTACCATTGGTACAAGCTTTATTGAAGCTTTGCGATTATGAAAGGGGAAAGACATGCATACTTTAAAACAACAATGGTTTGGGAATGTGCGTGCCGATATTTTAGCAGGAATCGTTGTTGGACTCGCACTCATTCCTGAAGCATTGGCTTTTGCGTTCATTGTGGGTGTAGATCCACGAGTCGCGTTATATGCTTCATTTACAATTGCAGTCATTACATCGTTTGTCGGCGGACGTCCCGGGCTAATTTCTGCGGCAACAGGTGCAATGGCGTTAGTGCTCGTCAGCTTAATGGCGAATCATGGTTTACAATACGTACTTGCCGCAACTGTTTTAACAGGAATTATACAATTTATACTTGGGCTGTTTGGTGTCGCAAATTTAATGCGCTTTATTCCAAACTCGGTCATGTTAGGTTTTGTAAATGCGCTTGGGATTATGATTTTTATCACGCAAATGCCTTATTTAATTGGCGGCGGCGTTATGACATATGTCTTTGCAGGTATTACGCTAATATTGGTGTATTTGATTCCGCGATTTTTTACCGCGATTCCTGCACCGCTTATTGCGATTGTCGTTATGACGGGCATTGCGCTTATGAGTGGCGTGAAGTTACAGTCGATTGGTGATCTTGGAACGATGCCAAACTCATTACCTATCTTTTTCTTACCAGATATTCCGCTTAACTTAGAAACGTTGAAAATTATTTTACCGTACGCATTAGCGCTTTCGGTTGTCGGTTTATTAGAATCATTACTTTCATCACAGGTGCTTGATGATATGACGAATACGCCAAGTAATAAAAATACAGAAGCACGCGGGCAAGGGATTGCTAACTTCATCACTGGTTTTTTTGGTGGTATGGCAGGTTGTGCATTGCTTGGACAATCCGTTATCAATATTAAATCAGGCGGACGTGGGCGTTTATCGACATTGATAGCAGGCGTATTTCTCATGTTTTTAATAATTGTGTTGGGCGATGTCGTCATCAAAATACCGATGCCCGTTCTTGTTGGTGTTATGATTATGGTCAGTGCGACAACGTTTAATTGGGGCTCATTTAAGTTTTTGAAACAGGCACCCAAGTCGGAGTCGCTCGTTATGCTTACCACAGTTGTGATCATTTTATATACACATAATTTGGCAATCGGTGTTGTCGTTGGGGTTATTCTAAGTGCTCTTCTTTTTGTTGCAAAAGTATCACGTGTGACAGTCACGCAGGATAAAGGGGAGTACAAAGTAAAAGGTCCTTTATTTTTTGCATCGACGACAAAGTTTATTAAGTCATTCGATCATGTTTCAGAAAATATGATTAGCATTAATTTTGAAGATAGTCAGCTTTGGGATGAATCCGCGGTGGGGGCTGTCTTAAAAGTGAAACAGCAGCTTGAACAAAAGGGTATAACCGTGCATATCAATGGGTTGAATTCTTCAAGTGAACAATTGTACCAACAATTCACATAGGGGGGATTTGAATGAAAATTGCTGTAGCTGTTGATGGGTCCGACAACGCATTACGTGCCGCTGAGCATGCCATTATGCTGGTTCAATATTTGCCAGATGCACAATTAGAAATGATCTATGTCGCAGATTATAACAAGGCTAAAGACGAACGGCTGCTAGCTCAGAGTCCTGAAAGTTTATCTTTAAAACGGGAACAAAAATTACTGCCTATTCGCGAAATCGCGAAATCTGTTGGTGTAGAGATCGTGATTACAATGCTAAAAGGAAATCCGAGCCAAGAGATTATTAAGTATGTCAATGAACATTCGATTGATCAACTTGTTATCGGAAGTCGAGGGTTAAATACTTTTCAAGAAATGGTACTCGGAAGTGTGAGTCATAAAGTAATGAAACACGCGAGTTGTCCAGTAACCATTGTTAAATAAAAAAATAAATCAATTAAAATTCAAGGCGACTACAGAAATAATGTAGCTCGCTTTTTTGTTTTTTAACATAGGAACTTATAAATTGGACAATCTAACATAGAAATAAACGTTGAATGGGGTGATGTTTTGATCATTGAAAGATCGTCTGAGTGGAAAGAAGGCCTAACAGAACGATTGGAAAATCGTAAATCATGGGATAGTTGGAAATTATATAATATGAGTTATGAGATAGCTAAATCGAATTTGATTACAGATTTCCAAGGTCTTCAATCGCCAAAATATTTACCAACGCTCACTCCGCTAATCCATCAATTGGAAGTGGCAGAAACGGTCATCGAAAGGATGAATGGTAAAGCGATTCTCGCAGATGAAGTGGGACTAGGTAAAACCATTGAAGCCGGTTTAATCTTGAAGGAATATCTCATTCGAGGACTTGTGAAAAAAGCACTAATCTTGGCGCCGGCATCGCTAGTCAATCAATGGATTGATGAATTAAATCAAAAATTTCACATTCCGGCCTTACAGTATAAGAAAAATTACGATTTAGATTATTGCTCGGTGGTTGTCATGAGTTTGGATACGGCGAAAAGAAGTCCTCATAGGGAAAAAATCTATGAACAAGATTTTGATTTAATTATCATTGATGAAGCCCATAAATTAAAGAATCATAAAACACAAAGCTACGAGTTCGTCCGAAATTTGAAGAAAAAGTTTTGTCTGTTGCTAACGGCTACGCCCATTCAAAATAATGTGTTCGAGTTGTTTTATCTTATTTCTTTATTAAAACCTGGTCATCTCGGGAATTACGAATCGTTTCAATCTGCATTTTCCGCAAGTAAACACGCTGTGGAACATGATGAGTATTTAAAAGAATTAGTTAACCAAGTTATGGTCAGAAATCGACGAGAAGATACTGGAATTGAATGGACAAATCGTCATGTGGAGATAATCCCGCTAAATTTTACGAAAGAGGAACAAGAAGTATACGATATGATTTCAGAGTTGAAAAATGTGTCAACTGCATTTTCGGATGCCTTTTCACTCATTACTTTGCAGAGAGAAATGTGTAGTAGCAAGGAAGCGACGGCTTTAACATTAACGAATATGCTTGAAAAATGTAAGAATCCAGAAGACGTTTCTCATATAGAAGAAATTATTGGAAAATTGATGGGACTCGAAGTAAACTCGAAAGCTGAAAAAGCATTTGAGATTGTATCACGGGCAAATGGGGCTAAGGTTATTATCTTTACCGAATACCGGGCAAGTCAAACCTATTTGCAGTGGTATTTACAATCAAAAGGAATTACAAGCGTTCTTTTTAATGGTCAGTTCAGCAAAAGTAAACGCGAATGGATGAAACAATTATTTGAGCAAAAAGCGCAGGTCTTGATAGCAACAGAGTCGGGGAGTGAAGGGATTAACCTACAGTTTTGTCATCATGTTATCAATTACGATTTACCGTGGAATCCGATGAAGTTAGAGCAGCGAATCGGTCGTGTTCACAGACTAGGTCAAGAACATGACGTTCATATTTATAATTTAGCCATTCAGAATACAATTGAAGATCATATACTGGATTTGCTATATGTTAAAATTGGGGTTTTTGAGCAAGTCGTTGGCGAATTGGATGATATCCTTTCGCGTGTAAACGTGCCGTAAAGTTCATAAACGGCACGTAAGTACGGAGGAATAAAGCTCCATTCCTCTTTACCCGATTGGTTCAAATAGAGATAATGAAGGAGTAAGCTGTACTAGACACCAACGAATTACTGTAGAGGAGGGAGTAAATGTATCCGCAACAGATTCATGGCTATGTAAAAGAGCTTTTTCAAGAAAATGATTGCCAGGTTTTGAGTGATAGTGATGATTACCTTACTGTTCAATTAACGATTGATATGGATAAAAGAATTATGAATCGCCCGTTTTATTGGCACTATTTGGAGAGTACGAACGGAGTACCTTGTCCAGCGCAGATTACTTTAATTACGGATAAAAACCAGCTTAATGAAGAGGTTAAAGGGGAAGTTGTGCATTTTGGTTCTCCGCGGCTCAGTCAGTTATTTCAAACGATTAAAGAACAGGGTTCTTTTGTATTAATGTATGAAAAAGTATCCGATAAATTGGGACAGCAAACCATATTAACCCCGTGGTTAGGTGTTAATTATAAAATATCGTATTACAGTGACCAAACGAAAGAAACGTTATATTCGTTAGGGATTAACTTAATGACAGGCGATCTTATCGAAGGGTTTCAGGAAACGATAAGTGATGTGGACTTGGATAAGAAAGTGTCGGGAAACACATTCAATTTACCGTATATTATAAATCCCACTCGTGCACTCGAACGTTTGGATGCAGTCATTGAAAATAAGATACGACAAGATGATCATACATGGGCGGAAGAAGCTAAAATGAGATGGCAAAAGGATCGCAAAGTATTGGAATACTTCTATGAAGACGTAGAGGAAAGGCCGGATTGTTATGAAGTCGAGAAACAAGCAATGGACCAACAATACGAAGCAAGAATAAAAATTGACATTATTAATGGTGGATTATTTTATTTGATATGATATGAATTACCTAAAATAAGGTAGGCCTTTCGCAAATTAAAAAAACATGCGAAAGGTCTTTTTTGATACTTTGATTATTTAGTCGATGAAAACTATGAATTGCGCCAAAACCTGGTATTTTATTGTTTTATAAACTTTCCAAATCAAGCAAATGTGCTTTCATTTCCAATCCGCCACGAAAACCGGTGAGAGAACCGTTTTTCCCAATTACTCGATGACACGGAACGATGATTAGCATTGGATTTGCGCCAATTGCTGTTCCGACAGCACGCACAGCCTTTGGATTTCCGATACGTTCTGCGATTGTTGAGTAGAATACCGTTTCACCAAAGGGGATTTCAAGTAATGCTTGCCAAACGGATTGTTGAAATGGCGTTCCGTGCAAGGCGGTGGTTACAGTAAAATCCTTACGTTGGCCGTCCAAAAACGCTATCAATTCTTGTGCATAACCCTGCAGTGAATCTTCATCTTCCACTAAAATATAACTTGGTAGCCGCTTCTTTACCCATTTCTCAAGGTCTTCAAAATCCTCGTTTTGCGTTCCGACATAGCAAAGTCCCGTGTTAGTCGCTGCCAAAAACAAATCCCATTGGCCGTGCTTCAGCCGCATCCATCTAATTTTATTGTCCATTCAATTGCAGCCCCTTATCCCTTTTTTAACTAGATAACTCTCTCATATAGTATAACAGGATATGGGAATGGAAAATTGATTCGTAATATACGGGAAATCTTTTCAAGAAGCTATGCGAATGGGCATAGAGTATAACGACCACCGAATTCTGAAGTAGGAGGAATAAGTTATCAATGGAAAACCTGTGTTGTTGGACTGGAAAATAGCAGATGTCAACGGTGATGGTATTTTAGATAATGTCTATTTATATGGAGAGGTCGATGGGCCACCGGGTACCTATGCCGATAACATCACCATTGTTATTCAGGATGAGAGGTCAAGTAAAAAGACATCTGTTCCTTTGAAAAACACTGCAGGCTATAATGCACGGCTGTTTCTTGGCGATTTCAACAAAGATAATATAGCCGATATTATGGTCAGCGCTGATACAGGTGGAAGTGGCGGATATGGTATCTTTTATATCTATTCGTTTAGAAATAACGTTTTACAAGAAATGTTTGATGTTGATCAATACAATGATAAATACTCATTCCAAGTGAATTATGCAGATTTCTATAAGGTTCGTGTTGAGAGTCCGAAGTTAAATGTATTGTTTACCATTGATATTAGCAATAAAGGTTCTGATTACTTATCGCAGTTTTATAAACCAAATGGGGTATTAATAGAACCATTCCAAGGTGGGGCTTTAGCTATTGGAGCATTAAATCCGATTATTACAGATAATAATAGTTATAATTATGACATATTAGCCTTCCAGCGGATTATTGGGACGGTTAATGCTGATACATTGGGATATGTTGAAAATCTTTTAACATGGGAAGACAATCAGTTCGTATCAAAGTGGTTGTCTCTTTTAACCTCTGGTGAAAAATTGACCTCTTAATTAACGCCAGTAAAAACCTTCACCCTAAAAGTCATGAAAAATACTTTTGTAGATATTATTTTGGTCTTTGCAAACTAACGCGAAGACCTTTTTAAATTCAATTAGTTGTACATATATTGTATCCGTATACTGTCCCAATATCAGCGAATACTAAAAGAGATTCAACTAAAAGGAGTGAGGGATTTGGCGAAAAAAGATAATAAATCACATCATGACAGAGGCGTTAGGTTAAACTTGAATCGACAAGAACATTCGAATAGTTTAATCCAACGACGTGATCCACGGTTAAACCAGCAAGAAATAGCCGAACAAAATTTGGCGCAAAATCATAAAGATGGCAATGAAAACTACCGAGACGTTCAAATGAAGTTAGCAGAAGCTGCAGAGGAATTTGATATTCAGACGTATTCTTCGGAAAAAAAGAAAAAAGATTAACCGGAATAAAGGAAATGCCTGGTTGTCACGACCCGGCAGATTCCTTTATTCTTATTTATTTTTTCAACAGTTGTTCTTGAGCCAAGCGAACCATTTCTTTGACCATGTGCCCACCAATAGAACCACCAATTTTACCTGCATCTTTCGCTGTCATTTCTCCGTTATTGTATTTTGAAAACGGAATGCCGAGTTCGTCTGCAATTTCAAATTTCACTTGATCAGGATTGCTATTATTTACCTTATATCCTTTTTTCCTCATGACATCAGCCTTTATTTCAACTAATTGCTTACGTGCTTCCGGAACTAAAACTTTATTGTTTACCAATTTCACTCCTCCTTTTTCGTAGTATTTCCTGAAATCATTCATTTACACTGAGCGCGGATGATTCGATATCAAAATGGATAATGCGTATAATAAATTAAAATTCAGTGGATTATGGGATTTATTGGGTAGCCTTTAATTTTGATATATAAGGAGATGTACACGACATATGACGAACACAAAAGAAGAGATGGAAATAGGCTGGAACTTCGACAATAGTTATGCTGATTTGCCGGACATGTTTTTCACGGAAATGGACACCAATCCTGTAGAAGCTCCCGAGTTAATCATTTTTAATGATTCATTAGCCAAAACATTAGGCTTGGATGCTGGGAAATTGAAAGGTGAAGAGGGGATTGCGGTATTTTCAGGAAATAAAACCCCAGAAGGTGCTAACCCATTAGCGCAAGCTTATGCTGGCCACCAATTTGGTCATTTTACAATGCTTGGGGATGGTCGTGCCATGCTCATTGGTGAACAACAGACACCATCTGGGGAAAAATTTGATGTTCAGTTAAAAGGATCTGGACGCACCGAGTATTCCCGCGGAGGAGATGGACGGGCATCACTTGGTCCGATGCTTCGTGAATACATAATTAGCGAAGCCATGCACGCACTTGGAATTCCGACAACTAGAGGGCTTGCTGTAGTGACAACAGGCGAAGCAGTTTATCGTGAAGAAGTATTACCTGGTGCAATACTGACGCGTATCGCCAGAAGTCATTTGCGCGTGGGGACTTTTCAATACGCTGCAGGGGGTGGGACATTTGATGACCTCAAAGCTTTAGCTGATTATGCGATCGAACGCCATTATCCAGAAATCGAAAACGATGAAAATCGATACCTTTCTTTTCTACAAGCTGTGATCAAGCGACAAGCGGCACTAGTTGCAAAATGGCAACTTGTTGGGTTTATTCACGGGGTCATGAATACGGATAATATGACAATTAGCGGAGAAACAATCGATTATGGCCCTTGTGCTTTCATGGATACGTACGACCCCGCAACAGTCTTCAGTTCAATTGATAGCCAAGGTCGTTACGCCTATGGAAATCAACCATCTATTACCGGATGGAATCTCGCTCGTTTTGCTGAATCACTCATCCCGCTTCTACATGAAGACGAAGCCGAGGCACTCAAACTAGGGCAGGATGCCATATCGGAATTTCCTGAGTACTATCAGACGAATTGGTTTTCAGGTATGAGGACTAAACTAGGATTATTTAATGAAGAGAAAGAAGATGAAGCGCTGATTGATGAGTTTCTTACGCTTATGAGTAAAAATCAAACAGATTTCACCAATACATTTCGCGCACTAACTTTTAATAATCTAGAGAATAATGAAATGTTTAGCACAAAAGAATTTGCTGATTGGCATGAATTGTGGCAGGCTAGATTAAATAGACAAGAGGCAACGAAAGAAGATTCCCATCAATTAATGAAAGATAGCAATCCAGCTGTCATACCTCGTAATCATCTGGTTGAAGAAGCACTGGAAGCTGCGGTAGAAGATGGCGATTATGGTGTGATGCAAAAACTTCTAGCTGTCATATCGAAGCCTTATACACATATGGTTGAACAGGAAAAATATACAACACTACCTGACAAACCCGTTTCTTATCAAACATATTGTGGGACGTGATAGAAAATCATATAAATTAACCTTCCAAAGAAAGGTGGAAGGTTTTTTGTTTTATATTTTGTGACCTGGGTATTTACTAATTAAGCACCAAAACTACTCGAACGCTAGGAGGAATATAAACATGGCAGATAAAAGAATTGTAGGTACATTCCAATCAGAACACGAAGTATTGAATAAAATCGATGAATTGAAGGTAGAAGGCTATTCAGAGGAATATATTTACGTAGTCACAGATGATGAAGACTCGCTTTCCATTGTTCGCGGACAGACTGACGTCGACCTGAAGTCGGCAGAAGCAAACTGGTTAGATAAATTTATAGAATAGAGTTTCTTAGTGGTGAAGAACCAGTGAGGGCAGCATTTAATGATATTGGTTTAACAGAAGAAGAATCTGCTCGTTATTACAATGAAGTGAAAAACGGAAGCATCTTAGTGTATGTTGACAAAGATTACGGCAGACCGAATGATGAGACAGCTGCAGGCGAAATTTTCGACGATGGTGAAAACATTCATATCCCTGTTATGGAAGAAAAGGTAGAAGTGACAAAACGTCCCGTAGTGAATGAAGAAATTGTGGTTAGTAAACGCGAAGTACAAGATACTGAAACTGTAAATGAAACAGTACGTCGTGAAGAAGCAGCTATTGATCGCAGCGATGACTTTGTGAATCAACTCGATCGAGATAAAGAAGAAGAAGGAGAAACAGAGCGTTCACAATTTGACCCTCTAAATAATCGTAACCGACTCTAATTGTTAATTAAAAAGGAACTTCCGTACAGTATGGGAGATCCTTTTTCATGTTCAAAAATAACTAGCTACCAAGTACTTCCCCGTTATGTTAAAATGAGACTATATAGATAATTCCGCAAACTGCTTATTGGTGTTTTCTTATCAACGTGTTTTGATAAAGGAAAGGGGTAGTATTACATGAGGATTATGAGTGCTTTCTATAGGGACAATAATGGTATGGAGAAGGAAATTCATCTCGGTGAATTATCAACTCCTCTCTATAACCGTGAATATAAAGGGGAATTATATTGTCTTACTGGAGGATGTAAATCAAGAATCAGTTATAGTGGTGGGAGATATCCACATTTTAGAACATGGAGATATGATCAACACTCAGAGAACTGTCCTTATTATTATGATAGAATTCCTATTCATTTAGGGAGAAATGTGTCTGACATTGGCAGTGTCGAAATATCTTATAATAGAAGACAAAAGGCACTTCATGACGCTTATATACTTATGAATTTAACTGCTGAAGAAAGGAAAGCAATGCGAACATCAAGAAGGCGGCGGCGGCCTAGGATTCAATCAATCACTAGCCAAAAAGCTAACGTGAAAGGCGAGCAGTTGGTTTTATTCGACACTGAACTCTACAAAGATGACCTGATTTTTCGGAGAAGAAACATTTCTAAAAGGTTTGTTGATGATTTAGCAGCCTCAGATTTAGGCCAAATCCGATTGGTCATGGGGAATATTACATCCAGTCTTGAAAATCAAGATGTTGCTGAAATAACAGTAGAAAATAATGACGGCAGGATAGCGGTGGTCTTTGAAGAGTCCTTCACTGCAGATCCGTATAATCGAAGTTATTTGAACAAGTTTTGGGCGATTAATCATATCTTTGACCAGAATATAGTCCAATTCACGGGGATAGGTGATGTACGTCAAAATACCAGAAACAAAAGATTAGAACTCGTGATTCATGCAGGCACAGATTTTAAGGTGAATAACTTGGACATGTCTACTTTAGCAGCACAGTTAGCATTAGAACAGTATCGGTTGGGGTGAACATTTGACGAAACTTCATTAATAGGTCTGATGATATTCTATATAAACAATAAAAAATGCTGAATCAATGTTAATCATTTTTCTAATTCAAAATGATTAAAGGATTATTTTTTCTTACCAATGCGTGAATGTCTTTTGTCAGCCGCACTCAATACAAATAATATAGCAATACCAAAAACAATGCCCTCTATAATCATCGCAGTCCAAATACCAATAGGGAACAAAAGTGAATACAAGAATAACAATAATGGAATTGTCAGTATTAAAGTTAAGCCTATAGCAAATGCCACCTTTTCAGGTAATGCTTTTAATTTAGCTAACATTATTTTCACCCTCTTTGGTTTTTTAAATGACCTATTCATTTTTATTTTATTATATCGCCAACCCTCACTAATTACTATGCAAGTTGAAGTTATCTGTCATTTAAAGTTTGGAGGATAGCTCCCCGATTTTGAAATAAGAAGTTTTTTTTATCTAGTAGCTTATATTATTACCTCAACGAAGCGCGTAAAGTACTAATCCCGTTTTCCAAATATCCTTTTAAGCAAGTTAACATATAAACCCAGCCCTCTTTTTGGCCCATCATTTTGTTAATGAGTTGTGGGTCGTCTTCTAGTAATCCAGATTCAATGATCGTAATCAGCGTGTTCGAGGCATCTAGTGCTTCCAACGTTATCGTGACGACTGTTTTATGGTCCGCTTCGCCCCATGAAAATTCTATTTTCTCATTTTCAATAACCGTTAATACTTCAATGACACCTTCTGCATTGTACTCTTCGTATCGCCAAGTAATCGTTTTCCCTTCTGCAACTCTTTCCGTGCCAGATGAGAACCAATAATTAGCCATTTCCTCAGGATCAACAATCGCTTCAAAGACTTCTGCAGTTGTTTTTTGTATGTTAAGTTTAGTTGTTATTTTCGTATTCAAGTTTAAACATCCCTTTCCATGAAACTTATATGTTCTTACATAATAGCATAGAGGAATTATAATTAGGAATTTTAGAAGTAACTCCAAAAGACCAGACCTTTGTGTATTTCCGCAAAGGTCAGCTTAATGTTTACATTATAGTAAAGAAGTAGGAAAAAGAAATACTATTGGAGGGGTTATTATGAAAAAGCTTTTGTATATGTTAGGTGTTATAAGTCTGTTCATGTTGGCTGCATGCGGAGACATTGATGAGAAGAATGATCGTGATGTGTCATCTGCCTCAGATAAGGATGTATCCGAGACAAGTGTAGTGGATGAGGAAGAAAATGGTGGGGCTGAAACAGAAAAGCAAGAGGAAAAAGCTAAATCGATTGGGACACGTTCAAACCCATTGCCATTTGGTGATACAATTACAGTTAAAGAAAATATTTATGATGATAGCTTTAACGCATATGCTTCATCGCTAGAAATTACATTATTAGAAGTCGTCCGTGGTGAAGAGGCTTGGGCAATTATTGAAGAGGAAAATCAATTTAATGAACCAGCGCAAGATGGTTATGAATATGCACTTGTTAAGGTTAAAGGTTTCTTAAAGGATTCCGAAACGGACGATGACAGTCTGTTTTTCTCTTCGTTTAGCTTTGATTTTGTATCTGACGAAGGAGAAGTATATGAATTAAATTCTGCAGTGATTCCAACCGAATTGCAAAAAGAGCTTTTTAGCGGCGGGACAGGGGAGGGTTATATTTATAACCAAGTCAGGCTTGATGATGATTTTAAAGTTTCCTATGATTCAAGTGAAGGATCACCCGTCTTTTTCTTTGTGAAATAGATCTAGTTCTAACAAATCAGGAGGTTATTTTATTGAAAAAGTTTGGTTTGGTGTTGTCTTTGTGCACGCTGGTATTGTTGGGGGCATGCGCATCAGATGATGATAAAAACACGACTGCTGGAAGTGGCGAAGAGGTAGCAGTAGATAAAGGCATTTTGAATGTTGAAGTTACATTACCCGCATCATTCTTTGAAGGAGAAGATATTGATGAAGCCATTGCTAATGCAAAAGAAGATGGTGTTTCAGAAGTTACAAAAAACAGCGATGGCTCATTAACATATAAGATGCCGAAATCTAAGCATAAAGAAATGATGGCGGATATGGCTGATAATTTGAATGGGTATATTGATGAATTGAAAACAGATGAAGAATTCCAATCCATTCAAGATGTAAAGCACAATAAATCGTTTTCTAATTTCACCCTCGTTGTTGATCAAGAAGTGTTTGAGAATAGTTTCGATGGTTTCGCAGCATTTGGCTTAGCTATGTCTGGTATGTATTATCAAGCTTTTGATGGTACAGCCACAGATAAGATTCAAGTAACAATCGACTATGAAAATCAATCAACAGGTGAAGTTTTCGATAGCACAATTTTCCCAGATGATTTAGAAGAATAATGAGTAGAATCCCTCTAATACTTTTTTAGTGGGATTCTTTTAAATTGATTTACCATTCTATGATTGATTTAGCTTGGTCGTAGTTAAGAACAGGCTAGTTGACAGAGCAAATCAAATTATGTTATATTTATCTTGAATTAAAGATACTTGAATTCCAACTAAAATAGGAGTGAGAGGAATGGAACTAGCTAATGATTTAAAAGCTGTTACTGTCATACTTCGCGCCGCTCAAGCAATTCAAGAAGTCATTCGTAAAGATGTAGCAACCCATGGACTTAATACAACGGAATTCTCAGTTTTGGAGTTGTTGTATCATAAAGGCGATCAGCCAACACAAATGATTGGAACAAAGGTTTTAATTTCAAGCGGCAGCATCACATACGTAGTGGACAAGCTCGTTACTAAAGAGTATGTCATTCGTAAAGCCTGCGCTGAAGACCGACGTGTCACTTATGCTGGGCTCACAGAAAAAGGAATAGAACTAATGGATTGCATTTTTCCAAAGCATGCAGAAATAATGAAAAGCATTTTTGATCAGTTAGAAGATGATGAGATTGTTGAAACGATGGAATTATTAAAACGTATCGGCTATCGAGCAAAAAGTTTATAAAATTATACAAATATCCGAGGAGGAATATAAAATGAACCATTTAAAAGGAATTCACCATGTCACAGCAATTACAAGTAGCGCGGAAAAAAACTATGAGTTTTTCACCTATGTCCTGGGCATGCGTTTAGTGAAGAAAACGGTTAACCAAGATGATATTCAAACTTATCACTTATTCTTTGCTGACGACAAGGGAAGTGCTGGGACAGATATGACGTTCTTCGATTTCCCAAAAATCCCAAAAGGTGTCCATGGAACCAATGAAATTTCAAAAACATCATTCCGTGTCCCGACAGATGCTGCGCTTGAATATTGGGTAAAACGTTTTGATCGTTTGGAAGTAAAGCATACAGGTATTAGTGAACAGTTTGGCAAAAAGACCTTATCATTTGTTGATTTTGATGACCAACAGTATCAACTAATTTCAGATGAGCTTAACGAAGGTGTAGAATCAGGAACGCCTTGGCAGAAAGGACCGATTCCACTCGAATTTGCGATTACGGGTCTAGGACCAATTTTTGTCCGCATCGCTGAATTTGAATATTTTAAAGAAGTACTTGAAAAAGTGATGCTCTTTAATGAAATTGCAAAAGAAGGATCTTATCATTTATTTGAAGGGGGCAAGGGTGGAAATGGTGCTCAAATAATTGTAGAGCATAATGCAGTTTTGCCAAACGCTCGACAAGGTTACGGCACTGTTCACCATGCAGCATTTCGTGTAGAGGATCGTGCTGTGCTAGATGAATGGACAAAAAGACTTGAAAGCTTTGGATTCCAAACGTCTGGCTTCGTAGACCGTTTCTTTTTTGGATCGCTTTATTCACGTGTTGCACCGCAAATCTTATTTGAATTTGCGACAGATGGTCCTGGATTTATGGGCGATGAGTCATACGAAACTGTCGGAGAAATCCTCTCTTTACCACCATTTTTAGAACCGAAACGTGAGCAAATTGAGAAGTTAGTAAGACCTATCGATACCGTAAGAAGCACGATTGATTTCGAAAAAGAGTATGAGGACTAAAAGTAATACAAATAGGCAGTCACAGCAGTCAGTTACAGCGACTCGTGTGACTGCCTTTTTTTTATGATTAATCATTCAATCATAACTTCTTAACCTTCTTTTAACCTTCATTCATTACACTTGTTATAGAGATGGGTTATTTCGAAAGGGAGAGGTTAGTGGGAATGATTCTTGGGTTGTTTCTTACCGTGATGATCATATTATTTTGCCTGGTGGGGGCTGTGATTATTTACGCTGTCGTGCAGTACAACGCATTTATTTCATTGGGCAATCGAATAGAAGAAGCAGCTCGTGCGATTGACACGTATTTATTGCAGCGATTTGATCAATTATCGAAACTTGCGGACACTGTGGTGTCTTACACAGATTATGAACAAGAAACGCAGGTAAAGTTGGCTAAAATTCGTACGAATTACACCCAGATGTCGGCCAATGAAAAACTAGCCGCATCCAGCCAGATTGAAAATCTTGAAAAAAGTCTAAGATTACAAGTTGAAAATTATCCCGAATTGAAAGCCGACACAGTCTATCGCAGTTTAACAGTGGCGATTACCGATGTAGAAGAAAAATTATCCGCCAGTCGTCGATCCTATAATGCAAACGTTTACCAATTAAACACAAAGCTAAAACAGTTTCCAACACGAATGATTGGTTCCTATATGAAACTTCAAGAAGTGGATATGTTAGAAGTTTCAGAGGCGCAAAAAGTAGATATTAATATAAGAGAAAGGTTAGGGGGCGTATAAATGTTTCCATCATTTGAATCGATCTTACCGATATTGGAACCTTCATTCTCTGAGGTTAATGAACAAAGAAAAAAGACTAAAAATAAACAACTGATTTCTATATTAGTTGTAGCTATAATCATTATAGGAATTTATGTATTATCAAAAAATATATTCGTAGTCGCTATTTTTTCGTTTTTATCACTATTTCTGATGAGATTTATTTTCAATCATATGAAATATAAATTCAAAAAATTGTACGATGATTTACTTATTACAAAACTAATTGATGCACTCTTTCAAAATTATCATTCACCGGAAGATGATGGCGAGTTTACTTATTATGCCTATCGTCCTAATGAACATATTACCAAGCATGAAATCTATCAGAGTAATTATTTTGCACACGATTATATATTAAGTGGTGAAGATTATATCGAAGGACAATTGGGCAATACGTCATTCAAGTTTTCAGAAATCTGTCTAATGGATTCGGGGACAAGGGAAGATGATGAGCTCACAATTGTGTTTGAAGGTGTTGTATTTATTGCGGATTTTAACAAGTCTTTTGAGGGGAGCACGTACATTTACAGACGAAGTCGTTTTGGAAACACACATGCACAGGCTAAAAGCATCGGTGCTTTCAAAATTGAACTTACTGATCCCGTCTTCAATAAGGAATTTCTTGTCATGACAACGGATGATATAGAAGCCCGCTATATTCTTTCCACAAACTTTGTACGTAAGCTGATGGACTATAGTGATACTACTGATGGGACAGTAGAATTTGCGTTTGTGAATGATAAGATGTTTATTTTTAGAAGAACGAAAAAAGATCAATTCAGTGGTGAGCTAAACAATCATCATGACGAGGCAAGGCTTAGAGAAATTTACGATGACTTTATAGCGTATTTTTCGATTGTTGATGAGTTAACGCTGAATCGACGGATTTGGCGTATAATATGAATGGAAGCCCTCTACGAATGGGGGCTTTTTCATGTATAATCCAGTCATTTGTTAGAGGAACAAAAAAAATGAACGTTAAATCATGTATTCGTCCAAATATATTTCGGTCATAGGACATATTTATCAAGGCATAGTTACATACAATAAAATGAATAATTAAACTAGAAAGAGAGATTTCTCTTTTTCTATATACAAATATATGGTAAGATTCAGAATAAGCTTATAAGTTTCCATGCATCGTTTGCTAATTAATAGGGGAATGAATGATTCGATGTCAGTTGGAAAAATTTATGGCTAGTCTTTAAATGTATAAATTGCCGATGGTAAAGTTCTAGATTTGAGGCAATATGAATGGGGAGGAATGGAGAGAATGAGTGAAAACACGACAGCAACAATAAAAAATAGGTTTGCGGACTACCCTCAACAACCACATGGTGGGGAATTGATTGATAAGGTTTTGACGGGTAGTGAGTTAGAAGAAGCGGCCATCCGGGCAAAAGTCTTGCCAACAATTATGGTTGATCTAGAAGCTGTCATTACAATCGAAATGATTGCGACAGGTGTTTTATCGCCAAACGAAGGTTTTATGAATGAAGTAGATTATAAATCTGTACTTACAGAAGGTAGATTGGCAAATGGCTTGATATGGCCGGTACCTTTAAGCTTTGCCCCGACCGGAAATCGAAACAAAGAAGTTGTGAAAACGCTTTCTGTTGGTAATGAAATAGCACTTACTGATGAAAACAACGAGCCAGTTGCAATCATGACGCTAGAAGATATTTTTGATTATGATAAAGAATACCGTGCATCTAATCTTTTTGGGACGACAGACCGTAATCACCCTGGCGTTGACGCGATTTATAGACGTATGGGCGATACAGCATTAGGTGGACCGATTAAGTTATTACGTCGTGTGGACTGGGGCCCATTCGAAAAACTTCGGTTGGAACCGAAAGACACATGGCATGAGTTTTACGAAGAAAAGAAATTTCGTTCGGCTGCTGGTTTTATTACAGGCGCGAATCCGTTACATAGGGGCCATGAATATATTCACAAAAATGCGCTTGAGGAAATCGATGGACTATTGCTACAGCCGTTGGTTGAGATGGCGAAACGTGAGTATACGCGTCATGAGTTCCGGATGTTGTCGTATCGTAGTGTGTTAGATACGTATTATCCAAAAGGACGCTCGATTCTGGCGCCACTTCGAGTTACTTATATTTTTGCAGGACCACGTGAGACCGTTTTACATGCATTGATCATGAAAAACTATGGTTGCACACATGCCTTAATTGGTCGGGACCATGCCGGAATCGGTGAATATTATGATAAGTATGCGAGTCATAGTATTTTTGACGAATTTGATCCTGCGGAGTTGGGTATAGATGTTCGACTCTTCCATGAAGTTTTCTATTGTACACGATGCGATAGTCCTGCAACAGGCCAGTCATGCCCGCATGATGAACAATACCGTATTAATATTTCTGGTACAGGAATTCGGGAAATGCTGCGTCATGGAATTATGCCGCCGAAAGAAATTGTTCGTCCTGAATCAGCTCGTATCGCAATTCAAGGTGTTCAGCCAAAAGGACTCGACGAGAATGAAGTGGCTATTTCACCAGTCGGAAAAACGATCAAAAGTATGTTCCCATTCTATTTAGACCGAACAAGACTTGGTGGACGAAAGCGTCTGACTCCATTAACTGTGGAGGAATTGACAAACCTTGATTTAGAAGAAGTTAACCTAGATGTGCGTTCCAATGCAGATCGCATTTACCGTGAGGTTTTTGATGAGTTTAGTCAGTTAGGCGATACAAACCGGAATCTTCAGCCGGAGTGGGTGGCAGATGCTCGGGATGCTGTCAGGTCTCAACAGCAAATGGTTATTCAAGACTTGGAAGAAAAAATTGAGCAAGCACCAGCTGTTGCTTCCGATGAATTCATGTACCAGGATAAAGAAGAATCTGAACGCGAACTTGAAGTGGCGAAAAAGATCCTTGCCGACATGCCAAAAGTTCTTCGCTCGGAAGATGTCGAATACCGAAGTTGGAATCTCTTGCCTTATAAACGCTACCGGGGCAGTGACGAACCTAACGAATAACAAATTCTAACACATCCACCAAACCTTTTTTAGGTTGGTGGATGTTTGCGTTTTTGGCTATACTACATCGGAATCGAACTAAACTTATTTTGGGGGCGTTACAATTAGATGCAAGAGTTTAAAGTGACTTATTTTTTTGATGCAGTCCATTATATAAGAAGGTTTATCCATACGGAGTCTCTAGAAAAAGCAGAAAAACTTATTCAAAGTGAACGGGATCAGTACATCACATTCATCGACAGTAGAGGCATCTATCATGAGTTGAATACAAGAGATGTGCGTGTGACACAAATTTCCACATATCATCGCACAAATAAAAAGAACTCAACCGGTTAACAACCTGGGCGAGTTCTTGCACAAATTATGGTAATTCATTTCCAGCAGCTTTGTAAATTTCATACCATTCTTCTCGCGTTAAAACAATTTCAGACGCTTTTGCGATGCTTGCTAGTCGTTCAGGATTCATTGTCCCGACAACCGGTTGGATTTTTGCGGGATGACGTAAAATCCAAGAGATGGCGATTGCAGATTTAGTCACGTTATATTTCTCGCTGACTTCTTGAAGTTTTGCATTCAACTCAGGGAATTGTTCATCGTCTATGAAAACGCCTTTAAAATAACCATGTTGGAAAGGTGACCAAGCTTGAATGGTCATATCGTTTAAGCGACTATAATCCAGTATACTACCGTCTCGATCTACCGCGTTTTCAAATTTTGTATTCATCTGGAGGCCAGCATCAATCATATTTGTATGCATGATACTGAACTGAAGTTGGTTGACTATTAAATCCTGTTCAACATATTTTTTCAGTAGTTCAATTTGCAACGGGGTATGATTACTGACGCCAAAATGACGTACTTTTCCGCTTTTCTCTAATTCCGAAAATGCTTCTGCAACTTCTTCGGGTTCAACAAGAGCATCTGGACGGTGAAGAAGGAAGACATCGATATAATCAGTTTTCAGTCGTTTAAGGCTCTCGTCGACACTTGTTAAAATATGATCTTTGGAAAAGTCGAAAAATCCTTTACGAATTCCTGCTTTTGTTTGGATGAACATTTTTTCTCGGATGGTCGGATTCATGTCAATGGATTCTGCAAAAATTTCTTCCGATTGACCACCAGCATAAATATCAGCATGGTCAAAAAAGTCGACGCCCACATCCAATGCATTATGTACCACATTAGCCGCTTCGTTCTTTGATAATTTCCCCATGCGCATACAGCCAAGAGAAATCGTTGAGACATTTAACTCGCTGGTACCCAATCTAATTTTCTTCAATAAAAACCCTTCTTTCTACTTGAGATTAATACTAAAAGTATACCACTATTAGAATGAGGTTTTTGTGCTTAATCGTTTAATTGAAACAGTTTCTCATAATAAAATCTTACCTGGGCATACTTTAAGTATTCATTTAGGCTAGGAGGATCTTAAATTTGAAGACACTTGAAAACACGATGTCCATTTTCGCATTAGGGGGCATTAATGAAATCGGTAAAAATATGTATGTTTTGCAATATGAAGACGATATTATTGTGGTCGATTGTGGCTCTAAGTTTCCAGATGAAACATTAATGGGCATTGATTTGATTATCCAGGATATTTCATATTTAAAAGAAAACAAAGATAAAATACGGGCGTTAATTGTCACGCATGGACATGAAGATCATATAGGCGGGATACCGTACCTATTAAAACAAATCAATATGCCTATTTATGCATCTCGTTTGACGTTGGGTTTAATTGAACTTAGATTAAAAGAACATGGCCTATTACGAAAAACGGAGTTGCAAATGATCAATGGTGATTCGATTCTAGATTTTGGAAAGGTTCAAGTGGAATTTTTCAAAACGCATCACAGTATCCCAGATTGTTTCGGTATCGTGCTTCAAACACCTCAAGGGACAATTGTACATACGGGTGATTTCAAGTTTGATTTTACGCCTGTAAATAATGATTTTGCAGACATTCATAAGATGGCTGAAATCGGGGGTAAAGGCGTTTTACTGCTGTTGTCTGAAAGTACGAATGCCGAGCGTCCCGGGTTTAATCCTTCCGAGCGTCAGATTGGCGAACATATCGAAGATGCATTTCGAAAAGCGCGTCGGAAAGTTTTCATTTCGACGTTTGCCTCCAACGTGAACCGCGTGCAGCAAGTCTTCGATGCGGCGGAAAAGACGAACCGTAAGTTAGCGCTGCTCGGCCGCAGTATGGTTAATGTGGTGTCGGTAGCTTCAGAATTAGGTTATTTAACAATCCCTGAAGGAATGCTAATTGAAAAACATGAGATCAGTCGAATGGATCCTGAACGAGTCGCAATTCTTTGTACGGGGAGTCAAGGTGAACCTATGGCGGCATTGTCACGGTTATCGAGTGCGAATTTTCGCCAAGTCGAGGTATTGCATGATGACACCGTTATTTTTGCTTCCTCGCCAATTCCAGGAAATGAAAAAAGCGTTTCGCGTATCATTGATAATTTGTATCTTCTCGGTGCAAATGTAATTTACGGAGCGGGAAGTGCAACGGGCATGCATGTATCAGGACACGCCAGTCAGGAAGAACTAAAATTGATGTTAACGTTAATGAAACCTAAATATTTCATTCCGATTCACGGGGAGTACAGAATGCTTCACCATCATAAACGTCTAGCCGAATCCGTTGGTGTGGAGGGCGAGAATATTTTCGTGATTAATAACGGCGATGTTATTGATATTAAAGATAAAGTAGCCAGTCATACAAGAAGTATTCAAGCGGGGCATATTTTTGTCGATGGCCTGGGCATTGGGGATGTTGGAAATATCGTATTGCGCGACCGAAAACTTTTATCTGAAGAGGGAATGCTCGTTATCGTTATAAAGGTAAGTAAATCAGATGGGGGTCTTATCGCTGATCCAGATACAATTTCCCGTGGTTTTGTTTACAGTCGAGATGCTGAAGAACTGATGAGCGAGGTTAATGAAGTAGTCATTAAAACCGTTACTAACCTAGATAGTGCGAATGGCAACCGACAAAATATTATCAGACAAAGTATCAAAAAAGATGTCGACACATTTCTATATGCCAAAACGAAGAGAAGGCCAATGATTTTGCCGATTATTATTGAGATATGAGGTAAGAGATTGAGGTATTCGCCATCTGCTTTCCGAGCGAAAATCATAAAAAAGCAACTATCTCTAAAGTGGATAGTTGCTTTATATAGTTCATAGTTCAATCTAAAATCTTGATCTTAACTGTTCGTCGTCCCCAGTTGAGTGCGTCTGCTCGGTGTTGTAGGAAAACGTCGATAATGTTTCCTTTGATCGCGCCGCCAATATCGCCTGCGATGGCTTCGCCGTAACCTTCAACCCATACACGGGAGCCGAGTGGAATGACTTTTGGATCGACTGCGATGACTTTTTGGTTTGGGTTGGATCTTAAATCGATTCCGGTGTAGGTAATACCTGAGCATCCTTCACAGTAAGCAGTATAAGCTGTCGCTGTCATGGTCATTTCTTTTCCTGTAGATGTACTAGGTGCAGGCGCCTTTGCTACTGTCGTTTTTGGCGCTTCGGTTTTTTTAGCTACCGGCGCTTGTGACGATTTCATGCTGGTCGGATGCAATTCCACATTCGCCACCGTGATTGCATTTTTCAAGCCACTGACTTGCAATTGGTCATCTGGGTGGATTAAATAACTGGTTATCTGATTCCAAGCCATTAAATCATTCAATGAGATGTTATGGTCTTTAGCAATCTTCGAGAGTGTATCTCCTTTTTTAACAATATACTTTTTCACATCATCCTTAATCTTTAACTCTTGATCTGGATGGATGAGACTGCTTGATAACCCATTCCACTTGTTAATGTCTTCTACACTCACATTATATTCCTGCGCAATCGCCCATAAGGTATCTCCAGGTTTTACAAGATGAGTTGTAGTAGCTGGTGATTCAGTCACCAATTCAGTTGGAAAATCCATTTCAGGCCCCGCAAAAGGTGGTGCTACTGCGGCCACTTCGCTGACAGTACTGAGTGCCAATGTAAAAGTTAGCGCAAACACAATCATATATTTTTTCATACGAAACTTCCTCCTCATTATTCAAAATTGTGTCATGCTTACTAGTTAATAGTTCACATGTATCACATTTTCATTTCCCAAAAACCTCTTGGCGATGTAAGAGGGGCTTACTTCTCTACGAATAGTAGTAACCATGGCTACTAGAATCTATACATTTTAGTGTTTGAGGCTAGTAAATGTAATAATTGTAATAATAGTTAAAACATGAAATACCGTGCTGGTTGTCGAGGAATCATTAACTCTGAGAAGTTTTTTAATGAGGGATGCATATAGTAGAAGAGCTTAAGTAGATACTAACCAATTTTAAGAGGACTCCATTCAGGAAATTGCCAACCAACACTTTTGGAAATGTGATATTAATTGAAAAACAAAAACTGCTATCCAGAAATTTTCGGATAGCAGTTTTTGTTTTTCAATACCAATTTTCCATCTGTTCGGCTTCAGCAATTGCATTTAAATCGTCTGGTGTAATGGTCAATACTCGGTAGCCGGAAGATTCAGCGAAGCGATCAGCAGCTTCTTTTATAAACTTCGGAGATCCTTCGTTTTCTGAATCATACAGAATGAGTATGCCGTCGGAATTTCGTAGAAGGAACTTGTTTTTCTCGACGAATTGCCAAGGGGCCTCATAGGGAACTGAAGTCAGACTGACATGATAATCGGCATTAGCAATAATATCGCTGTATTTCATCTTATTTGTATCGTTCCAATTTTTCTCTTGTTCAAGAAAAGGCGTGATAACAGCATATTTAAGTTCTGGATAGATTTCTTTTAACTCGATAACAACATCTACTGCCCAGGCTTCAACACCGAGTTGTCCGCTGACAATCACCCATTCAAGTCCCTCGTCTAATAATTCAAGAAATCGGCTTCTAATCGCCTTTTTTATGTAATTAATGCCGGGATGCTTGTCATCAAATATACCAAGTTCATGTTGTTTATAGCCTGTAACGACTAACCGTTTCATAGGACGATTCACCTTCCTTACTCATTAATAGTATCGTTTGAAATAGGATTTTGCCATTAAAATCGTTGAAAAAATGACGCCGTTACCGAAAGGACAAGTCGTGCATAAAATACAGAGAGAAAAGAGGTGATGATATGTTTGAAATCTATGATGTTGTGTTAATCCCATTAATCATGGGATTGGTCGAATTGTTTAAGCGGGCAGGCGTTAGTAAAAAAATCTTACCGTTTATTGCGCTTGTGATTGGTATCGCAATAGGGGTTGTCTATGTAACGGATTTTGACTATAAGCAAGGGATACTAGTTGGTGCAATGCTAGGACTCTCAGCTAGTGGCTTATATTCAAGCACAAAAAATACAATAGAAAAACAAGAAGAATAATTTTTTGCACCCCTGCAAAAAAACACTATCCTTAAGTGGATAGTGTTTGCTTTTATATTATTATGTAAGTAAGCCGCCTCTGCCGTATTTATTAGAAAGTTTTAAACCACCACTCCTCAAAGTGGGTGTTCGCAGAAATTTTCCTGTCTGTCCTCGTTAATAATGAACGTGGCATGCCATTTCAATTTCGATGTAAAACTCCCTGTTACAGTATAAAGGTTAAAACTTAATAGTCATACGAACAATGCAGCTTGTTTACTTAGTATACACGACATGTTATCAGCAATCAATGGTTAATGTTTCCTACTTAAAAATCGTTTATCCTTTTTCATATTCCTGCATAAGATAAGAATACATGCAGGTAGGAGGTTGAAAGTAATGGGGTTATTCATTAATCGTGAAAATCATCCAGCTATTTATAAAAATCAAGCTCAACTGACGGAACCAAACCAAACAATATATAAACAAGATTATTTGGCTGAGTTAATCACAAAACAAGATCAGGCGAATGCAGAGTTAAAAAATACAATACAATCATTAGAAAAGACACTTCAAAAACAAAACCAATTGCAATCTAACCAGGTGAAACGAATTAGAAATGATGTAAGGGATTTAGCTGAAGGACAAATTGAGCATATCGATTTTGGTCGTGATTTAACAACAAGAGTAGAAGTGCAGGGTAAAAAGAATCTAGAATTGGCTTCAAAGGTCGAACAACAAATTGAATTTCAGCAAGATATAGTCAAACAACTGTCAAACCAAGAAAGTTTTCAAGAAGATTTTGTGAATCGGTTGGAAAATCAAGAAGCATTAATGGAGAAGTTATCGAGGAAAGTTGATAATTTTCGTTCCATTCTTTATGAACGTACACATTTTCTTGCCGATAAGATAGAAGAGGGCTACAACTCCACCTCATCTTATATTCAGGATTTAGTATTAAACTCTACAATACCGCCAATTAAATATAAGTTGAAGAAAAAAGAAGAAAAGGTGGACTAAGAAGAATGTCAGTCATCTGGCGTTCTTTTTTGTATATTTATAATCATCTAAAAGGTCATTGACCGCGTTGGTCGATAAATGGTATTATTTAATCGACCAGATTGGTCTACGGAGGTATGAAAGTGACAATTAAATTTGATAAAGTGGAAATTGAAAAACAGAAGAACATTTTAAATGCAGCGCTTAAAGAGTTTGCTGATAAAGGTTACGCACAAGCTTCTACAAACAAAATTGTAGAAGATGCGGGGATTGGGAAAGGCATGTTGTTCTATTATTTTACGAGTAAAAAAAATCTATATACCTATTTAGTCGATTATTGCATCGATATCTTAGAAAAAGAATATCTTGAACGTATCGATTATGCTAATCCGGATCTATTTGAAAGGTTACTAACCGTTTCAAAAGTGAAGTGGGATTTTTTCATGGTTCATCCAGAAGTGATTAATTTTATCTCAACACTTTTTGTGAAAAATCCAGACCAACTTGATGATAAGTTGAAAAATAGATTTCAAACTTTACAAGAAAAATGGGGTGATGTGCTTTATGAAAATATTGAATTTGCCCGATTTAGGAAGGATATTGATCCTAAAAAAGCATTCGAATTAGTTCAGTGGTCCCTTCATGGTTTTGAGGAGAGCTTGAAATTCCGATTACGCGATCAAGTGATTTCGGAAATTGATTATGAAATATACTTTGAAGAATATTACGAATACGTAGCTGTACTAAAAACCGTTTTTTATCATAATGCTTAGGTGAATGGGGAGGATGAGATAATGTCGATTTTGGAAATTACCAATCTTACAAAGAAGTTTGGAAGTTTTACTGCGTTGGACGATGTTAATCTGAAAGTCGAAAAAGGCGAAATTTACGGCTTCATTGGTCCAAATGGTGCTGGTAAGTCGACGACAATTCGTGTTTTACTCGGAATTTTAAAAGCGACAAAAGGAAGTGCTAAAATATTTGGGAAAGATGTGTGGACACATGCAGTCGAGATTCATAAACGTATTGCATACGTGCCTGGGGATGTAAACCTTTGGCCAAATTTAACAGGCGGAGAAGTTATCGATCTATTTATGAAGTTGCGAGGGAAATCGAATCAAAGTAAACGAGATGAGCTAATCGAGCGATTTGATCTAGATCCTACGAAAAAATGCCGGACGTATTCGAAAGGAAACCGTCAAAAGGTTGCGTTAATCGCAGCATTAGCTTCGGATGCGGATTTATATATTTTGGATGAACCAACTTCTGGGCTTGACCCATTAATGGAACGTGTATTCCAGGAATGTATCTTGGAGGCGAAAAATGAAGGGAGAAGTGTATTGTTATCCAGTCATATTTTGTCTGAGGTTGAAAGACTTTGCGATAAAGTTGCCATTATTCGCGAAGGAAAAATTATAGAAACTGGCACATTAACAGATTTACGCCATTTAACAAGAACCAATTTGAACGTAGAAACGAAATTGCCAATGACCGACATTCATAATATGAAAGGTGTCCATGATATCGAAGTCAAGGAGCAATCATATGTCCTTCATGTTGACGGTGAAGAATTGGATGAAGTGATGAAAGTTCTCAGCCAATATGGAATCATTTCTATAGAAAGTGCACCACCGACATTAGAAGATTTATTCATGAGGCATTATGAAGGCCTTTCTACAACTTCAGATTCAGGAGTTGGAGGTGTAATCTAATGGCAAATCAGCGCTATACAAATACTTGGATGCTTTCAAAATTCATTTTACGAAGAGACCGGCTCCGTATTTCAATTTGGTTATTTATGTTAGCGGCTTTTACTTTTCTAGTTGCTCAAACTTTTTCGGAATTGTATGCAAATGAAGAGGAGCGGCAAATCATTGCCCAAACGATGTTGAATCCAGCGATGACCGCAATGGTTGGTCCAGCTTATGGCATTGATAACTATACAATCGGTGCTTTATTCGCCCATGAAATGTTGCTTTTTACAGCGATTGCTTTTGGATTGATGAGTATTTTATTGGTAGCGAGACATACCCGGGCAGATGAAGAAGAGGGCAGGGTTGAGTTAATCCGATCTTTGCCGACAGGGCGGTTATCAAACTTGGCGGCGACTGTTGGCGTGGTGAGTGGTTTGAATATCCTGTTTGCAATTCTCATTGGTTTTGGCTTGTATGGGATGGGCATTGAAAGTATGAATTTAAAAGGCTCGTTATTATACGGGGCAGCTGTAGGTGCTACGGGGATATTTTTCACTGCGGTAACCGCAATTTTTGCACAGCTATCTGAGAATGCACGAGGAACGATTGGACTCGCTTTTACTGTGTTGGGTGTTTCTTACCTGATTCGTGCGGTTGGTGATGTTGGAAGTGGGACGATTTCTTGGTTTTCGCCGTTAGGTTGGGTGTTGAGTGCGGAAGTCTATGTGAATAACTATTGGTGGCCAATTGCGTTAACGATTGGAATCGCATTGCTATTAATGATTCTTGCGTTCTACTTAAGTGCAATCCGAGATTTAGGGTCCGGATTTTTACCAGCAAAACCGGGAAGAAGGCATGCATCTATATTTTTACAAAGCCCACTCGGTTTATTCATCAGGTTGCAGCGTACAAGTTTAATCGCATGGGGGATTGGGATGTTTGTCCTCGGTGCGTCTTATGGTTCTATATTCGGTGAACTGGAATCCTTTTTTATGGATAATGAAATGTTGAAGGATTTGTTATCACCGGTTGACGGTTTTTCCTTGACGGATCAATTTATAACGATGATTATGTCGATTATGGCAATGATTAGTACAATACCTGCCTTGATGGTGATGAATAAACTGGTTGGGGAAGAGAAAAAGAATCGAACAGAACATTTACTCAGCCGTGTAGTGTCTCGAACACGTTTAATGGGAAGTGCGTTTGCCTTGTCGATTATGACCAGTTTTTTGATGCAATCACTGGCTGCCATTGGATTATGGACTGCGGGAAATGCGGTGACTGAGGAGGGGCTTGTTTTTAGTACGCTTTATGGTGCAGCAATCGTTTATCTTCCAGCCATGTGGGTGATGACGAGTTTAGCGGCAGTGTTTATAGGCATAGCACCGAAATTTACTGGGGCGATGTGGCTCTGTTTACTGTATTCGTTCTTCGTCGTCTATTTAGGGGGGCTTCTACAGTTTCCAGAGTGGCTGGCCAAATTAACGCCATTTGGTCATATTCCCAACATACCTGTAGAAGACATGGATTATATGAAGGTATCGATTTTAGTGGTTATTGCAATTGCTGCGGCTGTGGCTGGTTTTATAGGATATAGTAAACGGGATATTCAAGGCTGAGTGTTCGGAGAATTATAGCAGTGAGTTACAAGGAAGTACCGAGTATTTGAACAATGTCTCTAGTAATAATTATTATAAGCATCTTCTTTACTGGAATAGAGCGAAAATAATGTATACTATGGAGGAATGATAAATACATATAATGAAAAGGTAAAAGGAGAGAGTTTTTTTGCCAATAAATATACCTGACGGGCTGCCAGCAAGAGAATTATTAAAACAAGAAAAGATTTTTATAATGGACGAGGATCGTGCTAGGATGCAGGATATTCGCCCACTTAATATTGCAGTGTTGAATTTAATGCCTGAGAAAGAGCGTACAGAGTTACAATTACTGCGTTTATTGGGCAATACGCCACTGCAAGTAAATGTGACCTTTTTATATGCGGCAAGCCATCACTCAAAGAATGTTAGTAAATCGCATTTAGATAATTTCTATGAAACATTTGAAGACATTAAAAACCGTCGATTTGATGGGCTAATTATTACAGGGGCACCAATTGAACACTTACAATTTGAAGATGTAAACTATTGGGATGAATTGAAAGAAATCATGGATTGGTCGAAAAACAATGTGACGTCGGTTTTACATATTTGTTGGGGTGCACAAGCCGCACTTTATCATCATTATGGGATAGATAAATATGAGTTGTCGGAGAAATGTTCAGGCGTGTTCAGCCATCGTTTGTCGGACCCTACAGTAAAACTAGTACAAGGCTTTAATGATGAATTTAATGCACCGCATTCGCGGTATACAACAGTTTCTTCCGACGAAATCAGCAAGCATCCACAGCTGACTTTATTGGCAAAGTCTGATGATGCTGGGGCTTTCATCATTTTGTCGAATGACAGCAATCACATTATGCTAACGGGGCATTTGGAATACGATGCAGATACATTAGCTGAGGAATATACGCGGGATCTGGCAAAAGGCATCGATATTAAAGTTCCAGAAAATTATTTTCCGAACGATGATCCATCGAAGCCGCCATTGAATACGTGGCGTTCGCATACGCATCTTCTCTTTTCGAACTGGTTGAATTATTATGTCTACCAGGAAACGCCTTTTGAATGGAAATAGAAATCGAAGTGTCAGATAGCGTAAAGAAACGAAAAAAGTAAAGAATTAATTAGAATAGCATTATTTTCATTTTGAGTAGATGGAGATGTAAAATGGGTAAATTAGAATATGAAGATTGGGAACAGCGTTGGAATCAACTATTTGAAAAGTATGATAAAAAGGGTTACTTAAGTTTTAATTCGGATGAACGAATATGGCTTAACGTAAGAGGGGTAATTGATGCAATAAATAATGGAGGCATAATAAGTTATTATTATAATAGCGGGGCTGATGACCTTGATGATGCATTAGAAGATTTAAAAAGAATAGATGCAATTGATATTGTTAATTTGTTGCAAGAAGTGAATGAGTTATTTCCAAATGGAAATCCACCGAAGGATATTGAAGAACGGAATGAAGTGATTGATTCTTGGGAAGATGGACAGTACGATGGCTTCTTAGAGTCATTAGACGAAAGATTTTATGACGAGCTAGAAGAAACACTTGAAATCAAGTTGGATAAGGTAGTAAAAAGATTGTTAGATTGAACTATCGGGAGATTAATGTGTTCAATGTCATTGTCTTTCGTCCCCCTCAATAATCTGGCTATTATACGATCTTGTAAACGTATCTTTGTTTCATGATAAATTGGAAAAGGGATATTCTCATTTCGAGAATATCCCTTTGTTTATAGTTGAGGAATATGAGTGAGATGTAGCGAAGGGTATCGAAATCAAGGTTCCGCAAAATTATTTTCCAAATGATGACCCATCGAAGGAACCATTGAATACGTCGCGCTCTCATACACATCTACTCTTTTCTAACTGGTTGAATTATTATGTCTACCAGGAAACGCCTTTTGAGTGGAAGTAGAAATCAAGGTGTCATAGAGTGTGGAGGAAAAGTTCTGCTTCCTTGTAACTTGTGAAGCAAAATTATAAATTTAAAAGGCGACACTCAAGAGCAGTTCAACTTTGAGTGTTGCCTTTTTATTTAGTATGAGTCTTTTAATTATTCTCTTCACGAATTCGCCAAAATCTATTGCTATTATCCTAGTATCAAACATTCATTCTGAGAAAATGAATATTCTTATGCTAGACTATTAGTTAGTAGGAAGAATTACAAAATATAATAGAGGGTCTGATTTTATGAACTCAAAAACTTCTGAAGTAGTTTTTACCAAACGAAACTATAAACCAGCAATTATTCTTTTAACGATTGTCTTAATAAGTGCAATTGTTATTTTGTTAAGTTTGCCAGGGATTGAAGAATTCGATGCGTTTGATGTAACATTATTACCAATGATGAATGCGATCTTCAATGTATGCTCATTTTTATTTTTAATTGGTGCGCTTATCGCCATACTCAAGGGAAATATAAAAGTACATCGACGTTTCATTTATGCGGCAGTGGTAGCGACGTTGCTATTTCTAATCACTTATGTTGTTTTCCATTTCATTGCCTCATCCACGTCTTTTGGTGGAGAAGGTTTCATTGCGGTATTTTATTATTTTGTTTTGATTACCCATATTATTTTCGCGATGTCAATAATTCCACTTGCACTTACAAGTATCACATGTGCTTGGAATCGAGAACTTGAACGCCACAAGAAAATATCACGCTGGACAATGCCGATTTGGCTATATGTTAGTTTTACAGGCGTATTAGTTTATCTGCTAATTAGACCTTATTATTAAATAGAATTGACTCCATTTATTGTAGTTAATCTATCTCGTAGCGAATGGCTTACTTCAGTTAAGATAATGAAGACTAGAAAAGCTGCTACAGATAAGGTGGAGGAAGTGCTTTTGTGGCTAGACTGTTAAGTTTAGAGGTTGGAAAAGGGATATTCTCAAAATGAGAATATCCCTTTGTTTATAATTGGTAACATTAAATTTTTGAATTGATTCTTCATCTCAAGTGTTTGAGAGAATAATTTCCATAGAAAGTATGCACTTTCTTTACCGCGGTAATTTGCTCCACTAGGCGTCTTCTACCTAAGCAACGTAAACCCTACCTACTTTTACGTCCTTGCGACCCTATAGTCGCGCCAGTGTGAATAAGTATATCAAAAACATTACGTAGAATGCCAGAACATCAAATCTCATTTGTTACCCAACTTCTCAACTTAATAAGTATAACGTATCCGCCCATAAATGTCAATGACATTATGTTTTGTTGGAAAATCTTCAAACATTATAGTTTTTATTTCCCTCAAAGTATATTAAACTTAACAATAGAAGCATAGTGTAACTGAAAAAATATGAAGGAGGCGTATCGAATGGCCTATGTGATAACATCTGCTTGTATTACAGAAAAAGCAGCGGACTGTGTAATGGTTTGTCCTGTTGACTGCATCGAAGAGGGCGAAGATCAGTACTTCATCGACCCGGATGTTTGTATAGATTGTGGTGCATGTGTCGCGGCATGTCCGGTTGAAGCAATATACCACGAAGAAGATTTACTAGATGAGGACCTACCGTTTTTAGAAAAAGCGAAAACATTTTATAATATTGCTTAACAAACCCTAAAGATATTCTCCTTAATTTGAGAATATCTTTTTTTCTAACAAAAAACAAAGGTGGCATGGTTATGAAAACATTACTCTTAACGGGATTTGAACCATTTTTAAAGTTCACTGTGAACCCAACCATGAAAATTGTCGAGGAATTACATGGGGAAGTGATAGGAAATTACAAAATTCATAGTGAAGTGCTTCCAGTAGATTTTACATCGTCAGGTGATCAATTATTAGCTTATATAGATGACATCCAACCTGATGCAGTCATTTCACTCGGGCTAGCCGGGGGTCGCTCGAAAATCACGCCTGAAAGAATTGCGATCAATGTGAAAGACGGTGCTGCAGATAATGAAGGCCATACCCCAACAGATGAAGTGATACATGAGGACGGGGAAGATGGCTATTTCACATCCCTTCCAATCCGAGAAATGGTGAATCGTTTACAAGAGGCGGGTTTGCCAGCAGCGATTTCGAATACGGCCGGAACTTATTTATGCAACAATATGATGTACGAAGCGCTATATTATGCAGCGAATCATCGCCAACACATGAAGAGTGGCTTCATCCACATTCCAGCATCCCACGAACTAGCTATCCAACACGGTAGCGTACCAAGTTGGTCACATGATGATTTGAAAAAAGGGATCGTATTGTGTATCGAAGTGTTGGGCGCCAATGACAAATAGAGCGTTACGCATGATGCAAATTAATGAACGGACACTTCGCTTTGACTTTGAAATGAAAAGTTTTAATGAGAGTTTTACTACTTTACAAGCGTTTTGTGATTTTATTGAACAAGAATGGAAAGGTTTAATAGAAGAGGTCGTCCCGAGTTATGAAACGGTAACCGTCTATTTTCAACGGGATTTAATTAAATCAGCCGCTTTAATAGAAGAAATTCAGCTAAAGTGGCAGTCCAGGCCAAATCGCAAAGTACATTTAAAGAGCCGGCATATTCAAATTCCAGTTTGCTATGAATCGCCATTTGGTGAGGACTTTTTAGATGTTATGAATCATACTCAGTTGTCACGTGAAGAAGTCATCTCGCTACATACAAGTTCAAGTTATACGATTTTTGCGATTGGTTTTTTACCAGGTTTTCCTTATTTGGGCGGGTTGTCTTCTGCATTAGAGGTTCCTAGACGAAGCGAACCACGGCTTGTTGTGCCAAAAGGGGCGGTGGGCATTGGTGGTTCACAAACTGGAATTTATCCGATTGAATCACCAGGAGGATGGAATCTAATCGGACGAACTCCTTTTGAGTTGTTTAATGCAAATCGTCCACAGCCATTTTTACTGCAAGCCGGCGATACACTTACTTTTTTGCAGATTTCAACGCAACAGTTTTTTGAATTGCAATTAGAAATTACAGCTAACCCGAATATATACTTGAATTATGTGAAGGAAGTGACTGTATGAGGATTGACTTAAATGCAGATGTTGGCGAAAGCTTTGGGGGTTACTCAATCGGAGAAGATGAAAAGTTATTCGATTATATAACGTCTGCGAATATTGCTTGCGGTTTTCATGCGGGGGATTTTAATGTTATGCGTGAAACGGTTGAATTGGCAGCATTGAAAAATGTATCGATTGGTGCGCATCCTGGTTACCCGGATATACAAGGGTTTGGGAGAAGGGCGATGCAAATGTCACCTCGGGAAATTTATAATATAATCGTTTATCAAATTGGTGCCCTCAAACAATTTTGCGACATACAAGGTGTGCCGGTTTCGCATGTAAAGCCACATGGCGCTTTGTATAATATTGCAGCAATCGACGGGGCGATAGCAGAAGCGGTTGCTGAAGCAGTTTATGATGCAGTTCCGTCTGCCTATTTGTATGGGCTTTTCGGTAGTGAACTAATTACCGCGGGTAAGAAAATCGGTCTTAAAATAGCGGGAGAAGCTTTTGCGGACCGTCGATATACCGCGAATGGTCAACTAAGTTCACGAACTCTACCAAATGCCGTGATCGATACATATGAAGAAATTGAGAAACAAATACTGGATATTATTATTCATCATAAAGTTCAAACGATAACGGGTGACATCATTACGATCCGAGCCGACACCATCTGTTTTCACGGCGATGGAATTGGCGTTGCAAACCATGCCGAAATGATCCGACAAGTTTTAAAAGCAGCATCCATCCAAGTCAAAGCTCCGGGTGTCGCGCTATGATTCCGTTATTTAAAGTCGTAAAATCTGGCGTCTTTTCATCTATTCAAGATCGTGGGAGATTGGGTTATCGTAAATTCGGGGTCCCTGTTTCGGGGCCAATGGATATTAAAGCTTTTATGTTCGGGCAGAAAATTATCGGAAATGATGAACAGGGTACTGCACTGGAACTATTCTTAGGCGGATTGACACTAGAAGTACTCACAGATCATCGGATTGTCATTACAGGTGCAGATTTAAGTGCGCAACTTGATGGCGAAAAAGTACCGTTGTGGAAAACATTTTTGATTACAAAAGGGCAATTACTCACATTTTCTCAGCCACTCATTGGTGCAATTACCTATCTAATTCCTGAAGGTGGATTTTCAGTAAAATCATTCTTAGGAAGCAAATCGAGTTATGAGAAAGGTGGAATGGGTGACCCGATCAAAGATGGCATGATTTTATATGGGGATACAACAAAAAAGCAACGCATCAATAGAGGTTTGCGGACTGAGTTCGTTCCGACTTACCTTCAAGAAATTTCGATCGAATTATTTAAAAGTCCACATGTGAACTTGTTTGATGAAGCGAGCGTTCAAATATTTTTGACGAATACCTACACCCTCCGTGGGGGTGATCGTATGGGCTATTTCTTCAGTGGTCCAAAACTTGGGTTCATGACGAGTGGTGACATCGTCAGTGAAGCTACTCAGTTTGGCACGGTGCAAGTTCCAACAAACGGTCAACCAATCATTTTAATGGCAGATGCCCAAACAATCGGTGGGTATGCGACAATTGGAACCGTTTCAAAAGAGGATTTAGCAAAAGTGGCTCAACTACGAACTGGTGGTAAAATACGATTTGGTTATCGTTCATAATACATGTTACGTTAAAACAGGATTGGCACTTCACAAGCCAATCCTTTTATTATTCAGTTTATTGATTGGTTTTGAATGAAATTGATTGACTGTGGAGTGTTAATGAATTATTATAGAATCTAAGAGAAGGGATCGGGGTGATGTCAACTTGTTAACGAATGAACGTCAAGAAGTGATTATTGAGTTATTAGCACAAAAGAAAACAATTAAAATACAAGATATTATTGACCTTACAAATGCGTCAGAATCGACTATTCGGCGTGATTTAACAGAATTAGAAAACCAACAAAAATTAACAAGAATTCATGGTGGTGCGACGATTAATGAACGAAAACGTCATGAGCATAGCGTGATTGACAAATCCACCAGAAACCTTCAGGAGAAAATTGCAATTGCAAAATATGCATCATCATTGGTCGAAAATGAAGATTGTATCTATTTGGATGCAGGAACAACAACACTTCAATTAATTCCATTTTTAGTTGGTAAGGAAGTTGTCGTCGTAACCAATGGACTGATGCATGTGGATGCATTAGTCCAACATGGCATTACGACCTATTTGACGGGTGGTTATGTCAAAAGCAAAACTGGTGCGCTTGTTGGTACACAAACGATTCAATCGCTTGAAAACTATCGTTTTGATAAATGTTTTCTAGGGACAAATGGTTTCCATGAATCCTTCGGTTACACAACACCGGATCCTGAAGAAGCCGCTGTGAAACAACTCGCCAGTAAACTTGCAGAAAAAACCTATATGCTAGCAGATCCTTCGAAACATGAAAAAGTTAGTTTTGCAAAGATAATTGATTTAGAAGATGCAGTATTGGTAACAGGTAAACTTAAAAAGAATGAGTTAGAAAAATTAGCACTTCAGACTATAGTAAAGGTGGTTACGCCATGATTTATACATGTACAATCACTCCGAGTCTCGACTATACAACGTATTTACCTGAATTTCATTTAGGCGACTTAAATCGCACAGAAGAAGTCCATTATTATCCGGGTGGCAAAGGGATTAACGTTTCACGTGTTCTAAAAAGATTAGGAAGAAGTAGCGTTGCACTTGGTTATATCGGCGGGTTTACTGGTCAATACATGACCGACTTTCTAATAAGAGAAGGCATACAGACAGATTTCATCCAAACTGAAGAGATTACACGTATCAATGTAAAAATAAAAGCCGCACAAGAATCAGAATTAAATGGACCTGGTCCTCGTATCAATGAGCATCAGCTAACTGAATTACGTGAAAAAGTGAAGCAGATGTCATCAGGGGACTGGTTCGTCTTAGCAGGTAGTTTAACAAATACAATTCCGACTTCCTTTTTCAAAGAACTTGCAGCCATTTGCGAGAATAATGATGTCTATTTCGTTTTGGATACATCGGGTGCCGCATTAAAAGATTTAATCAATACAAAGCCGTTTTTGATTAAGCCCAATATCGACGAACTGGGTGAACTGTTTAATACCCAAATCACTTCTAAAGAAGAGGCTTTCCACTACGCAAAGAAATTAGTTGGAAAAGGGATTAGGCATGTTGTTGTTTCGATGGGCGGAGAAGGTGCACTACTTGTATCAAAAGAGGAAGGATTCGTTGCCGAGGCACCAAAAGGTAAAGTTGTCAATACAGTAGGTGCTGGAGATTCTCTTGTGGCAGGATTTATCGCATCATTTACGCAAAATGAAAATGTGCACGATGCATTTCGATACGGTGTAGCTAGTGGAAGTGCGACTGCTTTTTCTTCAGACTTATGTGAGAAAAATGCTGTAGAAGATTTACTTCACCAAATTAAGATACGTAATTTAACAGAAGGGAATGAAAAATGATGAAAATAACGGAATTATTACGTGAAGAAACAATCATATTAGATGTTGATTCAAAATCTAAGCCGGAAATATTGCAGGAATTAGTTACACAACTAGATCAGGCCGGAACCTTAAGTGACAAAGAATCATTTACGAGGGATATCTTAGCACGTGAAGCGCAGAGTACGACGGGCATTGGAGATGGGATAGCCATTCCACATGCGAAATCAGCCGCCGTGAAAAAGCCGTCAATTGCATTTGGTCGCTCACTAGAAGGATTAGATTTTGAATCACTTGATGGGCAACCCGCGCATATTTTCTTTATGATCGCAGCTAGTGATGGTGCGAATAATGACCATTTGGAAGCGCTCTCTAGACTCGCGACATTTTTAATGGATGAGAATTTTAGAGAAAAACTACTGTCTGCAACGTCGAAAGAAGAAATTTTGACGATTGTAAACGAAAAAGAAATAGCGGTTGATGGACCAAAAGAAGAAGTAGTAGAAGAAAAACCGCAAATAGCAGGGAAAATACTTGCGGTAACAGCTTGTCCTACAGGGATTGCACATACATTTATGGCTGCTGAAAAGCTATCAGAAACCGCAAAGACGATGGGTGTTTCGATAAAGGTTGAAACAAATGGGTCAAGCGGTGTGAAAAATCGTTTAACAGATGCAGAGATAGCGGATGCATCTGCGATTATTGTAGCAGCCGATACGAAGGTAGAGATGGCACGTTTTAATGGAAAACCGGTCATCCAAATTCCTGTTGGAAAAGCAATTTATGAAGCAGAAGAGATGATCACCCGTGCGATTAATCTAGATGCACCGATTTATAAACATGATGGCGCTAAAGGCGACGAGGAGAGCACTGAAGGTAAAGTTGGTTTTTATAAACACCTCATGAACGGTGTCTCTAATATGCTTCCATTTGTAGTGGGCGGCGGAATTTTAATTGCTTTATCTTTCTTCTGGGGCATTGAATCGAGTAATCCAGATAGTCCCGAGTATAATGCTTTTGCAGCCATGCTGAATGAAATCGGCGGTGGAAAAGCATTTTTCCTAATGGTACCTGTATTGGCAGGTTTCATCGCATCTAGTATTGCGGATCGACCTGGTTTTGCACCTGGTATGGTAGGTGGATTGATTGCCATTACTGTGACAGGCGTTGAAGGAGCCGCCGGGGGATCTGGATTTCTAGGCGGACTCATCGCAGGATTTCTTGCAGGTTATTTAACATTGCTCGTGAAGAAAATGTTTTCGAAATTACCGAACTCACTTGAAGGGTTAAAACCGGTATTGTTTTTCCCGGTATTTAGTATTGCATTTACTGGATTGGCCATGATGCTGATTAACCCACCCTTAACAAAAATATATACTGGGCTTACTTCCTTTTTGGAAGGACTTGGTGGTACAAACGTCGTACTCGTTGGAATTTTGTTAGGTGCGATGATGGCAATAGATATGGGGGGACCGGTAAATAAAGCAGCTTACACATTTGGCATAGCTATGCTAGATGCACAAAACTTTACATTTATCGCAGCTGTCATGGCAGCTGGAATGGTGCCGCCACTAGGGATTGCACTCGCTACGACATTGTTTAAAAAACGTTTTACGAAACAAGAAAGAGAAGCAGGGAAAACAGCATATGTGTTAGGTGCGTGCTTTATCACTGAAGGAGTTATTCCGTTTGCTGCAGCAGATCCAGCGCGTGTGATTCCAGCATCAGTTGTTGGTGCAGCTGTCACAGGTGGACTTACAATGTTCTTTGATATTGCTTTACGTGCACCACATGGCGGTGTTTTTGTCATGGGACTCGTTGAAGGCGGCGTAAGTAGCATACTGTTATACGCGCTTGCAATCATAATTGGTGCAATTGTAACGGCTATGCTTGCAGGTATACTAAAAAAGAATGTTCAGCAGCTCGCATAAGTGCAAAGAACCCGAAGCTAAGATTAAATCATAGCTTCGGGTTCTTTTTATATAATTTGCCATTCTCTCTTTTTTGCGAATACTTTTAATCGCTCTTCTGGTTGAACGGCTACTGGATTGCCGACTAAATCCAGAACTGAAACATCTGAATAACTGTCGCCATAAGCAAAACTATTGGCCCAGTCAATTTCTTTATTTCCCAATACTGATTTGATCTCTTCGTTTTTTCTCAATCCTTGGATGTGATGAATGGGTGTTTCCAAGTCAATAAAAGAATTTTTAATAGGGATATTCGTACCGATGATTTTATCAAAGGGTAATCCCTCAGCAACGATATGTAGAAGTGGGGTATACGCCCCTGAGACTAACATGACATAGACATCATCCTCGGCATGTTGTTTTACTTTCGCAACAACCTCGGGATTTAAATCAGCTTGCATTTTTACGGAAATTTCACGGAAATAGGTATCCATCTCATCGACTGACAAATCTTTAAGTGCATCCAAATATATTTGCATTGATCGTTCTCGCATTTTATGGTTCGGATAAACTTTCATTTTATTGCCAATATAAGGCAGTAAAATCGTACGGTAAAATCGCTTGTATCTCGTATGATATACCGGATGTTCCTTCAAATGATCCATCAGAATTTGATAGGTTTCTTTTGCATACAAAGTTCCATCAAAGTCAAATATTGCAACCCGCATCATCATCACCATTTCCTTCTATATAAAATTATCTATAGAGAAAATGATACAGGGTTGGATGCGCTTCTGCAACGTAAGTAAGATAAAAAACAATTCGAGTACTTGAACATTGGAAAATTCAAGTACTCGGTGATTAGTTTATTGTAGATTTTGCTGGTTGGGCATAGCAGGTTGTCCACTGGTTGCAAAGGCATTAAGTAAATTCTGCATATCCTGTTGTGCAAGTTGTGGCACTTGATAATAATGGTGTTTGTTTTGATATAGTGAAAGCTCATAGGCCATTTCAATGCAGTTTGGAACAGAATCAGCCAGAACACGGCGTACGACTGGATTACATGTTTCAAGAGCAGCCATCGTTTTACCAGAAGCGCTTGTTTTACAAGCATCAAGCAAGAAACCAGAAATCATTTCATCAGATATTTCAGCAGCCGATTGAATCGGTTTTTTGGGTTGTGTCGCTTTCATTCCATATACAAAATCATTCCCTTGGGTCATCTTGTAAGATCCAGTCGGATGTGAAGGGTCTTGCCCTGTTTTAAAACATTCGACGGTTATATTATATTCATCCAATGCAAAACGGTATTGCCGGTCTAAGATATTGAGTAATTCAGGGTCTTTTACTTGTGGTCGTAGTAACATCATTTGATTTAGAGCCGCAATTGAACCTGAGAGAACCTCATGAAGATCTAGCACTTCATGACCTCCATGATTCATTTGTGGTGTGACTGCGCCAGTGTGCATGTTTTGATGAGTTTCGCTACCAGAGTGATTTTGATTCAACTAAAATTCCTCCTATTTCGTGAAAGTTTTTTGCATCGCTTTTAGTATGGATGTAGAATTAAAAGATATTCATAAATTATATTGAAAAAATATATACCTGAAACAGAAGGAGTGGATTTGAGTTGAATATAATTTCTTATGAAGATATGACACAAGTAGAATTTATCAATAAATTCGCAGGTCGACAATTGCTCGTTTCAGTGTATTATATCGATGGATTATTAATCGATACAGGAAATTCAAAAATACAAGAGAAATTAATCCCATTATTGAATAAATGGCCGATAACCGATGTAATTTTAACGCATCATCACGAAGATCATACGGGAACAGCAAAATGGATTTTCGAGCATAAGAAAATTCCAATTTACATACATAAATCGGGGATAGATAATTGCAAGCATCGAATGAAACTGCCTTTTTATAGGAAAGTTTTTTGGGGAGAGCGCGCACCGTTTGAAGCGCTTCCGTTAGAAAATAAATTTAGCACGCCAAATTATACATGGGATGTGATTCATACGCCTGGTCATGCACATGATCATGTCGCTTTGTATAATCGTGAAAAAAAGTGGTTGTTTGGCGGAGATTTATACGTTCAATCGAGACCGAAAAGCTTATTTGCATTCGAATCCATTCCGGAGATTATCAACTCTTTGCGATTGATGTTAACTTATGATTTTGACACCTATATTTGTTCGCATGCAGGGATTATTCAAAATGGCAGAGAAGTGATTGCAAGAAAACTAGCCTATTTATCGGAAATCCAAACGAAAGTTATATCGCTACATGAAAAAGGGAAAACCAACCGAGAAATTCGCCAAGAATTGTTTCCGAAAAGTCATCCAATGAATTATTTTTCACTCTTTGAAAATTCGCCAATTCATATTGTAAATTCAATTTTACGGTAACTAAATAGGGATACGTTAAAAAAGTAAGACGCCAATGTCCTTTATCGGACTTCGGCGTTTTTTTGTCGTGTGCCGTGGATCGTTTGTCAGCTTTGTCAATCTTTGTTCATGTAATTTAAAATGGAATCGACTTGGCCCCAATTTGGGTTCAAAATTAGGACTGGTAGAAAGGTAAAGACAAATAACAACAGCAAGTTTGCACAGAAAAATAAGCGGAAGACTTTTTTTAACTTCAAACGTTTCCCTTCCCTCATCTATATTTTTCATAATCTTAGGCAATCGCCTTGTCATTAGTAGTGTATGCGAATCATCTCAATTCGCTATATGAAATATAAAACTAGTTTTAATAGTATCAAGTATTCGAGTGGCTTATTAATAGTATGCATATTGAGCTTGTCACATCAATAAACTTTTAAGAAGTGTGTACTTTTGAGAGAGAGGTAGATGATGAATGCGAATTCACGTTGTTCAACCTGGTGAAAGTCTATATGAGATTGGCAGGACATACGGCACAACCGTAGCAGAAATTGCGACAGCCAACGAAATACCTGATCCATCTAGACTAGTCATAGGCCAAGCTTTAGTTATTCCGATATCAGGTAGTTTTCATATTGTGCAACCTGGTGAATCACTTTTTACTATTGCCAATCGATATGGGACGACAGTTGCCGCCCTAGCGAATGCGAACGGAATCGCAACGAATGCGATATTGCAAATTGGTCAAAGGCTTGAAGTTCCACAAAAAACAAAACCAGAAATTGAGACGATGCTTTATGTAGAACCACGCACGCCGGTTGCAGAATCGATGATTGAAGAAGTACGTGATAAAACGAGTGGAACGTATTTAACATATCTCGCAATGTTCAGCTATCAAGTGTTGCGTAATGGTTCGTTACAAGCACCATCGACGGATAATATTCCCCAAATTGCAACTTCTAATGGCGTTGCAAATGCGATGGTTATTAGCAACTTGGAAAACTATCGATTTGAACCTACACTCGCAAACGCGATTCTCACGGATCTAGAAGCGCAAAATCAGTTAATCGGAAATGCGATTCAAATCGCAAATGATGTCGGATATAAGGACATTCACTTTGATTTTGAGCTACTGTTTCCAGCTGACAGGCAACTTTATAATAATTTTCTTAGTCGCGCTAGTGAACGACTTCATATGGCTGGATTGACAGTCTCCTCAGCAGTTGCACCCATGACAGCCAATGTATTGACTGGCATATACGGCGGACATGATTATGCATCTCATGGTGCGTTATTAGACTTTGTTGCTCTGATGACATACGAATGGGGTTACACGTACAGCGAGCCGCAAGCAGTCAGTCCAATTACTCCTGTGAGACGCGTAGTGGAGTATGCCACAAGTGTTATGCCGAGTAACAAAATCATGCTAGGGCAAAATTTATATGGCTATGATTGGGCTGCACCATTTTCACCACAAGGGGGCGCACCAGCAAAAGCTTTGAGCCCACAACAAGCCATCGCGTTAGCATTACAAGAGAATGTATCGATTCAATATGATTACCAGGCACAAGCACCATATTTTAACTACTACGATGCAGAAGGCGTATTGCATGAAGTGTGGTTTGAAGATGCCAGAAGTATCCAAGCGAAGTTCGACTTGATTAAAGAATTTAATCTTCGTGGCATCATGTATTGGAAACTGGGGCTCGCATTTCCGCAAAATTGGCTTTTGTTAAAAGATAATTTTACAATTCGAAAAAGATAATAGATACAACAAAGTAATCCCTTACATTCAAGTTGTAAGGGATTATTATTTTCTTTAAATTAGTAAGAAAACATTGAACTATATAAAAGATGTCGTATAATAAAACAATGAAAGAGGTGGACTTGCAATGAAAAAAGATATGAGAATTCATAGTAAAGTGTTCAGTGAAGGTACAATGAGAGCGCCAAACCGTGCAATGTTGCGCGCAGTTGGTGTGACAGACGAAGATTTTGAGAAACCAATGGTAGGAATTGCGAGTACCTGGAGTGAAGTAACACCATGTAATATACATATTGATGAATTAGCCATAGCCGCAAAAAAAGGCGCGAAAGAAGCGGGCGCTGTTCCGATGATTTTTAACACAATTACAATTTCAGATGGAATTTCTATGGGGACGAAAGGAATGAGCTATTCACTACCGAGTCGTGATTTAATAGCAGATTCCATTGAGACAGTAATTGGCGGGGAAAACTTAGATGGTTTAGTTGCTATCGGTGGCTGTGATAAAAACCTACCAGGTTGTATGATTGCGATTGCCAATTCTGATGTTCCTTCCGTATTTGTCTACGGCGGTACAATCGCACCAGGAAAGTTGCGCGGGGAAAGTATTGACCTTGTGTCTGTTTTCGAAGGCGTTGGACAGTTAAATAATGGACAAATAGATGAGCAAGAGTTAAACAAAATTGAATGTCATGCTTGTCCAGGAGCAGGTGCATGTGGTGGAATGTACACAGCAAATACAATGTCATCTGCGATTGAAGCGATGGGAATGAGTTTACCAGGAAGTTCTTCAAACCCAGCAGTTTCAGAAGAAAAATTAGCGGATTGTGAAGAAGCTGGTCATGCACTCTACAATTTAATGGAAAAAGGAATTTATCCAAAAGACATTATGACAAAAGAAGCGTTTGAAAATGCGATTACAGTTGTCATGGTGCTGGGTGGATCTACAAATGCTGTCCTTCATTTACTTGCAATTGCACATGCGATAGAGGTAGATTTAACGATGGATGATTTCGATCGTATCCAGAAGAAAACACCTCATCTAGCGGATTTAAGACCGAGTGGTAAATACGTAATGGAAGACTTGCACCGAATTGGTGGAGTTCAAGCAGTTATGAAAATGCTTTTAGAAGCTGGTTATCTACACGGAGATTGTTTAACAGTTACAGGTAAAACAGTCGCTGAAAACCTTCAGGAAGCACCAGATTTAGCCGAAGGACAAAAAATCATTATGCCTTTTGACAAAGCGTTAAGTGAAGAAGGGCCACTAGTGATTCTAAAGGGTAATTTATCACCACGCGGGGCAGTTGCGAAAATGTCTGGTGTTTCCGTCAGAACGCATACAGGGCCAGCACGTGTATTTGATACGGAAGAAGCGGCAACAAACGCAGTTATGGAAAATGAAATTAATGAAGGCGACGTCTTAGTCATTCGTCATGTTGGTCCCAAAGGTGGACCAGGTATGCCAGAGATGTTATCGATTTCTGGAATTCTTGTTGGTAAAGGGTTAGGCGAGAAAGTTGCGCTCATAACTGATGGAAGATTTTCTGGTGGTACACATGGATTAGTCGTCGGACATATCTCACCAGAAGCGCAAGTTGGAGGACCAATCGCTTTCATCAGAAATCATGACGAAATCACGATTGATGCTGAAACACAAGAAATTAAAGTAAATGTTTCAGAAGAAGAGTTTGCAGAACGCAAAAAAGATTGGGTAGCACCACCATTATACACGCGAGGCGTTTTAGGGAAATATGCACATAACGTAACTTGTGCATCAAAAGGTGCAGTAACAGATTATTATAACCGAAAATAATTTTTATGAACGCTCCTAGTCTAACTAGGGGCGATTATTTACGAGTAGACAGGGGATTACAATGATTAAAGCAATATTTTTTGATTTAGATGATACATTATTATGGGATAAGAAGAGCGTAGCGACTGCATTTCAAAAAACTTGTGAAGCAGCAAGTAAAAGTTACGATGTAGATCCTGAAGATCTTGAGAAAGCCGTTCGTGATGAAGCGAGAGAACTATACGCAACATATGAAACATTTGAATTTACAAAAATGATAGGTATCAATCCTTTTGAAGGTCTGTGGGGCACGTTTGATGATGAGGCTGACAGCTTCCAGAAGATGAAAGACATTGTCCCAACCTATCGACGCGATGCGTGGACAAGAGGTCTTCGTCGTCTAGGAATAGAAGATGCAGCTTTAGGTGAAAAACTCGCAGAATTATTTATTGAAGAGCGCAAGAAAAGTCCTTTTGTCTATGAGGAAACGTTTCAAGTACTCGATCAATTGAAAGAATCGTATCAGCTAGTGCTCATCACTAATGGATCACCAAGTTTACAACATACAAAACTTGAGATTACACCAGAAATTGCGCCTTATTTCGAACATATTATCATTTCAGGTGGATTTGGCGTAGGGAAGCCAGATCGAACCATATTTGACCATGCATTAGAACTTAGCGGTGTTCAAGCAAATGAAGCACTGATGGTTGGAGATAATTTAATGACTGATATTTTGGGTTCGTCTTACGTGGGAATTCCATCTGTTTGGATTAATCGAGACAACCAAGCCCAACATAAAGAAATAAAACCGACATATGAAATTACAAACTTAGAAGAACTTTTCTCGATTCTTTCAAAATAGGAAAAGAGTAACTTGAGATTGAAAAAGGTTAAGGATTGTTAATATCCTTGACCTTTTTTCGCTCTATTAGAACAGCTTCTTTTAGTTTATACACTTAATGGACAGTCTTTGAATTATCGAGCCTTTATCCAACTTTATTTATCGCAATATTAAGATTGTTGACCTTTGTTTCATAAATTAAAGTCTTATTCTATAAAAATACACAAAATTGATTTATCTTTTCAATTATTCATATTGAAAGTATCCCTATTTACTTGTATTATAAAGAAATATACTAAATTCGTGTAATTTAACATTATTCAGCAAAAGCCCGTCATCTCAGTAATTATAGAGATATATGAGAATGATTTGTTTTAGTCGGTGCTTATAATTATGCTGAATTATATTAAAGCCTACGAAAGAATTATTAAACTTGATGATTGAAAATGTGTATGTAACATGTATAAGGTTTATCGACTAACTTGAATTTAGGAAGGACTGATGCTATTTTGGCAAACATAAGTGAAGCATATGAAAACCCAAAAAAACTTGCAAATGATTATGTCCATGAAGTTTATTCTTTGATCAAACAAAGAAATCCAGGGGAAGTAGAATTTTTACAAGCAACTCGGGAGATATTTGATTCATTACGTCCAGTCTTTTCAAAAAATCCCCAATATATTCGTGATGGTATCTTAGAGAGAATTACTGAGCCAGACCGGATTATTACATTTCGTGTAGCTTGGGAAGATGATCAAGGAAAAGTACATGTCAATCGTGGATATCGTGTGCAGTTTAATAGTGATCTCGGACCATATAAAGGTGGGATTCGATTCCATCCTTCTGTAAATACGAGTATTATGAAGTTTCTAGCTTTCGAACAAATTTTCAAAAACTCCCTGACAGGTCAACCAATTGGTGCTGGTAAAGGAGGATCTGATTTCGATCCTAAAAACAAGTCTGAACGTGAAATCATGCGGTTTGTTCAAAGTTTCATGACGGAGCTAAGTAAATATATCGGACCAGATTTGGATGTGCCAGCGGGTGATATAGGTGTTGGCCGAAGAGAAGTAGAATATATGTCTGGGCAGTATAATCGATTGCACGGGGGCCATAAGGCGGGCGTCTTTACTGGAAAAGATCCAAATTATGGTGGGAGCTTGGGAAGAAAAGAAGCAACAGGCTATGGAACGATTTACTTTGCTGAAGAGATGTTAAAAGTGAATGATATGAGTTTCAACGGAAGCCGAGTGATCGTATCTGGCTCTGGGAACGTTTCTATTTATGCAATGGAAAAAGCCATTGAACTCGGTGCGAAGGTAGTGGCATGTAGTGATTCTAGCGGCTATATCTACGACGAAAATGGAATCAATGTCGAAACAGTTAAAGTGCTGAAAGAAGAAGGAAATAAACGAATTAAAGAATATAAAAAGTTCCACTCGAGTGCTAAATATTTTGATGATTGTACAGGGATTTGGTCCATTAATTGTGACATCGCACTTCCTTGTGCAACACAAAATGAAATCGATGAAGTGGCCGCATATAAGCTCGTCAATAATAATGTAAAAGCTATCGCTGAAGGTGCGAATATGCCTTGTACAAAAGAGGCGGTTGACTTATTCATCGAAAATAATGTCTTATTTGCACCAGCAAAAGCGGCCAATGCTGGCGGCGTAGCTGTATCAGCAATGGAGATGTCCCAAAATAGCATGCGTCTTAACTGGACATTTGAAGAAGTTGACGAAAAACTTAAAGAAGTAATGAACAACATATTCCAAAGTTGTTTGAAGGCGTCTGAAGAATATGGTCAACCTGGTAATTTAATTGTCGGTGCCAACATTGCTGGTTTTCTTAAAGTAGCAGATGCAATGATTGCCCATGGCATTAGATAAGAAAATAATGTATTTAAAAAACACTAGACCTCACACTGAAAAATCGTGAGGTGATCTAGTGTTTTTTTATGTGAGTTCTGTTTTGCAGATGGGTCGAAAAGAGTGGGGAAAGAGGACACCCTCTTTCGGTTTTTTATATGGCTGGATTAAATATTAAAACATTTAATCCCGACAAGTTTAATAGGTATGAGCCCTTGACGGGACATTCCTATTGTATTATGATTGTTCTTACAACTTAATATCTTATCAAGAGAAGCTAAGGGACTGGCCCGTTGAAGCTTCAGCAACCTCTGCCTCGCAGAAAGGTGCTAATTCCAGCAAGAGTAACTTCTTGGCAGATAAGAGTAAAAGAATATTTATTATTCAACCCTCTTTTCTATCGAGAAGGGGGTTTTTTATATCCAATTTATTAAATATCCCAAAAAATAAGAGAAAGAAGGTTAAATGATGAGTAGAATTGTTATTATTTCAGGAAGTCCATTGACACCGTCACGTACAGATCTCGTTCTTCGTTATGTAGAATCCATATTACAAAAGAAAGGTTTTACGGTAGATTATATTGCTATTCCTGATCTACCACCGGAAGATTTGGTTTATGTACGCTTCAATAGCCCATCTATCCGAAGTGTGATTGAACAAGTTGAAAATGCGGACGGAATCATTATCGGTTCCCCAGTATATAAGGCTTCTTATACGGGCGTACTTAAAGCGTTACTTGATTTGTTACCAGAGAATGCATTTAGGGGAAAAACAGTATTGCCTTTCATGGTTGGCGGTAGCATCGCACATTTGCTGGCAATTGAGTTTTCATTGAAGCCTATTATACATAATTTAAAAGGCGTTTCTACACAAGGCGTTTATTTCGAAGATTCCTTGATTGATAAAGAAAATAGTGTCAATCCAATTAAAGAAACTGATAGCGAATTCCGATTACAGACACAGTTGCAAGAGTTACTTGATACGATTGTAGAGGCACAGCGCACAACCGAATTAGTCGGAAATCTAAGGTGATAAAAAATATGGAGTAAAATCGACGAGTACTTGAATGATTCATTTTTCAAGTGCTTGTTTTATTTTCTTATTTATAAGCATTTAACCAAAAGATAGGATAGCCCCTAGTCTCCAAATATGTTAGCATTAATAATAATGTTATAATTCAATCTATTTAAGACGTTATTATGTGATTAATTAGTCTAGGCAATATGACTCTGCTAAGATTTAGAATCATATTGTTAAATGAGGCGATCCTATAAATTAAATGGGTCAATTTGTTGAAAAGGTGGAGTTACATGGGAAGAATTGTAATTGCAGTTATTTTAACGATTTTTGGTGGTATTCTTGGAAGTTTTTTGGAGCCAGCAGTGTTTGCAAACAGTATTCCGGTTGCAATCATGGGAGGATTTATTTTAGCGGAGATCCAACGTAAAGATGATAAGTAATGAGTATCTCATATGATTCTCATATAAGTATTTACGGAAATGTACGGGCAAGATGGAGGTGTTTTTTTGAAAAGAGTTTTTCATTTATTAATTGCTTTGTTTTTAATTATTTCATTATTGGGGTGCAGTTCCAGTGTTCAAGGAAGTATAAAAGATTTTCATGACGATGATATTGCGGCAATTGTGAAAGACAAAGAGATTACAATTGGTGACTTGCGGTTTTTGTATGCAGATGATCAGGTGTTGGAAAACATTGAAGGAACTGCAAAGCTCGAATTAATGATACAAGAAGCTAAGGCGTTGAATGTAGATATTTCTGATGAAATTAGTTTGCAAGCGGAAACAATGTTAGCGCTCCCTCTTAAAGATATAAAAGATCCGTACGGAAAATCAATGCATGCGTTTATCGAATCACAAGCTCAAAAGTTGGGGATAGATCCTGAAAAATATTATATGAAGTATGTAGAAATCAAGAGTGAACAAAATGCGTATTTAAATGCATACACGCACGAAATATTTGGTGAACCCGACGATTATAACGAAGAGGAATTAGAGACATACAATGAAAATACTAATGACTTTTTGAATGAATTAGTTAAAGAATATAAAGAGGAGATTGAAATACTAATCAAGAAGTAAGGAACAGTTAAATGATTGAAAAACTCAATTAGAATAGAGGGATATTGTGAAAAAGAATATTGCAAAAGTAATGAGTTTCATAGTAATCTTTACTTTACTATTTGGATTATTACGGTTATTGATCAATGTAGGGGTAATTCCCTGGAATCTATTGACAGATATTCTAACTCTTTTTATAATTATTCCCATTTTAATTATAATATCCACTCTTTTGTCAGGAAAATTTATAAATTTATTAATGGTGGAGGATTAAGTAGAATTATCAAATCCATGCCCGGGATCGCAGAGGAGAAAATCTTAGCATCGATACAAGGGAGTGACACAAGAATGAAAGAATTTATAAGTACATTTTTTATTTGCCTAGTCATTTGCAGTGTAGCTGCATTTTTATTTGCTGGCTTAATTCTAGATAGTTTGTGGGGGATTCTTATTGTTGTTGCATTTATAATTTCGGTGTTTATAACCATTTTTGTAAAACAGGAATCCAGAATTGATGAACTAGAGAAGAAAGTGGAAAGTCTATTAAACAATTAGTAATGCACTTTGAACGACAAAAGCCTGATTCCCAGCCGAAAACAGAATCAGGCTTCTTTATCATAAGTTTTTAAAGAGGGAAATTAATAGATTAATTTCACATGCCCGTCAACATAACTAGTTGGATGATAGCTATTGCCAATGGGATAATGGAGAGTATCTTTAGCCAGCTTTTTTTAGTTACAAACCCTAGTACTAACATTAATATGCCTATTATTAGCACAGCAGTGATTCCGAGCATCGTCATAGTTTTCCCCCTCTAAGTTTCGAACGTCTAACAATGTTTATTCTAGATAGCCAACAATAATACCTTCAATCTCTTCAATAGGTAATGACCCGAAATCGCGACTATCTGTCCCTCTCCACCATTGATCAACCAAGATAAACACTGTGTTTTCTTTGACGTTTACAGCGTTCATATTCGTATTGAAATAATCCCTCGTTAATTGTTCATTTGCAATATTTCTTGAAGGTACATTTTCGAAATACCCCTCTTCATTCAAACCAGTCATTGTTGCAATTCCGTAAAAAGTATCTAGCAGGCCTCCATCGATATATACCTGACCATTTACAATTTCAACAGTTTCGCCGGGTAAACCAACGACTCTTCCAATATATTTTTCAGGTGTTGAGGGGTGGCTTGTTAAAATTTCAGGCGGCGTTTGGTAATAAACCACCTGTCCTCGTTGTAAATTATTAAAATTAGTCGTGACGACGAGTTGGCCATGAACAGAAGTTATAAAATCATGACTGCCTCTATCCATCGCATCACTGCCCCAATCAATCAAAAAAGTGTTTTCAAATTGACTAACACTAGCTAATTGTTCGGGCGTTAGATGATCAGTAATGCTGAACGTGTTTCCTAAACTGATCTTAGTCTCATTCTCAATTAAAGAAAATACACTGAAGACGACGGAGAGAATCACGACAACTGAAAGTGCGATGGGTAACCATCTATGTGGTTGACGATACTTCTTTGGTTGAACGCTAAAAATATGGCGTCTCATTTTTTCTTTTTGGCCAGCAGAAAGTTGGATTGAATGGTCGAGTTTCTTTAACTCTTTGGACAGTTCATTGTTGAAAGAGTGTTTCATTAGTAATCCCTCCTTTTTCTAATTCTTTTTTAAATGCGGATAATGCTCTCGATAAAGTCATTTTCACTCTGCCTTCAGAACATTTTAAGATTGCTGCAGTTTCTTTTGTAGAAAACCCTTTAATTTCACGTAAGGTAATCATTTGTTGGTAGCTCGGCTTCAAGGAACCGAGCACATCATAAAATAGTTTTTGCTGTGAATTTTGTAAGGTCACTTCTTCTGCAGAAAATCCGAATGTAGAATCGAGCCGCAGTGTATCTTCATATTTTGTTTGTGGTTTGTTCTTTCTGAAATAACTCATCGTTGTTGTATAAGCAATACGAAAAATCCAAGTTCTTACAGAAGACTTTCCATTAAAACGATGTTCGTTTGCTACGACCTTCATAAATGTTTCTTGGGTTAAATCTTCTGCGACATGTGTATTTCTGACTAGCAACAAAATATAGCTATATATTGTATCTGCATAGTCGTCAAACCACTTTTCACTAGACATTCATTTCACCTCACAATTTCTACTTAGACGCAACAAGGTCTAATCGGTAACGAAAAACAACAAGATATTTTACTATATGTAATAGGGTTGCTATAACTTTTTTGTGTTTGAATATAACGATATATCTGATAGTATATTAGTATCATAGCATTACTGAGTAATTGTTCCATTTGAAAGGGATTTTGGAATGCCTCAGCAGAATCAATTCATAGGGGGACTTAGTTTGAATAACGACAAAGAAACGTCTGAAGCAAAAAGAGAAAGCAGTAATCTAGCAGGTGGGCTGGGGTGGAAACGAATGGGGATGGTGATTGTTGGATTAATAGTTGGTTATGTTCTATATCATCTATTTTCATGAGGAATTTATGTAAAAAAAAAGGGAAGAGCCATTGGACTCTTCATTTGTTGATATCTTGAGCAAGTCTACTTTTTTCTTTTGCTGATTTCCGAGTTTTTATATATGAATAGCAATTATAAAATGTGATGAAATACATAGCGAATAGCATGGTATATAGTGCATATATAGCGCTTCCAGGAAAGTGTTCAAAAATATACGCTTTCTGGCTGATGGCAAAGTAATTGACCATGATTAATAGGACCAAGCTGTATACTACATGAATAATTTCTTTTTTCTTTTTGAAAATTATTTTCAGCACGATAAACGATACCATAACGAATGAAAGAGTAAAAAGAAATGAAACTACAAAATTAGCAAATGCCATACTTCTCCCCCTAACAATAAATATAAAACGAGTATTAAATTCACACTATTCCTACTATACAATAAAAATAGAGATTATGGAGGTAAGTTATCAATATGAAACTTATTATTTATTTCCTTATAGGTATCGTCGGAATAAGTATAGGGGCTATTTTATTCTCATTTGGAAATGAAGAGGCTAGTTTCCAGACAAGGTTTTTTATAAAATTAAGCGGTATATTATTTTTCACGGGTTCCATATTCTTTGTTCAAAGACGTTGGAAAATCATTAATCATAAGTGAATCTAAAAAGACATTCACTAATGTGAATGTCTTTGATTATATTCGAAGATCCTTCTATAACAACCCTTCAATTAAATGAAACGTCGGTATCTGCTTATCAAATGTCGCAATATACTTAAATCCAACTGACTGCAGCAACTTTAACGACTCATTGAAATCAAATGCAATTTCCTCGACGCGGTGGGCGTCTGAACCTAATGTAATGATTTCACCACCACATTGCTTATAAAGCTTTAATACGTCATCACTCGGCATCGCATGAGGCAATCCGTAGCGTACTCCCGATGTATTTAGTTCGATTCCTTTGCCCGCAGGAATAATTTCATTGAATATCGCCGATAATTCATCATGGAAACGTTCGACTGGCTGTTCTTTTGAATAACGTTTGACGAGATCGACATGTCCCAGGACATTAAAACGTTTAAAGTTCTTCACGCAGTCAAGCAATTCATCGTAATAAACTTCGTAGGCTTCTTCAATAGTTCGTCCTTCAAAAATTTCCCCGTAATGTAAACTTTTCTTTTCGGTCGTATGCATCGAACAAATGACAAAATCGAACGACGTATTGTCCATTAAAGTTTCATATCTATGTAGTAAATGAGGCTGTACGCCAATTTCAATTCCTTTTCTTAATAGAATTTGCCCATCATATTTCTTTTGCAGATTATTAATCGTCTCGGTGTATTCACGTAAATCAAGATCGAAAACAATGGTTTCGTCGGGATATTCATAATCGATATGTTCGGTAAAACAAATTTCTTTTAGTCCTCTTTCAATGGAACCAACGACCATATCTTCCATTGAAGTCGAGCAGTCCGCCGAAAAATGGCTATGCATATGGTAATCAAACATCAAAATTCCTCCTCGTGTTGACAATCCGTATTTCTTATACTATAGTAATAAATAACTTCACTCTAGTAAAGTGATAAAGTATCGATGGAAAGGCGTGAAAATTAAGATTGTATAATGATTATAGAATGAATGACCAAAATGTCAAAGACTATCAAAAATACGAACGTACAATTAAAACGATTAATAAGCGCTTTAAAACATATGGGTATGAACGCATTAAAACACCAATGTTTGAACGATATGATCTATATTCACAAGTAAAAAGTTCCATCAATCAAAAAGAAATGATAAAAATAATAGATCGAACAGGTGATGTTTCAGTACTTCGGCCAGATATTACAGTGCCGATTACAAAACAATTAGCCGATAACTATCCAAAATTACCGAATGATTTACGTTATTATTACGTACAAGATGTTTTCAGACAATCGTTACTAGAAGAGGGCAGCATCGAAGGTACTCAAGCAGGTGTAGAGTATTTTTGTGAAACCTCGGCGGAAGCTGACGCGGAAGTAATTGCCCTAGCTTGTCATACCTTGAAAGATTTGGGTTTCAGTGATATTAAAATCGAAATGGGCCATGCAAGTTTCTTTCATGAATTTATACGAATGATAGAGTTAGATGCCCAGGATGTAGAACAGTTAAAGGATTTAATTCAAGCGAAAAATATTGTTGAACTGGGACCGTTTCTTCGCCAATTCAATATAACTGAAGACCTTATCGATGCGATTGTCACGATTCCAATGTTATACGGGAATCCAGTGGAAGTGAGCGAGCGCGCCAGAAAAATAGTCAAAACAGAAAAAATGGATGAAACGCTAGACTATCTGTTGGAAGTCTATAATATTCTTAAATTATACGGACTAGAAAATAATATCGTACTGGATTTAGGGCTTATCAATCATATGGGGTATTATTCGGACGTAATTTTCCAAGGTTTTGTAGAGAAGTTTGGGAAGCCGGTCTTAATGGGCGGTCGTTATAATCATTTAGGCAATGAATTCGGTGCAGACTTACCGGCAATCGGTTTTGCTTGTGAGGTTGAATCACTCGTAACCGCGTTAACAAGCGATACCGTTTCGGCACGAACACCAATTGACTTTAAAATCCTTTATGATGATGAAAATTTAGAACAATCCATTCGAATTGCCAATGAATTACGTGAGCGAAACTATACAGTTCTTTCCTATCCACTATTAAAAGCAACATCTAATGTACAAACTAGTATTTATCAACTGACGCTTACACAAACAGTAAAGACATTTACGTATCGAAATGAACAAACCACTTTCAATTCTTTACATGAATTACTCAAGTTATTGAACGGTGCGAAAGGAGCAATGTAAATGGATTATTTAACGTTAGCCATTGCGACTGGACGCACGTCAAAACAGGCAATGAAGCTACTCGAAAAAGCAGGATTGAACTTTCCCGATTATCATAATAAAAGTCGGAAACTTGTCATGTACGATGAAACAGAAACAGTTAAGCTCATCTTTGTTAAAACAGCAGATTTAACTACATATGTTGAAAAAGGCGCAGCGGATATTGGCGTTATTGGAAAAGACACGATTATGGAAGTGCAACCAGATGTTTATGAACTTGTGGATCTTAACCTCGGTAAATGCCAGGTCGTCGTTGCAGGTTTTCCAACCCAAAAGATTCAAAACGGCGCGCCTTTAACTGTTGCCACGAAGTATCCGCTAATTACAAAAGCATTTTTCGATAAAAAAGGAATTCGCGTTGAAACGATAAAACTAAACGGTTCTATCGAGTTAGCACCGCTCATCGGATTATCAGAAGTAATTGTGGATATTGTGGAAACAGGGACGACACTGAAAGAAAACGGCCTTGTCGTCTTGGATAAAATTGTTGATATTAGTGCAAGAATGATTGTCAATAAAGCAAGTTTCGCAACAAAAACGTATCAAATTGAACAGTTTATTTCGAAGGTAAAAGCAGTATTGGAGTGATGATGTTGAAGATACTTACTGGAGAACAATATAATGCTGAATTGAAAAATAGCAGTACAACCAACATTAATAATGAAGAATTAGATCGAACTGTGCTGAACATCATTGAACAAGTTCGAGAAAAAGGTGACAAAGCGCTAATCGATTACACGGCTCAATTTGATAAGGTGGCGCTGGATAATTTACTCGTTTCAGAAAAGGAATTCATTGAAGCGAGAGCGTTAGTCAGCAATGATTTTATCATTGCAATCAAGAAAGCGCATGAAAATATAAAAGCTTTTCACGAGGAACAAACAGAAAAGTCTTGGTTTACAACGAAAGAAAGCGGCATATTACTTGGCCAAAAAATCACACCCCTTGCTAGTGTAGGAATCTATGTGCCCGGAGGTAAAGCAACGTATCCTTCAACGGTTTTGATGAATGCGATTCCTGCAAAAATAGCTGGAGTAAAAGACATCGCCATTACGACGCCTGTTGGAAAAGACGGGAAGATAAATCCGCATGTGCTAGTTGCTGCAGCTGAGGTTGGTATTGAAACGATTTATAAAGTTGGCGGGGCACAAGCCGTTGCAGCATTGGCTTATGGAACGGAATCGGTACGAAAAGTTGCGAAAATAGTAGGACCTGGAAATGCTTATGTTGCGCGTGCAAAAAAGTGGGTATTTGGTGACGTAGCAATCGATATGATCGCTGGCCCAAGTGAAATTTGTGTTGTTGCAGATGAAACCGCTGTTCCACGCTATGTGGCCGCTGATTTACTGTCACAAGCGGAGCATGATGAGCAGGCAACTGCAGTTTGCATCACGACAAGTAAAGTATTTGCAGAAGAATTACAGGTAGAAGTAGAAAAACAAACGGCCTTATCGGATCGGAAAGCCATTATTGAAAAGTCGATTGCTGATAATGGACGGATTGTACTTGTTGATACATTAAATGAAGCTTTTGACTTGGTAAATCAACTAGCGCCAGAACATTTACAGTTAATGACCCGAAATCCGATGGAACACATGCAATTTATTGAAAATGCAGGAGCCATATTTTTAGGTAACCATTCACCAGAAGCGTTAGGTGATTACTTAGCCGGTCCAAATCATACATTACCGACTAGTGGAACATCAACTTTTTCTTCACCGCTTGGCGTGTATGACTTCATTAAACGATCGAGCATCATTCAGTATTCCAAAGATGCTTTACTGAATGTTGCAGATGATATTATTACTTTAGCAAATGCGGAAGGGTTATCAGCCCATGCAAATTCAATTAGGGTTCGAAAGGTGGACAAATAAGATGCGCAGTAAATCAATTACAAGAACAACAGCAGAGACATCGATTGCATTAGATTTTTCAATTGATGGCAGTGGAGAAACGGATATTCAAACAGGTGTTGGTTTTTTTGATCATATGATGACTTTATTTACAAAGCATGGTTTATTTGATCTGAAAGTAAAGTGTGATGGCGATATTGAAGTTGACCAGCATCATACTGTTGAAGATATTGGTATTGTGTTAGGCCAAGCGTTTTATGAGAGCATTGGAACGAAAGAAGGAATTGACAGGTATGCGAATGTGACGATTCCGATGGATGAAGCGTTGTCAACGGTATCCATTGATATTAGCGGGCGTCCATTTTTTGTTTACAATGTGGAAGGGTTAAAAGACAAAGTAGGGGAATTCGATACTGAGTTAGTAGAAGAGTTTTTCCAAGCATTTGTCAGCCATGCAAAAGTGACGTTACATATTAATTTGCAGTACGGGAAAAACACCCATCATATTATTGAATCGATATTCAAAGCGTTTGGCCGAGCGTTAAGTGCAGCTAGTAAGATTAATCCGGATGTTAAAGGGATTCCATCGACTAAGGGAATGCTGTAAATAGTATTTTATACAAGGAATGGTTTAAATAGTGCGTGGATTTCCGTTCCAGGCGGACGCTTTCCTGCGGGCATCACCAAGGAAAGATGCAGTTCAATCTTTCCCACCTCCTCGTCGCAAGCTCCTGCGGGGTCTTCGGTTGATGCTATTCCCGCGGGAGTCGCCGCCTTCCACTGCAATCCAAAAACTCAGAGATTGTATTTCAGCAATATTAACCATTAAAAATGAATATAAAATGAATTGATTAATTGGAGACGAGGATTCTGATGCAAATAGATATCCTTATAGACCTATCGTGTAACTGTTGATCAGTAAATATTATTTATTATTAATTTGAAAGAAGGCGTGCGCAAATGATTCTTTTTCCTGCAATTGATATACGTAATGGCAAATGTGTTCGATTAATACAAGGTGATTATGACCAAGAAATTATATATGGTGATTCACCGACTGAAATGGCGCTCTTATGGGAGAAACAAGGGGCGGAGTACATACATATTGTTGATCTTGATGGGGCGAAGACAGGTGATTCTTCAAATCGACTCGCAATCCAAGCCATAGCAAAAGCTGTTTCAATACCTATCCAAGTGGGTGGTGGGATTCGATCAATGGAGATCATTGATGACCATATTGCAAATGGGGTTACTCGAATTATTATCGGGACAGCTGCTATCACAAACCGTCCTTTTCTGGAAGAAGCAGTTGCGAAATACGGTGATCAAATTGCTGTTTCAATTGATGCTCGTAACGGATTGGTTGCGACAGATGGTTGGACCGAGACAAGCGATACACTAGCAACTGACTTAATAAAAGATTTAGCTGAAATCGGTGTGAAAACAGTCGTTTACACAGATATCTTAAAAGATGGCATGATGCAAGGACCCAACTTTCAAGAATTAAAAGTCATTAATGAAGCATCATCCATTGATATCATTGCTTCAGGCGGGGTTACTACCAAAAATGATTTTGACCTGTTAAAAGAGATGCATCTATACGGGGCAATCATGGGGAAAGCACTTTATGAAGGTACTGTTACGTTAGACGAACTTCTGGGAGGAAACGTGAATGGCGAGTAAACGAATTATTCCATGCTTAGATGTTGATAAAGGTAAGGTCGTGAAAGGCCGTAAGTTTGAAAACATACAAGAAGTGGCTGATCCACTTGATTTAGCAAAGAAATATGTAGCAGACGGTGCGGATGAACTTGTGTTTTATGACATTACAGCATCAACAGATAATCGCCCATTATTTTTAGAAACGATTGCCACGATCGCGAAAGAAGTTCCCATTCCATTTATAGTTGGCGGCGGCATTCGTACACTCGAAGACATACAAAACTTATTCGATGTTGGAACGGACAAAGTATCCATCAATAGTTCAGCACTTGAAAACCCTCAGTTTATTAAAGAGGCTGCAAACAAATTTGGCTCTGAACGCGTTATTTTATCGATGGATGTGAAAAAAGTTGGTCCTTCGAAATGGTCTGTCTTTAGTAAAGGCGGAAGTGTAGATACGGGCCTAGATGCCATTGAGTGGGCCGTTCAAGGTGAAGCGCTAGGTGCAGGTGAGCTAGTTGTTAATAGTATCGACGGGGACGGCGAGAAGGAAGGCTATGACCTAGAGCTGAACCAAACAATCGCCGAGGCTGTTAAGATTCCGATTGTAGCGAGCGGCGGAGCAGGGAAGATGGAAGACTTCGAGAAAGTCCTAACAGAAGGTAAAGCCGATGCGGCACTCGCAGCCTCCGTTTTTCACTATAATGAAATTAACATCCGTGAGTTAAAAGACTATTTACAAACGAAAAACTAATAAGTAAGGACTGATGAACAATGACGATAGAAATAGAAACTGTTTCATTCGACGAAAAAGGACTTATTCCCGCTATCGTACAAGATAGCAATACTGGAAAGGTCTTAATGCTAGCCTATATGAATGAAGAAGCGTTAACGAAAACGATTGAAACAAAAGAAACATGGTTCTTCAGTCGCTCACGACAAGAATTATGGCATAAAGGCGCAACCTCTGGTAACCGTCAAACTGTGAAGGAACTCTCTTTTGATTGCGATAGCGACGCTGTACTCGTTCAAGTCGAACCAATGGGACCTGCTTGCCACACAGGTGAAATGTCTTGCTTCTATAAAACGGGTTTAGAAAGTGAAGCCTCAAATCGTGAAATCGTGCACGAAGTTATCGCAGAAATCAAAAATCGCCGAGCGAATCCGGTGGAAGGCTCCTACACAACCTATCTTTTCCGAGAAGGGATTGACAAGGTACTTAAAAAAATCGGGGAAGAATCAAGTGAGGTTATTATCGGTGCGAAAAATGAAGATAAGCAAGAACTTACAAGTGAGTTATCCGATCTAATCTATCACTCGCTTGTTCTAATGGAAATTGCAGATGTTAAATTAGCAGATGTTAAAAATGAATTACTGAAACGTCGTACAAAAGTGGAAGATTGAAGTAAACATATTTTCATCAACAAGAAATATATTGCGCACACCTCGAGGGGAAAACTAGTGAAATCATTTACGGGATAAACTCCGTAAATGGTTTTATTTGGTTTTTGCATTTATTTGTGCTTATCCGTTTCAACACGGAACATCAGCTCTGTTAACTAGTGAATTTTGTATGAGGTAAAATTATCCTTTTCCTACATATAATAAAACATTCTAATTGTAATCAAATTAAAATTTTCACCACTATTATCGCAAGAAAATTGTAAACTGGAAGTCTTATAATGCTCAAAATGGCGTTATTCGTCTTTTTACTCAATTTACTTTAGATTCCAACTATTATACGGTGGACAAAAGGTGGTTTTGAAACTACTGAGTTATCTGAAAACATGGTATAATACTGAAAGTAAGGTGATAAAGTGAGACGAACCAAGCTACTAAAAACCATTCCACTCGAAGAACTTATGGACCTGAAAATCGACTTTGATTTCAAACAATTGTTTGGAATTGAAAAGAACAAGGCGATTACCATTGTTTTTCTAAATGCTGTTCTACAACGAACAGGTAACGACAAGATTGTCGATATTTCATTCGAAAATAGTGAAGTAGGTGGGAAGTACGAAGACGACAAACAATCGAGATTAGACTTGTTAGTCGTTACTAATTCTAGCAAGTGGATAAATGTGGAAATACAGTTCAGCAATAAATACGACATGGTAAAGCGGTCGATATATTATTGGGCCGAGGTATATGGTACGCCATTTGAAAAGGGGATGAGTTATAAAACATTATCCCCTGTAATTGCTATCAACATTTTAAATTTTGATTTATTCGACCAAACAGACCGCTTTCATACAAGTTATCACCTTTATGAAGACACGGAGAAGTTCAAGCTAACAAACGTGATGGAATTGCATTTTTTAGAAATGACGAAGCTCATCCGCGATTGGCAAGCGAATAAGCTAGATCCGTGGAATGACCTACTCGCAAGGTGGTTGTTATTACTTGGAATTATTGACCGTCGAAAAGGGAAAGTGTATGAAGATATTTTAAGGAATTGGAGGAAATTGCATTGAAAGATGACCAACTGCACGAGGCATTTAAAAATTGGGAAGTCCTAAGTGGAACAAGAGAGCAAAGGATTGCGTATGAAGGACGGATGAAGCGGATTTTTGATGAAGAAGCGGGAGTTCGTGAAGCGGAGCATAGAGGTGCACAAATGGAAAAAGTGGAAACAGCCCGACGATTACTGATACAGGGAATGGACATTAGAACTGTTGTAGAAATAACTGAGCTTGACGAGATTAGGATTAGAGAAATTAAAGAAGAATTAAATAATGAATAATGAATAATTGTGTAATACGAGAATGATATTTAAAGTATATATGTCCTTATTTTGTCTTACTAATTTTTACAACTAGGTCCAGAAACTATTTTCTAGCTATTCCGAAACTTGTATGGAGTTATGTCAATAATCTGATACAGTTAATAGAACTATAGCCTAATTGAAAGGCATTTCTTTTGAAATTGATGAACCACAAATTATCGCATTGATTGGTCCAAACGGTTCTGAAAAACCAACTTTATTGAATATCATTACGAATCTATTGGGTGTCAATAGCGGAGAAGTTTACGATTCTTACTAAAAACAATAAAGACCCAAACATCTTTCAAGAATTTTCAGAGCAACAAATTATGGCAACCCCTGAACGAATTTGAATAACGGGTTATTTGAAAAGAAAGTGCAAGGTTCAGAAGAAAGGTAACGAAAGAATTTTGAGAAAAAGGGTGATGCCAAGTGAAACTCTTACAATTTGAAATGAGCAAATTATGGCGAAAAAAAAAGCTTTTATTGCTATTTTTCATTGTGCTTGTGAGTGTGGGTGGAATTTTCCTGAAAAACTATTCTCAACAGTCACTGAAGGGAGAGCGTGCACTCGGAAAATTTGGAACCGCTATCAATCAGACAGATCAATTATATGCGAAGCTGAATGCTTTAAATAGAGAAAATGCACTTGATGAACTGCAAGAAAAACAATATGAATATACCAATGAAATGGCAAACGCATTTTTCCATTGGAAAAGTGCAATTTATAACAAGAATTGGAGTACGATACCCGCGTACGAAGGCGACTTCTTAACGAACTTACAAGAGTTTGAAAAAGTGGGTGGAGAATTTACAGCACTACAGGGATTGGAAAAAGAACTAGCGATAGCGAAAAATGATTGGCTGCAGTTGTATGAGCTTTCTTATGAAGATGATAAATATCCGACATCACCGGCCCTTATTTTAAAAGAAAGTACAGGGTTTCTTTTTGGCACACTCGGCATTTTGATCTTATTGTTGTTCTTTGGAAATACGATTACGGTGGAAAAAGAGCAAAAAACATGGCTGACACTAAAAACACAGCCAATCGCTAAATGGAAATTGATTGCAGCAAAATATAGCAGTCTCTTTTTGGTGATTCTTATCTTTCTCACTATGGTTGTGGGTGTTGGGTTGGCTATCCCCTTGATTTTTAGTGAATACGCTATGAATCTCCATTATCCGCAGATTTTAATGGATGGAGAGACTTTTGCTTTTATTTCGACCTATGAATACTTGACGCGGGGGATTATTTTATTTATATGTGTGAGTATATTTGCATTCAGTCTACATTTTCTAATGAGTACATGGGTGAAAAACTCATTCAGTGCACTGGTGGTAACGGGACTTATACTCCTGCTTGGTTTTATTGCAACAGATATATTTGCGTCGCTCCAGTCCGCTTGGAACCCATTTCAGTATTTTCATTTCTCTGAAATACTCGCAACGATTCCACAAAGTACAGATTGGTTTTATCCACTAGCAGCATTACTTTGGAGTATACTACTCGTTACTTTGTCTATTTTCTTACCCGAAAAAGAATTAAGCTTTTTTGGTTCTTCGGAAAATAAGAAGCCATTTCGACGTGGTGGAACAATGAAACCCATTGATGCAATTTGGCATATTAATGTGCTTGAATGGAGGAAAATGCGAAGGAATGGGTTGCTGAAACAGCTTTATTTCATTCTTTCCATACTAGTAGTGTTTGGTTATTTTGCGATTGCTGATCAAGCGAAAGAAAAGGAAGAAGTGTACTTTAATGAACTCATAACGAATGCAGAAAGACATATAGATGAAGGAATCCCTTTTTATGAGGAAACAATCGGTTTATTTGAAGAGGCAAAAAAAGAGGCGGAAGAAGCAGGGGATGAAGACATCATTGCGATGTATAATCAACAAATTGAAGAACATGAATATGCAATCGCATCCGTTTGGGAAGAGTTGGATGAAAAAAAGGAAGTTATCTCCCTTTATAAAAATAATGATTGGGTTTCATTCTATACCTATCAACTTGAACAAAACGAAAGTTATAAAGAGTTTTCTAGGAATGCAGATGGCCCAAAAAGTATTAGTAAGTTCACGATTGAAGCCAGTATCGCTGAGAAAAAATGGCTCATCAAACACAATGTTCAGCCTGTATTTGAAGGGACGATGATCCCGACAATTCATGACACTTTTGGGGATGATATTACTTATAAGAAGGAATTTGAAGAAGGTAATACAAAAATAGATAACAGTGGGTTATTTATTCTTTATCTTTATTTCGATAAGTATATTTATTTCATACCCATGTTGTTGTTTTTATTTTTACTTGGTGCTGGATTTTCCAATGAGCGCGGAAAGAAGGCAACCCTTCAATTTTTAAGGACCCAACCAGTTGCCGAAAAAAAGATCTATCTTGGAAAAGGTGTTTCTTCAACGACGATAGCCCTAATTAGTAGTCTTAGTTTGATTGCTTTCGTTCCTTTAGTAGGGACAATTTTTAATCGTTTCGGGGATTGGCACTATCCGATTTTACGTTATGACAGCAAGCGATTTGTAGAATCTGTAGAGTACACTGGAATCCGTACTACAGATGGAAGAGGTCACTTTATTTCTATAGGTGATTATTTACTGGAAAGTAGTTTACTATTCATTTGTATTTTGCTATTTTCAATTAGTTTATCTATGTTTTTATCGTTGTTTGTCAAAGGTCAATTCGGCGTTTTTGCATCTGCAATCTTAGTTGGAGTTGGCGGATATATTGGAAGTACACAATTTCTTTCTGAAAAGGTACACTTGTCGCCTTTTACTTATCTAAATATCGCCAAAGTTACAAATGGGGAACTTTCCGAGCTTTTTAACAATCCAAGTATTAATGTTCAAACGGGTAGTCTAATGCTCTTGGCATTGACTGTATTACTATTTGTAGTAGGGTATTCTGGATTGAGTATCAAGAACTTGGTTCGAAAGTAGGGATGGTGACCTACTTAATTATGTTTGTCTATCAACATAATATTGGAGTTGATAGAATATATGGTATAGTGAGAATATAATAGGTTGAGGGGGTCTGATGAAAATTGGAAAAGGTTTATGAGACAAGACATGTATTTTTAGCAATCGCAATCGTTATCCTGCTTATTTCACCTATTCTCCTCCTGATCATACCAGAGAATGTTGCAGATACTTTATACTTTTCTCCTGATAATTGGGGTGTCATTGTACCAGGGAATGGGTATGTCCTATATATTGTTGCTTTTCTATTTTTATTACTAGCCTCAGCCATTCTTTTTGTACTCGATATTAAAAAGCTATCAATCGTAATGAGTATTGTTTTTCTATTAGCAAGTGGTGCTTCCTTTTATTTTGCATCAGCCACTTATACAATTTTTACAGATGATTCAATTTCATATAGAACTCTTTTTTCCAACGAACAACAAACATACCAGTGGGATGAAATAGAAAAAGGTTATTATTATGATCGTCTCCCAGGTGACGGTTTCTCTACTTATGAATTTTTCTTCATCGACGGAAACAGTATGACATTAACTGAAAATGGACATGTAAAAGAATTGAGTGGTGGTATACGCAGCAGAGTAATTGTTGAATATGTAAAACCGGAGGAAGCTTAATAAAAAAAGAACCGCGTACTTAATTCGAATAAGTACGCGGTTTTACTTTTACTTTTTAGCTAACAACTTCACAGCGAACTGGACAATCAATGCTAGACCAAGCCCAAACGAGGTGATTATAAATAAGGACAAGATGCCCATCAAGCCGCCTTGACCATTGAGATCTTGAATGTAGCTTCGAAATAATTCAAAGAATGCAATGACAAAAGCAGTAGAAAAAATATAAAAAGCTATTTTTAATTTATAAAATAATAATGCAGAAAAAGCAATCCCGATGATCAGACTGAAAACCGAAAACGCAACGAAGTTTAAGATTTCGATATCTTGTCCTAAAACATTTCGAAGACCAACGACTAACAGGACAAAAGAGATTAACCCTGTGACGATACCAACTTTACCGTAATTATTTTCCACCAAGTGCACCTACCTTCTTATCTATGATACAGAATAATAGGTAGTTTTTATAGGGAAATGGTTGAAAACTCGTTGAAACAATAAAAACCCCACTCGATAAGAGTGGGGTTTGGTTATCAAACATTAATATTTTTTAGCAATTATGACAAGTTTCCCGTGATCCAATTCTTCTTCGGCATCCGATGCTTCTTCTGCTGATAGACCAGCTGCTTCCATTTTGCTACGAAGTTCATCGCCACGAGACGAAATTAGGTTTTTCATAGTATCCAGAAAACCTTGGTCTTCCATACCGACAACTTCAGTATTCAAGGCATCCGAAATATCCTCTGATCTTTGTTTGTAATGTGCAAAGATATAAATCTCATCTCTCGAAAAACCTTGTGTTTCTAATTTCTCAACTTCTGCTTTTGCTTGCACTGAATTTTCCACAATAATTTTCATGTAACTTTTCCCGCCAATTAATGTATCTATTCTTTGTTTACCTGTAATTGACGTTTTTTAAACATCAGAAGAAAAAAATCTATTGATAACTACGAAACTACAATATTTCATAAAAAAAGAATGTAGGAAAGTACCTAGATAATAGGAAGTAAATGACTATTCTTCATCTTCAGAATCAGATTATATGGAAAAGTCGTTGTATTTAAAAAGTTTAATAGTATAATCTAAAATAAGCTACTATCTTTCAGTAGGCATTTACATTTGATCAGCATTATCTCCAAGAATACAAGCTTACTTAAAGGCTGTAGGAAAAACTCTACGAGGGGGAATTTAATTGAACAAGATGAAAATGCGTGCCTTACTATTTTTAGTCATGGGTATAATGCTTCTACTTTCGGCATGTGGTGGCGGAGGTAAGAGTAATATTGCAATCGGGCCGCCAGCGAGTGAGACGAACAACGTATCAAAGTTGATTTTAGAAGCGTACGGTATTGAAGAAGATAGCTACAATAAATTCCAAGAGGGTTTTGGTGATGCAGCAGACGGTGTTCAAGATGGAAATATTGATGTTTCCATTGGGGTTCTTGGTTTGCCAGCAGGTAGTATTGAAAGTTTACAAGCTTCAGCAGGCGATGTGAAAATGCTAAGCCTTTCTGACGAAGCCATTAAGTACATCGAGGAAAACTCAGGTTACAGACGACTCACGATTCCGAAAGATACGTATGAATTCTTGACAGAAGATGTTGAAACAGTGACAGCCTATGCGATTCTAATGGGTAACACAGATACGATTGATGAGGAACTGGGCTATCAATTAGCGAAAATTATGGTGGAAAATGCGAGTGAAAACACACATGATCAAGCCAAACAAATGACGCTTGAAAATGCATTAAGAGGTGCTGAAGGATTATTAATCCACCCAGGTGCTAAAAGATATTATGAAGAACAAGGACTCACTGTTGACAATGAGGTGGCAGAAATAACAGCAAATGAAAGTGATCGGAAATCTGAATTTATCCTAGGAACAGGGAGTCAAGGTGGAACGTATTATCCACTTGGTGGAGAAATGGCTAGTATTTGGAACAAATATATAGACGGCATGAATGTCACAAATACGGAAACTGGTGCTTCAGTAGAAAACCTTGCAACTATCAGGGATGGTCATATGGACTTGGGGATGTCGGTTCATGTACCTGCTGGGCAAGCACAAAACGGTGAGGCAGATTTCGAGGGGAATGAAGTGAAAAACGCTGCATTCATTGGTCATATTTATCCAGAAGTCATTCAAATTGTAACTAGAGAAAAAGCGAAAATTGATAGCTTTGAAGATTTGAAGTAATTATAGCGAATGACTTCCGAACTGAAAGGGGATGTGCGACGTGAAAACTGAAGAACAAGTCGATGCACAAGCAATCCTAGAAAAGTATGATAAAGAAAATCAATTTCGTACTCAAATTGGGAAATGGGCGTGGGTTGTAACATTTTTGGGTGTCGCATTGACAATCTTTCATTTATATACGGGGTATTTTGGAACGCTCCCAACGCAAAAACAAGGAGCGATACATTTAGGGACAGCATTAGGAATTGTATTCCTTCTTTATCCTGCAAAAAGAGCAATGATGAAGACGCAGAAAACTGTACCTTGGTACGATATAGTCCTTGCTTTTACTGCGATGTATGTCACATATCATAAAATCATTTTTTTCGATTCGATTTTACAAAGTCGAATTTCTGGATATAGCATGCCAGATATCATTATTTCGATTCTCGGTATCCTTCTGGTTCTTGAAGCGACGAGAAGGACTGTCGGGGTCCCAATTGTAATTGTTGCGAGTGTGGCCATTTTATACGCTATTTTCGGAAAGTGGGTCCCCACACAAATCTTATCGCATCCTGGATTTTCACTTGAACGACTTGCACCGAATCTTTGGTTCCAGGAAAGTGGTATTTTTGGAACACCTATTCAAATATCGGCGAAGTTTATCTATCTGTTTCTATTTTTTGGGGTCATATTAGTTAACACGCCAATAGGTAAGTTCTTTAATGATATTGCTTTTGCGCTTACAGGTCGTTTTACTGGTGGAACAGCAAAGGCGGCGGTGGTTGCAAGTGCACTCCAAGGTACTGTTTCTGGTAGCTCGGTAGGAAATACCGTCGCATCAGGATCTTTTACAATTCCAATGATGAAAAAATCTGGTTTTACACCTGAGTTTGCAGGCGCTACTGAAGCTTCTGCATCTACAGGCGGACAAATCATGCCACCGATGATGGGGGCTGCCGCTTTTATCATGATGGAATATTTAGGTGTATCCTATGGAACCATTATGTTGGCGGCACTTGTTCCGGCGATTCTATATTTTACTGGTATATTCATTGGTACACATTTTGAAGCAAAGAGACTAAAAATATTTGGAATGCCGAAAGACAAACTACCAATATTTAAAGATTTGATGATAAGAAATGGCTATATGCTTATTCCGTTATTCGTAATCATTGGAACAATCTCCATCGGTTATACACCACAACGAGCGGCATTATTTGGAATTCTTTCAGCTTTTCTTGTCGCTTATGTACGGAAAGAATCTCGTATGAACTTACGCCAAGTTGTGAATGTATTAGAACAAGGTGCGAGAGTAGCGCTTCCTGTAATTGCTGCTGTCGCAACTGCAGGGATTATCGCGGGTGTTGTTAGTATTACAGGATTAGGGTCTAAATTTGCAGCTGGTATTATCGCATTATCAGGTGGCCATCTCATTATGGCGCTCATTTTCACAATGGTCGCATGTATTATTCTGGGTATGGGTCTGCCAACGACAGCAAACTACGTAGTAACCGCAACCATTGCAGCACCTGTTCTTATTAATGATTTTATGGTTGCGCCGTTAGCTGCTCATATGTTTGTTTTCTATTTTGGAATCGTTGCAGACATCACACCACCTGTTTGTTTAGCAGCATATGCGGGTGCTGGAATAGCGAAAGCAAACCCGTTTAAAACTGGGGTCATCGCAGTAAAATTAGCCATTGCCGCATTCATCATTCCGTTTGTATTTATTTACAATCCAATATTGGTGCTTGTTGATGCGACACCGGTAAAATTAATACTTGCGGTAACGACAGCAGTATTGGGTATGATTGGTGTAAGTAGTGCGGTAATTGGTCATTTTGCTCGAAATTCAAGAATATGGGAACGTGTTGTATTATTTGGAGCAGGTATTTTATTAATTGTGCCGGAGTTCTTTACTAGCGCATTTGGATTTGTATTACTCATTTCAATATGGGTTCTTCAGTCAAGAAGACCTGATGAAGCCGAAGACAAATTTGAGTCGAGTACCATCACTGCATAAACAATTAAGAGCTAATCCATTTTGGGTTAGCTTTTTCTTAGGTTGAAATAATAGGTAGGGGGATATGTCGATGAAGCAGCGAGAAGTATTATCAGGCATAGAAGCATATAAACTTAAAACACCTAAGTCACTGGATTTTTCAAAATCCTCTAAGAATGTTATGCCAGGTGGTGTAACCGCCAATATTAAGTTTTTCGAACCATACCCGACAATTATGGAGAGTGGATCAGGCGCATATCTCATCGATGTCGACGGCAATGAATACGTAGATTATTTACTGTCTTACGGTGCTTTAATGACTGGTCATGGCCATCCAAAAGTTATAGAAGCGATTCGAAAACAAATTGACGTCGACGGGACCTTGTTATTTGGGACTCCACACCAATTGGAAGTTAAGATGGGGCAGAAAATTCAACAACTGTATCCAAGTATGGAAAAAATTCGTTATACAAATTCCGGTACTGAAGCAACATTGCTTTCGATTCGTCTGGCCCATGCGTATACGGGTAAATATAAAATCGCGAAATTCGAAGGTCATTACCACGGTGGATATGACCAAGTCTTATTAAGCATTAACCCTCCCGTACATGCAGCTGGTCCAGCGAACAATCCAATTGCTATATCCGAATCAAAAGGTATAGATCCCTATCATCTAGAAAATACAGTTATCTTGCCTTTTAACGATATTGACGCAACAAGGGAGATCCTCATGATTGAGAAAGATAATATAGCAGCGGTAATCATCGAACCTATTCAAGGCGGTTTCATCCCGGCGGAAAAGAGTTTTATGGATGAGTTACGAAAACTAACAACAGAATTAGATGTTCTGTTGATCTTTGATGAGGTGAAAACGGGTTTTAGGGTGAGTCTAGGTGGGGCTCAAGAGCTTTACGGTATCAAACCAGACATCACGACTTTAGGAAAGGTTGTCGGAGGAGGCTTTCCATTTGGAATTGTTGGAGGCAAAGTGGAAATAATGGAGATTAGCGCACCTTCTGCAGCATCAGATGTTTTTGATAGCAGCCAAAGTACAGGTTCAAGCGCTCAAGATGTTTTGTTTCATAGTGGAACCTATAACGGCCATCCTACGATACTTGCTGCAGGCCTAGCTACCATCGAAATATTGGAAAATGAAATACAGCAAGTTTTCAGCATGACGGAGAAATTAAAAACCGGAATCAATCAGTTGTTCGCTTTCAAAGGAATTAATTCGCAGACGATTGGTTTGGGATCTATATTTAATCTAGTTCTCACAGATAAAGAGCATGTACGAAATTACCGTGATTTACAACAGTCCAATTTTAGTTTGCGAAAAGACATTGATTATCATTTATTATCAATAGGGATATACACGAAACCACTTAATCGCTATAGTTTATCAACTATTCATAGAGAAAAGGAAATAGCTCGTACACTTGAAGCCTATGAAAAAGTATTGAATCGATTATTTTAAGGGAAACGGATTATTTATGGCGTGATGTAAATGCGCTGTAAATAATCCTTTTAATTCATATGCTATCGTCCTCTCATGCCTTTCCACGGTGCATATATTCCGCTTCCGCTTCTAAGTACTCGCCTTCACAAGAGTATAAGTAAAAAAAGTTGTTCCAATTTAAGTAATAAAGTAGTATAATAAGTGGATTGTAATTTTTGAAATGAGGAAACGACATGAAAAAAACAATTTATGGATTAACGCCAGAACAATTAGCTGATTGGTTAATTGAACACGGCCAAAAAAGATTTCGTGCTGAACAAATTTGGGACTGGCTATATAAAAAACGTGTGACGAATTTTACGGATATGAAAAATATAAATAAAGAATGCATTGAACAATTAGAAGAAGCGTTTGTCATCCAAACTTTGGAACAAACTGTTAAGCAGGAATCTGCGGATGGAACGATTAAGTTTTTATTTAAAATGGCAGATGGTAACTTAATCGAAACAGTATTGATGAAATTTCCATACGGCTATTCAGTTTGTGTCACAACTCAAGTAGGTTGTAATATTGGCTGTAGTTTCTGTGCGAGCGGATTGCTCAAAAAGAGCAGAGATTTAGTTGGTGGAGAAATTGTCGAGCAAATTATGAAAGTCCAGCATCATTTAGATGCTAAAGGATTGAATGAACGCGTTAGCCATATTGTCGTGATGGGAATCGGCGAACCGTTTGATAACTATACGAATTTAATGGACTTTTTACGTGTCGTCAATGCGCAAAAAGGACTTGGAATTGGTGCTCGTCATATTACGGTTTCAACGAGTGGTCTTGCACATAAAATTCGCGATTTTGCCGATGAGAATTTACAAGTGAATCTTGCTGTATCTTTACATGCACCTAATGATGAGTTGCGTACAAGCATTATGAAGATCAATAAAGCATTTCCTATTCAGAAGCTAATGGCATCCATCGATTATTATTTAGAAACGACGAATCGTCGTATTACATTCGAATACATTTTACTGAACGATGTGAATGATCATGTTGAAGAGGCAAAAGAACTTGCAAGATTGCTGGCAAACAAACGACATCTAGCGTATGTGAATTTAATCCCATATAATCCAGTCGATGAACACGGGCAATATAGTCGAAGTACACCAGAAGCGATTAAATCATTTTATGAAACATTGAAAAATGCTGGGATTAATTGTGGTGTGCGTCATGAACAGGGCACCGATATTGATGCAGCATGTGGACAACTAAGAAGTAAACAAATTAAGAAAACAAAAGCAGTATAACTAGTCGCCGGTACATCAAGTATAAAAATCTTGTTGTATCGGTTTTTTTAGATTCGTGATTTACCTATTATTTGGTATAATGTTAGTAAGAGGGGGAGTGCTTTGATGAAAAAGCGTTTTTTCATGCTATTATTATCGTTGATATTATTGTTATCTGCTTGTACGAAAGAAGAGGAGAAAGAAATTACGCCGATTGATCGATTAGCAGCGTATGTCGATTTATGGAATCAAGCTGAATTCACTAAAATGTTTGATGAATATCTAGTTGAACGATCAAAAGAATCATTTGGAAAAGAAGAGTTTATTGACCGGACAGAATTACTTTATAAGGATTTAGGTATCACAGAAGTCGCGGTTGAATTCGTCCAGCCTGAAGCTGAAGAAATTTACGTGAAGGAAGAAAGTTATTTTTATCCAGTTCACATTCAAATGGAAACCATTGCGGGTCCAATTGAATTTGAAAAAGAAGTTAAACTTGTAAATGAAGTGCGGGAAGAAGAAGACAATTGGTATATTGAATGGGATCCATCGTTCACATTACCGGATTTAATGAAACAAGATAAGGTTGGCGTTTCGACAACAGCATCTAATCGCGGTGAAATTTTCGATCGTCATGATAAAGCAGTTGCGATAAATGGATCAGGAATTGATGTAGGAGTTGTACCTGAACAATTTGATGTCGAGCAAAATGCAGAGAAACTGGCGAATATTCTAGGAACGACTTCAGAATATATTAATAATCAATTGAACCAAGCTTGGGTTCAACCGGATCAATACGTTCCGATTAAAAAATTAGCCTTTACGCAAGAAGCAATTTACGATGAAGCCAAACTAATTGCTGGTGTCCAGTCGAGGAAAACAGATCTAAGAGAGTATCCATATGCCGGGGCATTGGCGCATTTAATAGGCTACATAGGCCGTATTAATGCAGACGAATTAGAAAAGCTTAAAGAGAAAGGTTATTCGGAGTCTGATCTTGTTGGTAAGCGTGGACTCGAACAACTCCTCGAAGAAAAGCTCCGCGGGGAAGACGGTATTCGCATATATATTGAAAAGACTGATCATAATGCAGAAAGAATTACAATAGCTGAAAAGCCTGCTGTAGATGGGGAAAATGTTACGCTCACCATTGATGCAGACCTTCAGAAAAAAACATTTCTAGCTATGAACAATGAACCTGGGACTGCCGCTATAATCGACCCTAAAACAGGAGAGACACTTGTTTTAGCAAGTTCACCCGCATTCGATCCAAACGAATTCGCCATTGGCGTGAGTTCATCACGTTATAGCGAATTGACTGAGGATCCACGCGAGCCGATGCTCAATAGATTTGCGGCTACGTATGCACCAGGATCTGCGATCAAACCGGTAACTGCAGCCATTGGTTTGGCAGCAGGTACATTGAAACCAGAAAAAAGCTATACGATAAACGAAGATAAGTGGCAAAAAGATAGCTCATGGGGAAATTTCAAAGTTACGCGCTATTACAGTGCACCGAACCCAGTCGATTTGAAAAAGGCACTAGTCTACTCAGATAACATTTATTTTGCAATGGAAGCATTGTCCTTGGGCAGAGAAAATTTTGTTGATGGGTTTACTAAATTTGGTTTTGGTGAAGAAATCCCTTTTAGTTATCCAGTTAGAAAATCACAAATCTCGAATGATGGAACGATTTCCTCTGAAGGACAACTTGCAGATTCATCATTTGGACAAGGTCAAATGTTAATGAATATTGTCCATTTAGCTTCCAGTTATGCACCGATTATTAATGATGGAACAATGATGAAACCGATTTTATTCTCAGATGAAAAGCAGGGAGAAGTATGGAAAGAGGGACTTATTACTCCTGAACAAGCAGCAATTCTTCGGACGAATTTACGAGATGTGATTGTGGAAGGGGCCACCAAAGATATGGATCTCCCATCCATAAGTATTTCTGGGAAGACGGGCACAGCCGAACTTAAGTCTTCGCAGGATACATCAGGTAAGGAAAACGGCTTCTTTGTCGCTTATCCCACAGAAGACACTTCGTATATTATTGCCATGATGATTGAAGGCGTAGAAGATCAAGGCGGTAGTCTACATGTCGTGAAAAAGGTTGCAGAAGTAATTGCCAATTAAATAATTATCAACTGTCTATCACCTGTTTTTTTGGGGAGATAGGCAGTTTTTTATATACAAATAGACTTGCGATTAGTAATTTATTTTATAATTCTCTTTCTTTTTTCTTTCACTTATAGTAAGATGTTAATTATTCACCATTACGTATAAATATACAGTTATTCAATTAGAAAATAAATAGGGGAAATGACAAATGCAGAAAAAGCGTATCGTTGTTAAAATCGGAAGCAGCTCGTTAACGAACGACCGGGGTGAAATTGATCAAGATAAATTTAGTGATCATGTGAATGCATTGGCGGAACTTCGTCATGCAGGTCATGAAGTGCTTTTAGTGTCTTCAGGTGCAGTGGCTGCAGGTTTTGGGAGATTGGGATACAGTACAAGACCCATTACACTTAAAGGAAGACAGGCAGCCGCGGCTGTAGGCCAAAGTTTACTCATACAATCTTATATTGATAAATTCACGAAGTTTTCAATTGTTCCTGCTCAAATTTTGTTGACGCGGGATGATTTCACAAGTCGTGAGCGATTTAAAAATGCTTATGCGACGTTAACTGAATTGCTAGAACGGCGTATTTTACCGATTATTAATGAAAACGATACCGTTTCTGTAAGAGAGTTAACTTTTGGCGATAATGATATGTTGTCGGCATTGGTCAGTGGATTTATACGAGCAGATCAGTTAATCATTTTGACAGATGTCAATGGCCTTTACGATGGTAATCCCCATATTGACAAGACCGCTAAAAAAATTGAATCTCTTCATGAAATCACTGATGACATGTTAGCTTTTGCAAAAGACTCGGGCTCAAAAGTAGGAACAGGCGGCATGCAATCAAAGTTATTAGCCGCGAAAACCTCACTTTCTATCGGGGTCCCCGTATTCATAGGGACTGGCAGTGGAAAAGATAAGTTGTTGAATATTATTGAAGGGCACGGGGATGGCACTTATATTTCAAACGAAGTAAGAAATTCTATTAATATAAGTCAACAATGGATTGCCATGCACTCGGAAGCAACGGGTAAAATCTTCGTCGATAAAGGTGCAGAAGAAGCAATCTTGTACAAGAGTAAAAATTTATTGCCAGCGGGTATTTATCAAGTAAAAGGGAAATTTCACCGTGGTGATATTGTGGAAGTATTTGGGCTGAATGGTCTAATCGGAAAGGGCGAGGTCACTTATTCCTCTTCTGATTTGCTGAAAATGATGGGCAAGAAGAGTAAGGAACAGACGAAACGAGCCAGTTCAATGCCGGTTGAAGTGATACACCGTGATAAATGGGTCAGCATATAAAGGGAGGAATGTAAAATGAGTGAAATTGCATTATTAAATGAAGTTCAGATAAAAGGTAAAAAAGCAAAAGAGGTTTCTTCAGATTTAATCGGTATTTCTACAGAAAGAAAAAATGAGACGCTTAACTTAATTGCCAATCAATTGATTTTCGATACTGATTTTTTATTAACCGAAAACCAAAAAGATTTAGTGGCCGGAAAAGAAAAGGGTTTGACAGATGAGGTTTTAGATCGCATTATGTTATCCGAAGCGCGCATTAGAGCGATGGCTGATGGGATTAAATTATTAGTTCAATTACAAGATCCTGTCGGAGAAGTTATTGAATCTATTACGAAAGAGAATGGGCTATTGATCAATAAAAAACGCGTGCCAATTGGTGTGATCGGCATGATTTATGAGGCGCGACCAAATGTGACTGTAGATGCTGCGACATTGGCTTTAAAAACGGGTAATGCAGTGATACTTAGAGGGAGTTCTTCAGCAAAGTTTTCAAATCAGGCGCTTATCCAGTCAATTCACAAAGCACTTGGGAAGAGTGTTATTCCAGTTGACGCAGTGCAATTAATCGAGGATACCAGTCATGAAACGGCAAAAGAACTGTTTCAATTAAATGAGTATCTGGATGTGCTAATTCCACGTGGAGGTAAGAAATTAATAGAAACAGTAGTGAAACAATCGACCGTTCCAGTGTTGGAAACTGGCGCTGGGAATTGTCATTTATATATCGATGAAACTGCAGAATTAGAGATGGCGATTAAGATTGCGCTGAATGCGAAAATTCAACGTCCATCTGTTTGCAATGCAATCGAAACGATTCTTGTTCATGAAAATTGGTTTGCTGAGCATGGTGAAAAACTCATAAATGCACTTCATGAAAATCAAGTTAAAATCTTTGGAGATTCAACAGTAGTGGATCTATTTTCATTCGCAAATCAAATTGAGGAAGAAGATTGGTATACAGAGTATTTAGGGCTTGTGGTTGGCGTGAAAATTGTCGGTACTGTTAATGAAGCCATCACGCATATTAACCAATACGGTACAGGTCATTCCGAATCGATTATTACGAGTACTAAAAATCACGCGACACTCTTTTTAACAAAAGTCGATGCTGCCGCGGTGTATCACAATGCTTCGACACGTTTTACAGATGGATTTGAGTTTGGTTACGGGGCGGAAATCGGAATTAGTACGCAAAAGCTTCATGCAAGAGGGCCAATGGGACTGCAAGCGCTGACTTCAAGTAAGTTTGTAATTCAAGGTAACGGACAAATTCGAGAATGAATTTTCTATGAGAATTAATTTTCCGACTTTACGTTAAATTAACCTTTGTCATTTACTCTGAATAGACTGGAATAGCGTTTATCCAGAAACTATTTGGAGGTTATCTAAATGAGGAATTTAAGAAGCTTATTGTATTTTGTAACGGTCACACTGTTGCTAACTGGTTGCATATCGATTCCTACAGGGGATGGTGGGAAGATTAAGCTTAGTAAAGATAGCGTAGTGATAGAAGGCGAAGACGGTGAAAAATCCAACATTGATTTGGATACTGATGACGGTGGTGTTTCCATTACGACTGGTAAGGATGGAGAAGAATCAGAGATAACTGTAAATATGGGATCACATGCGGAGATTCCTGATGGGTTTCCACAAGACATTTCATTACCAGCAAAAGAATTTTTAGTCATGTCTAGCAGTTCGCCAAAAGATAAGGATGACGAACATAGTCTCAATTCGATTTCGTTATCTTATCAAGTTGAGGGTGATTTTGAAGACGTTAAAGAAAAGTATGACAAGTATTTAGTGAAGAATGATTATGAAGTCGAAAGGGTGGATATTGCACAGACGATGTACACAATTCAGGGGACAAAAGGAAATAATTCATTGTTGATTACTATTATTGCTGAAGATGAACTTTCCTACCTGTTACAATTAATGTATTTGTATGAGTGAAAACAACGTCTGTTAAACAAATCCATTACGAGTGGTTCAAATAACTATATTTTTACTGAGTAGGTAATCAATCTATTGATTACCTACTCAGTTTGTATTATATCCAATGAAATCTGTACCAGACGGACGATTACCTGTAGACTAGGTCGAACCGCTTCCACTGCTTTTTTTCAGGTGTAAGGTCCCGCATGCAAGCAAAACAACTTATCCCGCATTAACGGGCAGTAAGACGCCTACTTCAAGGCATATGTTAGACGATAAAGATAAGTGGTCGATCAACTGCCCGTAAATGCCCGATTGGTTCAACTAACAATCCGTTAGGAAGAATTGAACTGCATTCTTCTTCGGAGATGAAAAGCCCCCCCACGGATTGAAGTTTCACTTTATCCTATCAATAGGTGAAAACGCTGCTAGTCGAAACATGTTAAATGACCCGTTTAATGTCATTTTAATAATTCCTTAACATCCTTTATCATCTTATCCACATAAGATGCATCTACAAAATTATATTCCTTTACTAGATGTCCATTATTGTCAACTAAATAAAAATTCGAACTATGGATAACTTGTGTTGAGGCGACGGGTTTTTGTACGATGGTTTTAAATTGATCTCTGGCGAAAATTTCAATTTCGTCTTGTTTATAACCAGTCAGTAGGTTCCAATTCGATAAGTCATCAGTAAAGTCTGTCATATATGATTTTAGTTTACTGGGTGTATCAATTTTCGGGTCAACAGTAAATGACACGAACTCCACATCGAAATTTTTTTCTTTGAAAGTACGTTGGAGTGAAGCCATTTCTGCGGTCATTGGTTGGCAAATTGTTGTGTAATTTGTGAATATGAAATCAGCAATCCAGACAGTATCAGATAGCTCATTCAATCCAAAAGCTTCTCCTTCTTGATTGGTAAATGAAAATGGTTTGATTGTTTGCTCTTCCTGGTGTTTTGGCCCACACGCGAAAAGAAGAACAGCACAACTCAGCCGCTGAAGGAAACTTTAAGTTTCTTCAGCGGCATCCTCGTCTTCCCATTTTGGTAATTGAATCCGCACATTTGTCCCTTCAGTCGTACTACTCTCGATGGAAAATATTCCATCATGCAAACGAACGATTTCTTTTACAATGGAAAGACCTAAACCTGAACCACCCGTTGAACGATTTCTCGCCTTGTCTGTGCGGAAAAAACGTTCGCCAATCCGATGTAAATCTTCTTCAGAGATTGGTGTTCCTTGATTGGTCACTGAAAATTGTACATAAGCATCGTCTTCGACCAAACGAATATGGATCATATTGTTTTCAGTTGAATATTTGATTGCGTTATCCAAAACGTTATAGAAAACTTGTTGAATGCGCTGAGGGTCACCAAAGACGATGAGCTCTTCTTGAATGGTGACTTCGAGCGCCACATTTCGTCGGGAGACCTGAATCTTAAACAATTTAATCGTGTCTGTTAATAATTGTGCAATCGCAATCGGCTCAGATTCAATTGTATAAAAGTCTTCTTGTAAATGATTAAGCTCATTTAAATCATTGATTAACTTATTGAGTCGTTCGGCTTCTTTTTCGATGGTCATTAAATAGCTCTCGGCTTCTTCTGGAGATGTATAAATATTTTGTTTTAACGCTTGTGTATAGCCCATAATATAGGTAAGTGGGGTACGTAATTCATGAACAATATTGGACGTGAATTCCTTTTTTCTCTTCTCCTGTTGCCCAAGGGAATAGCTCATTGTATCAAATGCTTTTGTTAATTGGCCGATTTCATCGTCTGGCGTAAATTCAAGATACTTTGAATAATTTCCTTTAGAAACTTCAACAGCTTTTTGTTGAAGTTTTTTTAATGGGTTGAAAATCGATGCCCAAAAACGATTGACGATTAAAAATAGAAGTAAGAAAAATAGGGTGCCACTTACTAAGAGAATTGGAATACTATCGCGGAAAACGTCTTGAATGGCCGCTAGCGGTACATAAATGTAGATATATCCGATCAGGTTATTTTCGCCTTTTATTGGGAAAATTGCGCCAATGATTTCACGGTCGAATTCTTCAACAAACCCTTCTTTAAGCACATACTTGCCGTTATCTAATAAGGCCAAGTCTTGTTTGTCGATGAGCGTTTCATCATTGATTTTATAGGGGAAATAAGATGAGAGATCATCTAATTGATCGACGACAATAATTTCATATTCGGAGACGAGATTATACCATTGGATTTTTTCAATGATTTCGTCACTCAATTCCCCGTAATGATAATGAGACGCCGTTCTTTGACCTTGGTAAATGACGGATTCTTCAATACTGGCTAAATATAAATTTGAATATAAATAATGAATGAAGAAAAAAGAGAAAATTATTGTAAATCCAACACTAGATAGTAATAGGAAAAGTATTTTCTTACTGAATGTAAATCTGGATTTTTTCACCGATTACACCTCTAATTTATAGCCGATACCCCAAACAGTTTCAATCACTTCAGCATAAGTCCCTAGTTTAAGACGCAAAGTTTTAATATGGGTATCTACTGTTCGGTCTGTACTCTTGTGGTTTTCATCCCAAAGAAGGGCCAATAACTGCTCTCTTGAATAGACACGCCCTCTATTTTTTAATAGCAGTTGTAGAAGTCCGAATTCCTTCAACGTGAGTGATAAAGTTTTGCCATCGACTGTTGCGGTATGCGCAGATGCATCAATCACAAATGGGCCGACTTTCAACAAGCTTTGTGGATTGGGAATTTGATAGGTACGTCTAAGAACAGATTCGACACGGGCGATCATTTCTGCAGGGAGAAAAGGTTTAACGATATAGTCATCTCCAAGTTGGAGACCTTTCACTTTATCCCATTCATCACCTTTTGCAGATAGAAAAATAATTGGGACGGCGGAACTGCGTTTGACTTCTTCAGCAAATTGGAAGCCGTCCATATAAGGCATCATTACATCAACTATGACAAGGTCAGGCGACATTTTCTGGAGCTGTTCTAATGCGTCTACCCCATCAGTCGCTTCCACGACACGATATTGTTTAGATTCTAAGAACTTGCGCACAAGTTCTCTCATTTGACTTTCATCATCAACTATCATTATTGTATAAGCATTCATACAAACCACCTCATTCTTCAGTAAATATCTTTATATCTATTTTCAAGTAAAGTTATGAAGTTTGTGTGAAGCAATGAACTACTTCACATAAAGTTCTAAAACTCTCTTTATAATTATACTGGAGTTACCAGCAATTCATAATTAAACGTACAGGGGGATTCAAGTTGAAAAGAATAACTGGATTTTTAACAGTACTATTAATACTTGGCGTATTAGCGGCTTGTGGTAAGGAAGACGACATTCCTACAGAAGTAGCCTTACCGGAAATACTAGAAGTTGAACTAACAGTCACTGAAACAGCAGCGATAAATGAAACTGTGGACATGAAAGCTTTTGTTACACAGGGTGAAAATAAAATAGAAGACGCGAGTGAAGTTGTATTCGAGGTATGGGAGGAAGGCAAGAAGTCAGAAAGTGAAATGATTGATTCACTAAATGAAAAAGGTGGTATTTACACAGCAGACACCTCTTTTGACCATGATGGCTTATTTCATGTTCAGGTTCATGTCACTGCAAATGGCCAACACACAATGCCGTTAACTGAAGTGGTTGTTGGGGACGGTGGCCATTATGATGAACAAGCAGCAGAAGACCACTATCATGCTGAAGGTTTTTCTATGTATTTCACGGCACCAGAGGATCCAACTGCTGAGGTAGAAACATCATTGGTCGTTCAGATACAGATGGAGAATGAGCCTTTAGAAAATTTAAGAGTCCGTTATGAAATTTGGAGCGATTTATCCGAGAAACATGAGTGGGTAAATGCTGAAGAAACGAGTACAGGTGAATACACTGGAAAACATACATTTACGGAAGCAAGCACTTATCACGTTCAAATTCACGTTCAAGATGAGAATGAATTACATGAACATGAAACCTTTGATCTAATCGTTCAATAAGAAGAAAAGAACTATTTCGGGATCTCAACGAAATAGTTCTTTTTTTATTTCTAGTCTCATAGATTAAACATGGTTGCATATAATTTGAAATATGTTATAAATAGTATGTAAGCCTAATTCCTACTAAGTCAGTAAGAATAGTATGTATATAAAAGGGGTTTTATTATGGGACGTGAATTCATCGATATTTTTGATGGATGGATTGATTCGTATGATGCTTCAGTCGCAGGTAAGGATCCAGAGTACGCCGACGTTTTCGAAGGCTATAACGAAATACTGGCTGAAGTGGCAGATCAATCATTTGGAACAGTGCTTGAGTTTGGAACGGGAACAGGAAACCTTACTGCTAAATTAGTAGATAAAGGATTGACTGTCATTGGCGTTGAACCAAACGACGCCATGCGTAAATTTTCTAGCGAGCGATTTCCAATGCTGGATATTATAGATGGCGATTTATTAGATTTTAAAATAGATAATCTATCAATCGATACAATCGTTAGCTCCTACGTATTTCATCATTTAACAGATGACGAAAAAGGTGTAGCTCTTAAGAAGTATGCTGAGTTATTAGACGAAAACGGGAAAGTTATCTTTGCAGATACGATGTTTATAACCGAAGAAACGAAGCTAACACAAATTGTCAAAGAACGTTCACGTGGTTTTCATAACGTTGCAGATGATTTAGAACGTGAATATTACACAACAGTACCTGTATTAATGGAATTATTTATGACAGCAGGATTTGAAATTACAAGTAAACAAATGAATGACTATGTTTGGATCTTGAACGCGACAAAGAAGGCAAATATGTAAACACTGGGAGAGATAGACATGGAAAAATTAAATGTTGAAAGTTTTAACTTAGATCATACGAAAGTAGCTGCACCATATGTGCGCTTAGCAGGAACAAAAATAGGTGAAAAAGGCGACGAAATCTATAAATACGATCTCCGGTTTACACAACCAAATACTGAGTTCATGAAAATGGATGCACTCCATTCCATTGAACATATCATGGCTGAAAACATTCGTAATCACACAGATCAGGTAGTGGATCTAAGTCCAATGGGATGTCAAACGGGTTTCTATTTAACGGTTATTAACCACGATAATTACGATGAGATTCTAGTGATTTTAGAAAAAACATTACAAGATGTGTTAGCAGCAACGGTAGTTCCAGCATGTAACGTCGTTCAATGTGGATGGGCTGCAAACCATAGTTTAGAAGGCGCAAAAGAATTGGCGGAAAATATGCTCGCGAAAAAAGATGAATGGCATCAAGTGTACAAAGAGGCAAAGTAATGAAAGTATATAAAAATGTGCAGGAATTAATAGGGAATACACCAATTGTTGAAATTAATCACATACCTATTCCTAATAATTGTCGTATTTTTGCAAAGCTCGAGTATTTAAATCCAGGTGGTAGTGTAAAAGATCGACTCGGTCTTTCTCTTATTGAGGATGCTGAGCAGTCGGGTGCTCTAAAGCCGGGCGGAACAATCATCGAACCGACCGCAGGGAATACGGGAATAGGTCTAGCACTGGCGGCAATTGGAAAAGGGTACCATGTGAAGTTTGTTGTACCGAAGAAGTTTAGTATGGAAAAACAAACATTAATGCGCGCACTTGGTGCTGAAATTATCCATACAGAAACGGACCTAGGGATGACGGGTGCTATAAAAAAAGCACAGGAACTCGTTTCGGAAATCCCAGGCGCTTATTCTCCTTCACAGTTTTCCAATCCAGCCAATCCTGCGACTTATGTGAAAACACTTGGCCCTGAACTCTGGAATGATATGGACGGCCAAATTGGTATCTTTGTTGCAGGCGGGGGAACTGGCGGAACTTTCATGGGAACAGCCGAGTATTTAAAAATGAAAAACAACCTCGTGAAAACAGTCATTGTTGAACCAGAAGGCTCGATTTTAAATGGTGGAAAAGCAGGATCCCACGTCACAGAAGGAATTGGCATGGAATTCATCCCGAACTATATGGATACATCCTATTTTGATGCGATCCATACAATAAGTGACAAAGAAGCCTTTAAGCAATTGCGGCAACTTGCCAAATTCGAAGGTTTACTTGTTGGAAGCTCTTCAGGGTCTGCATTTAGTGGGGCATTACAGGAAGCAAAAAGTGCAAAAGAAGGCAGTCACATCGTCACTATATTTCCAGACTCGAGCGAACGTTATTTAAGTCAAAACATCTATGATTTGTTTAAAGGGAGCGAATAATTTGCGAGCAAAAACGAAGTTAATTCACGGTGGAATCGTAGGAGACGAAACGACAGGTGCTGTGACAACACCTATTTATCAAGTGAGTACGTACAAACAACAATCAGTCGGGGTATTTAACGGTTATGAGTATTCAAGAACTGGCAATCCTACACGACATGCTCTGGAAGTATTAATCAGTGATTTAGAAGGCGGTAAAGCCGGGTTTGCTTTTGGATCTGGAATGGCGGCAATTAGTTCGGTGATGATGCTGTTTAGTAAAGGGGACCATGTCGTCTTCACGGATGATGTTTACGGTGGGACTTACAGGGTCATGACAAAAGTATTGAATCGGTTTGGAATCTCCTCGACATTTGTTGATTCAAGTGATATTACTGAAGTCGAAGCGGCGATTGGGAAAAACACGAAAGCAATATTTTTAGAATCGCCAACCAATCCTTTGCTAAAAGTGACAGATATTGAAGCAGTCGCTAAACTTGCAAAGGAAAAAGGATTACTAACGATTGTTGATAATACATTTATGACGCCTTATTTCCAACAACCCATTGCACAAGGGGCAGATATCGTTCTGCACAGTGCAACGAAATATATCGGTGGACATAGCGATGTCGTCGCTGGGCTCGTCGTTGTCTCAACCGAAGAACTAGCAGAGGAAATGCATTTCATCCAAAACTCAGTGGGCGCTATTCTTGGGCCGCAGGATTCATGGTTATTAATACGCGGGATAAAAACGTTGGGCCTTCGTATGGAAGAGCATAATGAAAATGCCTTGAAGATTGCAAAGTATTTAGTTGAACATGATGCCATTGGAAAAGTATATTATCCAGGTTTAGAAGACCATCCTGGTTATGAACTTATGACGAAGCAAGCAACTGGTTTTGGCGGAATGATCTCATTTGATGTTGGAAGTGAAGAAAAGGCGGATGAACTACTAGCGAAATTGCGTTACTTTACACTTGCTGAAAGTTTAGGCGCTGTTGAAAGCTTAATTTCAATCCCGGCGAGAATGACACACGCATCGATTCCAAGTGATCGTAGACAAGAACTAGGTATTACAGACGGCCTTGTTCGTATATCTGTTGGGATTGAAGATGTAGAAGATTTACTTGAGGATTTGGAACAGGCTTTAGCATAAAAATATGATTGATAAAAAGATTGGCCATGCAGAAGATGCATTAGCCAATCTTTTTATGTGAAATTAAATATTGCAATGTATTAAAAAGTATTGTTTGATAGCTGGTATCGGTTTATTTACTTATCTGATAATATATTAATAAAGAGGTGGTCCAGTTGAGGAATAAAGTCTTATTAATTTTGATGAGTATATGTAGCGGCTTACTTTTTTTCTTTATTAATCAAATGACACCCCATCCAGGTCAGACTTCTGGAAACGGAAACCCTGCAATTCCATTAATCATTTTACTATTTTTCCCGTTTTGTTATTTAGTATTTTTATGGCTAAAAACATTCAATAATATTGTAATTAAAAGGTTACATCTTATTTTCGCCATGATAATAATAGCTATCTTTTGGATTATTGGTGTACTTTATCAAAAAGCCGCGTTTATAGTCCACCGCGATGTTTTAGCAGAAGCACATAAGATGAAATATGGTTCGACTGATTGGGAATATATAAATCAAATAACATCATCAATTTTATCTATACACGTCAATAATCACTATTTCAATGTAGTCACTTACTTTATATTTATTTCAGCCTCATTGTTCATTGCAATTATATTTAAATTCATAAAGGATTTTACATCTCAGCCTAGGGAGTCTTTTTAATTCTTTATCATCATCATTTGATACAATTATCTCAACAGATATAGGGAAGGAGATAAAAAAATGGCAGAGCACTATTTCCACCTAACGGCAAATTGGCCGGGTTTACGAAACGATGTTGGAACGATTGACGCGGGGAATTTGAAAACAGAAGTCTCGATTCCGCCGGAGATGGACGGGCCGGGGATTGGAACAAATCCAGATGAAATGCTCTTAGGTGCAGCAGCGACTTGTTATATTATTACATTGGCTGCGATCATGGAGCGAAGTAATCTTGAGAAAGAAGCACTGACAATGGAAGCAGTTGGTGTAGTCGATGTGACGAATGGTGTCATTACATATAAAAAAATCATTCATAAACCACTTATTTTACTAAAAGTGAATGCAACGGAAAGAGACAAATCGCTTGCGCTTAGACTTGCAGAAAAAGCAGAAACTTCCTGTATGATTAGCCGAGCCATTCAAGGAAACGTTCAAGTTGAATTAGAAGCAACTATTAAAGTTTCTAAATGAAAAATAGCCCTATACAACATTAAAGTTGAATGGGGCTATTTTTTCATTCGACTTTAATGTCGTTTCCTCGATTTGCATACCATGTGTAGAAATGATCGGCCATCTGAACGGGAATGTCGTCTACTCCGCTATGGTGAACGGGTTTTGCCCGATTTACAGTTCCAATGGATGCAAGTCCGAGTAATTGTTGTAATTTGCTACGTGTAACATTGACTTCAATTATTTTTTCACGTTTTGATATAAAAACTGTCGTCTGAAAACTCCCTGATTTGAATTGAATAAAATTGTCATTCATAGCGAATCGTGTGTTGAAATAATCAAGCAATCTTAAACTGATAATTAATACAAGTAATGCCGCCGAGCCTATCCACCAAGTATGTTCAAAATCAAATGGCGTGGGCTTAAAATAATAGAGTGTAATTGTCACAATCAACCAAAACCAACTGGGTTTTAAGAGCCGGATCCAGAACGACTTTTTCGGAAGTTTACGCATCGATTCTGTTATTTCATAGTCTGGTAATAGTTCGTGAATCATCTCATAAGCACGTTTAATCGGTAGAAAAGGGTACAGTGAATTCGTCGCAAGTTCATCGTCACCAACACTACCAGCACTGATTAATTTAATTTCCGCAAGTCCTAGGATTCGTTTAATAGTCGATTGTGTAATTTCAATTGCTTGAACTTTTTCTTTTGAAATAGTAAAGAAAGATTCAGTCAAAACCCCTTTTTTAATGAAAATACGTTCTTCATCAGATGCGATTTCATATTTTCCATACTTCAAAAAGGTCCTAATAATTCCAGCAATGATAGAAATGATGAACAATAAAATAACGACAATTACGATGACAAGCGTAGACGTTAAAAATCGTGACAGAAAGCCTTCAGCAAATTCCTCCACACCATCAAAATTGGTAATCTTTGAATAAATCGATCCGAAGATTGGAATTATCAAAAGAAAACTGAAAGAAGTGAATGATGCTTTTAACAGGTCTTTCTTAGTAGGTGTGAAATGAAGGGTTCGCCCTGAAATAGTCATATTAGGCTGATCGATATCCTCAATTCCGGGAGACTCTTCGACACTTGTCTCAAATTGGTCCAGTAACGCCTCGATTCGAGAAGCTTCCAAATTTGAAACTACTTTAAATTCAACAGTCGTATTTGCACCTGTTTCTAACGTTAGGGATGTAAGTTTAAAAAGTCTCTGGAAGAAAGAGGTCTGCCTTTGTATATTTTGAATTCGAGAAAAAGGAATAACGCTCTCACTTTTACTAAAGATCCCCTTATAAATATGAAAATTGTCGTCCTGTATTTCGTATTTATTAACGACCCAGTCTAATAAAATATTAATGATTGCTCCTGCAAACAATAATAAAAGAAGGATTCTACCGTATGTATAAAGCGTTGAATCATTACTGAAGGAAAGAATGAAAATGAATATAAGGAAAAAACTATTTTTCACAAAACCCCATAAGTCCATTGCAATAACGAATGGATGATAACGTCGACGTTTCTCCATTATTCTACTTCCTTTATTTTTGCGAAATGTGCAATTTGGTTCCTTAATTCATAGGCGACATCTTTAGGCAATGTGGGAATGACGTGAGAAGATCCCATGGTTTCGATAGAGATAGAGTAAAGTCCGTACTTTCTAAGTATTGGACCTTGGTTAGTAGAAACAGATTGAATTTTTGTCATCGGAACAAGTTGGTGTTCTTCATGAAAAGCGCCAAACTTTAATTGTAAAAACTCTTCGTTAGCAGCGTATCGCCAATTTTTATATAGTATAAAAGGTTTAATGAAGACGGACCAAATTCCGGACAATGCGATTAAAGAAGTAATCCCTATTAATATCCACCCAATCCATTCATACCAAGAAAACCGGAAATCTACATAGAGTAGAACCGCAAATAGGATAAGCCAAATAGAATAACTTATGATTCCACTAATAATCCAAACTTTTACTGAGTCCTTTGATAACCTGTTTTCAGGTGCGTGAATTTCCGAATACATTAAACCACTCCTATGAATCAATTAATAACTTACTTCTAATACGTATTGAAGCCCGTAAAGTTTCAATGGAAACTTTACGGTTTGCAATGATCATAAAGGTTCGAGCAACGAGCACAAACCACAACGCAACGATCATAAAAAAGGAAATCGTCCTGCTCCGAGAATAACCGTTCGAGCAACGATCACAAACCACAACGCAGCGATCATAACTGCACCCGCACCGCCCAAATTCCCCATACTTTCATTTTACCTAAGAAATTAGCAACAAAAAAAGGCAATCAGTAAGAGGCTGATGCCTTTTCGGTAACTATTCAGTTAGTCAATCCTTAGTAGTGGTTTTAATTGGAACAAGATCGAAAATATCATGGTCCTCAAAAGCATCGATGAGGCGGTCGAGCCAATCGTAATAATCTCGAATATAGATAATTTTATCTCTGTCGACTTTAGCTTTCTCCAAAATTTCAGGACTAATGGACTCGTCATTTATAAGTTGCTCAAGTTCATTGAGCGATTTTCTAATGGCAGTTGAATGCAGCGACACCGATCTTCTCCATCTACTATTAAACATATCAATGAAACTTTGATACCAATCATCTTTCACTTCATATAAGTCTTTTCGAACGCCGCGTTGCCATACGCGATCTACTAATTTGGCATCTGCCAACGCTCTAATCGATGTGCTCATACTTGTCTTACTCATTCCAAGCTCTTCAGACATATCGTCGAGGGTTAGTGGACGATCCTGGAAAAACATCATTCCATATTGTCTACCGGCAGATGGTGGGAGGCCGTATAAATGTATATTTTGCGCAATCGACTCAGCGATACGATTACGTGCCTTTTCCAGTCTTTCTTCACCATCCATATTCCGTTCCTCCTTATAGCTAATGGCTTATATAAAAGCTTATTCTAGCTGTTTCTATATAGCGTATTACAGTTTTTCTTAAAAAGCAATTCATAGCGACGAAAGTTTGTACAGTTTTAACCGTATATTCGATTTAAATGGTTAAAACAGTTGTATTGCAATCTTGTTACAGATATACTGATAGACATTCGGAAATTTATAGATTTTAGGGAGTGTAAGTATGACTGAGCAAAATGCCAAGAAAAAGATCGAAGTGAAAGACGCGACGAAAATTTTTGGCAAAAACAACAAACGGGCAGTGCAACTGCTTAATGAAGGAAAAACGAAAGAAGAAGTATTAAAAGCTACCGGCGCAACAGTCGGTGTGAAAAATGCATCGTTTGACGTGTATGATGGTGAAATATTTGTCATAATGGGCCTTTCTGGAAGTGGAAAGTCGACATTAGTCAGATTACTTAACAGATTAATAGACCCTACGTCGGGGCATGTTCTACTCGATGGTGAAGACATTGTTCAAATGAATAAAGAGCAACTTCGCGAAGTTCGTCGGAAAAAAATAGGCATGGTGTTCCAAAACTTTGCACTATTTCCGCATAAGACCATTCTTTCAAATACCGAATACGGATTGGAAGTTAAGGGAGTTTTGAAAGAAGAGCGGGCGAAAAAGGCAAAAGAGTCCTTGAGACTAGTAGGACTTAAAGGATATGAAGAACAACTCCCATCCCAATTGAGTGGTGGAATGCAGCAACGTGTGGGACTTGCAAGAGCACTCGCTAATGATCCAGATATATTGCTTATGGATGAAGCATTTAGCGCGCTTGACCCACTCATCCGAAAAGATATGCAAGATGAATTGTTACAACTTCACGATAATATGAGGAAAACAATTATCTTCATTACGCATGACTTGGACGAAGCACTCAGAATTGGTGATCGAATCGCGTTAATGAAAGACGGAGAAATTGTTCAAATTGGAACTCCTGAAGAAATATTGATGAATCCATCAAATGAATATGTCGAGCGATTTGTTGAAGACGTCGATTTAGCTAAAGTATTAACGGCAGCACATATTATGAAGAAAGCAGATACAGTGCAGATAGACCGTGGTCCTAGGGTTGCGCTTAGACTCATGAAGACACTGCGTATTTCATCCATTTATGTTGTGGATAAAAGTGGACGATTGCTTGGTGCAGTTACTGCCCAAGATGCAGTGAAAGCGACAGAATCGAATAAATCCCTTGAAGAAATACTTATAGTCGATATTCTCAAGATTCCAGAGGATCGATTGCTAACGGAGTTGTTTGATGTCGTATCAACGGCTACAATACCAGTCGCTGTTGTCAATGAAGAGAATCGACTTCAAGGAATTATTATTCGCGGTGCGCTAATCGGGGCATTGGCTGGAAATAATCAGTTCATTAATGAAAATGGAATTGTCGATTCTGTCGATGAAGTAACTTCGGAGGTGGAGACAAATGGATAAACTTTTACCTCGAATTCCGTTTGCCGATTGGATTGATAATGGTGTCGATTGGCTTGTTCAAACATTTAGTGCCGTCTTTGACGGAATTGCCGTATTGCTAGAATCAATTGTTGAAGGATCTGTCGATGGGCTAGAGCTCGTTCCATCAATTTTGCTTGCATTTGTGTTTGCTTTGCTCGCTTGGTGGATATCAACTAGAAAAATCGCGGTGTTCTCACTCATCGGATTTTTATTCATCGATTACTTGGGGTATTGGTATCCAATGCTTCAAATGCTCGCACTCGTCCTCACATCCGTTGTTTTTGCCATAGCAATTGGCATACCGATAGGAATATGGGGTTCTCAAAATGCAACTGCACGAAAAGTTATTAATCCCATTCTGGATCTCATGCAGACGATGCCAGCATTTGTCTACTTGATTCCAGCAATATTCTTTTTCAATATAGGTGTTGTACCAGGAGTTGTCGCATCCGTTATATTTTCGATGCCGCCAACAATCCGTTTAACGATGTTAGGAATACAACAAGTACCTGAAGATTTAATTGAAGCGACGGAAGCATTTGGGTCGACATCGTGGCAACGGCTGAGTAAAATTCAGATTCCGTTAGCTAAACCAACTATAATGGCAGGGGTTAACCAGAGCATTATGCTCTCATTGTCTATGGTGGTAATCGCTTCAATGGTAGGAGCACCAGGGCTTGGAGAACAAGTATATCGAGCTGTAACACAGTTGAAAACAGGGGTTGGCGTTGAAGTAGGTGTGGCTATTGTAATCGTAGCGATTATTTTGGACAGAATTACGCAACATGCCGGTACCAAAAAACAAGGAGGAAAAACATCATGAAAATCAAGAAAAAAGTATTAGGACTCGGAGCGGTTGCTCTATTAGCGGTCGGATTAGCTGCATGTGGCGACGCTGAAGAAACAGACGATAATGCAACAGGAAGCTCAACAGAAGCGGTCGGTGAGTCAGTCGATTATAAAATTACAGGAATCGATCCAGGTGCTGGTATTATGGAAAAAACAGAAGAAGCACTTGTTGACTATGAACTAGATGAATGGACGCTTACAACAGGTTCGGGTTCGGCAATGACAGCTGCTTTGAAAAGAGCATATGCTAATGAAGAGCCGATTATTGTTACAGGTTGGACACCACACTGGAAGTTTGCAGAATTTGACTTGAAATACCTTGACGATCCGGAAGGTACCTACGGTGGTGAAGAAGAAATTCATTCAATTGGACGTACTGGACTTGCAGATGATTTACCAGAAGCTCATACAATTCTTTCCAACTTTAACTGGTCAGAGGACGATATGGGTGAAGTGATGATTGTAATGCAAGAGGGCGAAAATGAAGTAGATGCAGCACAAACATGGATTGATGCAAACGCAGATAAAGTCGCAGAGTGGACTGATGGCGTTGAGGCAGTCGATGGTGATAAAATCAAACTTGCATATGTTGCATGGGACAGTGAAATCGCGAGTCATAATGTGATGAAAATTGTTCTTGAAGATGTAGGCTATGATGTTACGTTGACACAAGTTGAAGCAGGACCAATGTGGACAGCTATTGCTGATGGTAGTGCAGACGCAACACTTGCTGCCTGGTTACCAGTTACACATGCAACTTATGCTGAAAAATTCGATGGTGATTTCGAAGATTTAGGAATCAATATGGAAGGCGTTAAAATTGGCTTGGTAGTTCCAAGATATATGGACATCGATTCAATTGAAGACTTAAAAGAATAATTTAGTGAACAATTAGACTCAGTTCCGAGCAATCGGGCTGAGTTTTTTTGATTTATTTTTCTACCTATGTTACGTTGAAGTAGCATATAAATACAAACTCTTCGGGGCAAGGTGAAATTCCTTACCGACGGTGATCGAGCAAAGAAGAATTGTACTGCATTCTTCTCCATTGCTCGTTAGTCCGTGACCCGCGCCTTTTACTTAACGAGGGGCGGTGGAGCTGGTGAAATTCTGGCACCGACAGTTAAAGTCTGGATGGGAGAAGTTGTTTGGCTATTTTTATATGCAATGCTTTGGTCTTTGTCCTTTTCAATTTGAATGGAAGGGGGAATACCAAAAGTTGTGACTATATAAAGCGCTTAGCTGCATGAAGACCTTGATTTCAATTGGAAATTGATAGGTATCATGACGCCCAGAAAACCAAATCCTTTCAAAAGGAATTGGAACTTGGCTTATTAAAGTTACACTTTGAGACTCTTAGAAAAAAGACAAAGCACGCAAACCAAGCATTTTTCATTTTATCAAATACGGTAATCCATACGTCACTTTAAAGCCCGCCACCCTGGTCGGTGCATTTTTAGACGCGAATTTGGATTGGTCATTCACTGACTAATTTTTAAATCAAACCCAAATTGCGATTTCAATCGACGGTAAACCGTACTTCATGATAATCCTTTCCCAACCACTCATTGCCCCTAGGTGGAAAGAATCCAACATATTATTTTAGATCTAAGTTTAACAGTGAAAAAATATTTTAACACTTGTATCTGCCCAGTTAGAAACGGATTTTTCGGCATTTTCATTCGTTACCTTGGTTGGATTAAACCAGAGAACGAATGGACATTATTTGAATAAGGTATCAAAATTCACTGGAAATGGTGCTTATTTATTTATGGCAAAATTTCACTTCAAGTTTTCGATTTACGGATAATTGGGAGGCTTCATATGCTTTAAAGTAGGAGGAATCACCATATATGTTCACTGGAATTATTGAGGAAATTGGAACTATATCCCGGGTCACGCCAGGAGCTACTTCACTTCAACTTGCGATTAGATGTAAGAAAGTGCTTAGTGACGTGAACAAAGGCGACAGTATAGCTATTAATGGCGTGTGCTTAACAGTCTCAAACTTTTCGGTAGATCATTTTACAGCTGATGTAATACCAGAGACAGTAAAAGCGACGACATTACAAGAACTTCGTTCAGGAAGTAAGGTGAATTTGGAACGAGCAATGGCTGCAAATGGCAGATTTGGCGGTCATTTCGTTAGTGGTCATGTTGATGGTACGGGTGAAATAATTTCTATTGAAAAAGTTGCGAATGCATCGTATTTGGAGATTAAAATAGATCTCCAACTGTTGAATTATTTCATACCAAAAGGCTCGGTGACAGTTGATGGAACGTCATTAACAATTTTTGGTGTGACGGAAATAGGGTTTATTATTTCTTTAATTCCTGTCACTCAAGATGATTCAGTCGTTGGATATAAAAAAGTCGGAGATAAAGTCAATATTGAATGTGATATGTTAGCGAAATATATCGAAAGATTACTCATAAGAAAAGAAAATACCCCAAGTAGCAGCGTAACGATGGACACGCTGATTTCAAACGGATTTTTAGATTAAGGAGTTGAGCGAATTGTACGCAACAGTAGAAGAAGCAATTGAAGAACTTAAACTTGGGAAAGCAATTATCGTTGTAGATGATGAAGACCGAGAAAATGAAGGAGATTTTGTTGCTTTAGGTGAATTTGCAACGCCTCAAATGATTAATTTCATGGCAACTGAAGGCCGTGGCCTCATATGTGTGCCAATTGAAGAAGAGAAAGCAGTGCAACTCGATTTAAAACCAATGACTGAAAACAATAGTGATGCGTATGGAACAGCTTTTACAGTCAGCATTGACCATGCCTTAGTACATACAGGGATTTCAGCGTTTGAACGGTCAGATACCATTTTAAAAATGCTTAGCAGTGATGCAAAACCCACTGACTTTAAAAGACCAGGGCATATCTTCCCGTTGGTTTCTAAAGCAGGCGGAGTCTTGAGACGACCTGGACACACAGAAGCGGCGGTTGATTTGGCCAAATTAGCGGGCTCAGATTCAGTTGGTGTCATTTGCGAAATTATGAACGAAGACGGGACGATGGCTAGAAGTTTGCAGTTAAAAGAAATTGCAAAACGTTTTGATTTAGTCATTTTAACGATTAAAGATTTGATTTCGTACCGTCGTCAAAATGAAAAAAGTCAATTACATAATTGAGGGGGAACCATAATGGGAACTATATATGAAGGACATTTAGTTGGTACTGGGTTAAAGATTGGGATTGTCGTGGCAAGGTTTAATGAATTTATTACTGGAAAACTTTTAAGTGGGGCAGAAGATGCGCTACGTCGCCACGGTGTAAATGAAAGTGATATTGCCACTGCATGGGTACCAGGTGCTTTTGAAATTCCACTTGTCGCAAAGAAAATGGCTACTTCAGGAAAGTATGATGCAATTATTACTTTGGGAACAGTGATTCGCGGATCTACACCGCATTTTGACTACGTATGTAGTGAAGTTGCTAAAGGAGTTTCAGCCATTAATATGGATGAAGGAATACCTGTTATTTTTGGTGTGTTAACGACAGATTCAATTGAACAAGCTATTGAGCGTGCGGGTACGAAAGCTGGAAATAAAGGTTGGGATGCAGCTGCTTCCGCGATTGAAATGGCAAATTTATTGAAACAGATTTAAGTTTAAAAAAAATCTATCGTAAGAAACATAAAACCTCAACTCGGTCTATCCGAGCTGAGGTTTGTGTTTTACTCTTCAGAAACATATTCATCTTTTGCCGCACCAAGACCGACAAATAAAATGCAAAAGGTCGCTGCGATTAATAATAATAATGGGAATGTCCAACCGTTTGTCAGGTCAAATAGAAGACCGAAAAGTGGTGGCCCGGAAGCCGCCAGTAAATATCCGAATGATTGTGCCATCGCTGATAAATCGGCCGCATGGAAAGAATTATGCGTACGCAGTGAGAAAAACATCATCGCTAAACCAAATGCGAATGCTGCTCCCACACCGATAATAATCACTGAAGGCAGGACTAGTAATGTCCCTCCGAACAAAATTCCAGAAAGCCCAGCTGTCATCAGTACAAATGTAATCCAGACAAGCGGAACTTGGTTTTTCATGCGACCTGCAATAATGGGAACGAGGAATGTAAAAGGTAATTGCGAAAATTGAATAGCAGATAGCATCCAACCGGCTTGTCCCGATTCCATACCACGACTTTGTAAAATTACAGGTAACCAAGCAACGAGACTATAAAATAATAAAGACTGCAAGCCCATAAATATAGTGATTTTCCATGCGAGTTTTGAACGCCATAAGGACTTTCCTTTGACACCGTTTTTCCCTGGTAATGCTTCTTTTCGGCGATGTCGAATTTGAGGGATCCAGATAACTAAGGCGACAACGGCAAGTATTGCCCAGATGCCGATTGACCCTTTCCATCCCAAACTGCTTGATGTGGCAATTGGAATGCTTATACCAGCTGCAATAGCCCCAGTTAGGTTCATTGAGATCGAATAGACGCCCGTCATCATGCCGATGTTATTGGCGAATTTCATCTTGATAAATGCCGGCATAAGCACATTGGCGATTGCGATACCGGCACCCATGAGAATTGTACCGATATACAAAGAAGACGGACCACCAACTGGTCTTAAGAGAAGCCCCATAGAAAGGACAATGAGCACGACAAACAAAACCATTTCCATTCCGAATCTTCGTGCTAAACGAGGTGCGAAAGGGGATAATACGGCAAATGCTAGTAATGGAATTGTCGTTAATGTTCCAATTGCAGCATTTGAAATCCCTAGACTATCACGGATCGCAGGAACAATCGGGCCAACTGCAGTGATGGGTGCCCGTAAATTCATTGCAAGAAAAATAATTCCAACAACAAGAATGATTAAACTAGTTGTTGAACGCCGCTGCTTTGTCTCTTTTTTAACAGAAACGCTCATACAATTTCCTCCTTATGTAAGACTATAAAGCTACTATGTAAATAGTTCTTCCAATGGGCAACATTATCAGTTATTTCAAGAAATGTAAATGTTATTGACTGAAAATTAGTATTGAAATGAAAAATGCACCCCAGTATACTGGAGCGCATAATTATTCTCATTCATCGATTAAGTTTCCTTCGGCAGGAATAGGGGTCTTTTTCAAAATTCGTGATAAATGAATGGTATTGTAAGCAAGCATTTCAACATTTTTTTTCGTAAAATCATTTTGTTGGCCAGCATCTATATATGAAGGACCTGGACCCGCATCTCCAACCCAATAAGCATCCACATTAGGCGGAACGACAAACCCTATATGTGATAAACCGTATAAAATAGATGCAGATGCGTGTTTCGCTCCATCTTCATTTCCCGTCACAATAGCGCCACCGACTTTGTTGTAATAAATTGCTTGTCCTTTATCATTGGTTTCTGAACTACTTCCATATAGACGTTCAATCGCTAGCGCGGCGATACTACTTTTTTCACCAAGCCAGAGAGGTGTTCCAATTAGTAAAATATCTGCAGCTTTTACTTTTTCTAAAATAGATGGCCACTCATCACCTTGGCCCATATCTGGTTTGATACCGTAAGCTATGTTGTAGTCTGCTAATCGAATAATTTCCGAATCGATTTCTTCATTTTGATAAATCATTTGCACTTTTTCAGCAAGTGCTTCTGTATTCGATTTTTCATCTGTACTTTTTAATGATGCAATAAGAATAACTGCTTTCAAGATGATCTCTCCTCATTATAAGTGTCTTTATTTATATAGACGAACTACTTCGAATTCAAACATAAAGTCGGAGTTCTCGCGATATACTTGAAATAAAGATATACTTATTAACAGAATATATAATTGAAAAGGGGTCTCAACATGACAAATCAAAAAAATGACACGCTTCCAGAAAAATCTTGCTCTATCGAACGGCTTGTGACAATGGATGCCGATATAGAAAAAGTATTGAACGGTGAGAAAACAGCAACGAGACGTAACGGGGTGTATGCTTATCCTGGTGAGATTATGGTGTTGAATGGCAAAGAATTCAAAATCGATGCGCTGTATTCACAAACACTTGGCGAACTAACGGACGAAAATGCCAAGCAAGAAGGCTATTCGAGTGTCGAAGACTATAAAGAATCAATTTTAGCATTTCATCCGAAAATGCCTTGGTTACCTAAGATGAGCGTCTGGGTTCATGAGTTTAGCCCTGCAGAGAAGTGATTTAAGGAATGAAGCTTGCCTTCTACTCATTAATTGTTTTCATACATGTGTTGAGTGCTGTACTAGCAATTGGACCGTTGTTCATCTTAATGCCGACTATTAAACGATTACGCGGCGTTGATATGCAAGTGGAAAATGCGTATCTTTCCATTGTCAACGTTGTCATTCGGATTGTCATGCACGCAGGACATGCCCTCGTCGTATCAGGTGTACTATTAGTAATCTTTGGACCATGGCCATGGCATACATCATGGGTCGTAATGACAGTAATCGTTTTACTATTGTCAGGTTTATTTTTATCAAGAGGATTTACAATTGTCCTTAGACGCTTTAATAAACCGAACGAAGATAAAAACCATATCTTAGATCGATTAAAGCAAACATCATGGATTTACATCGGTTTAATGATTGTGATGCTCTGGCTCATGATTCAAAAACCAATGTTATGGTGACATACATATGAAAAAGTGTATCTCAATTGAGCTACACTTTTTTGTTGGTAAATTCTGACTCACAAAAATAGAAGCGCATTGAAAAGTTTGCCATGGATATTATTTATAACGACTAACCATAATAGGTTGCTTGGATAATGTTTAAGAATTAAAGAATAAAGGAATTACAAGAAAGAACCAACAATTGCATTCGTAATATCTTATAAAAATGGAGGCGTTTAAATGAAGAAGCTTATAGGAAGACTCATAAAATATGGACCGATTGTTTTTCCGATTGTCATGAAAATAGTGAAAAATAAAAAGGGTAAAAAAGTCGTACGCTAGATTTCAAATTAGGCTTGTTCTGAATGAGAATGTCATTCAGAACAAGCCTTTATTTATAACTTCTATTTTTGCATTACTAGGAAAACATAAAAAACTCCGTTGACATATCTGAATCTTCATAGTAGTATACTATTTATTAGTAAGTAAAGGTTACTAACCAAAGATTAATGATCAATAGAATAGTAGGTTAAGGGGGCTTACTTAATGCGTAGTAGACAGAGGATTGTCATTATCGGAGCGGGTAGTGCAATCTTTGGACTGAGCATGATAAAAGATGCATTCTCGACGAAAGAATTATGGGGAAGTACGCTTGTTTTAATGGATATCAATAATGAGGCTGTAGAAAAAACAGCACGAGCTGCTAATCGCATTAATGATGTTCTTGGGGCGAACTATCAGATTTCAGCGACTACCGACAGGAAAGAGGCTTTGCAAGGCGCTGATTTCATCATCGTTTCAATTGCCGTTGACCGTGTGGAGATGTGGAAACAGGATTTTGCTGTACCACAGAAACATGGTATTAAACATGTCTTGGGAGAGAACGTTGGTCCCGGCGCAGTGTTTCACACAATGAGAAACCTACCGATCTTTATGGACATTTGCAAAGATATTGAATTGATTTGTCCGAATGCATTATTGATTAATTTCACGAACCCGGAAAGTAGATTGTGTATGGCTATCAAAAAATATACAAAAGTAAAAGCAGTGGGGCTCTGTCATCAAATCAATGCGGGAATTGAAATTGTGTCTACAATATTAGCGATTGACCGTGAACATATTGATGTAAAAGCATGGGGCATTAACCATTTCACATGGATCTTCGATATGAGAGATAAAAGAACAGGGGAAGATCTATACCCACTATTTCGTGAAAAAGAGGCTGTCTATAATAAAGAATATGAGAAATTATCGCGGTTCATTTTCCAGCATTATGGGTTATTTCCAACATCAGGAGACGGCCATTTAGGTGAGTTTTTTCCCTATGCGCATGAGCTGATATCAGCGAATGGCTATGACTTTGAAAAATATGAAAAACGGCGACAAAGTATTGTAAGTGTTCTCGATGGCGTCATCAGCGGTGAAATTCCCATCGATGATAAACTGATTGCTCCTTCAGGCGAAAAAGCATTCACGATCATCAACGGCATCGTGCATAACACAAATGAGTTGTTGGAATCTGTAAATTTACCAAACGATGGTTATATTTCTAACTTACCAACAGAGGCAATTGTTGAGGTACCAGCTGTCATCAGTGGCCACGGCGTAAATGGTCTTGCGTTGGGTGAATTGCCGCGAGGGATAGCGGCGATGTGCAGAACACAGATAGATATCCAGCATCTTGTTGTAGATGCTGGTGTTAAAGGGGATCATGGACTTGTCATTCAGGCATTGCTTACAGATCCAAATGTTCCGAGTGCAGAAGCTGCGCTGAAAATATATGATGAGCTGATGGACATCAACAAACCCTACCTGCCGCAGTTTACCTGATATCCAACCATCATTAGAAGGGGGAGGAGTGTAATCACCATCAGGAATATACAAGTAAATCCTCAATATATGAAATATATTAATAAGAAAAAAATCCTGCATTATATTCAAAAAAATCCCGGACGTTCTAGATCTGAAGTTGCCAAAGCATTGAAGATTAGCAAACCCACTATATCTAAACTTGTTGATGAATTAATCGGTGAAGGCTGGTTTCGTGAACAAGAGAGTCTTAGTTCAAGTTCATCTGGTGGCAGACGAGCTTTCCAGATTTTCTTCAATCATAATGCCAAATATATTGTTGGCGTAGATATTGGTGGAACCTCGGTAGAGATTGGCGTTATGAATTTAAACGGTGAAATCATAGAGAAAGTAGTATTTTCAACACAGGCGTATTTGTCTAAGGACTTAGCTCAATCTATTGCTGATAAAATCACCTTACTCATTGAGAAAAATGATTTAGCTACCAGTCAAATTCTCGGCGCAGGAATTGGTGTTCCCGGTATTACAGATGTTGAAAAGGGAATTGTTATTGATGCACCGAGTTTAGGATGGAAACAATTTAATTTGTTAGACAGTATTGGTGAAGTTTTACCATTTCCAGTTTACATCGATAATGATGTGAACGTTGCAGCACTCGGTGAGCAATGGAAAGGAGCGGGTAGAGATAAGGATAATATTTTACAAATTACATTGGGTACTGGGATAGGTTGCGGAATGATTATCAATGGTCAGCTGTACCGGGGGTCATCTTTTGCTGCTGGCGAAATTGGTTATATGGTAACAGATAAGCATGCAGCCGAAGAAGCATATGACAGCATCTTTTCAGGCTACGGCTTTCTAGACAGTCATGTAGGTGGACCATCTATCACAAGGAGAATGATGAAGTATCTGGGAGAAAGTGAAAAAGAATCGGCTGATTGGCCAGCGAAGAGAATTTTTGAGTTAGCGATTGAAGGCGATAAAAATGCGTTAACCATCGTTGATGATGCTTTTTCCCATCTTGCGTTCGCACTGGTCAATGTGATTTCAATCGTCAATCCAGAATGCGTCATCATAGGGGGTGGCATCTCAAAGTCCATGCATCATTTTCTACCCAAAATCATGTCAACGATCAATCAACATTTGCCAATCGAAACGACGGTCACAATCACGAAACTTAATAATGTGTCGATTTTAGGCGCGGGATATTTAGTTTTAAAAGAACATGATTCTATCTTGCAGGTGTGATTATATTATTAAATTGGCATTATATCTTAAAAATATGAAAGTAGGGGGATTTACATGATTAAAAAATGGTGGCTAGGTTTAGTTGCTTTAGGTTTACTGTCAGTATTATTGGTAGCTTGTTCGGACGACAAAGATTCTTCCGACAAAGATTCCTCATCGAATGAAGGATCAGGCGACGACGAAATTGTATTGGAATACTGGCAGTACGCTTTTGACGCAAAAGTTAAGTTGATGGATGAGCTAATTGCGGAATTCGAAGCAGATAACCCTGGTATCAAAGTAAAGCAGACCAACTTTCCTTATGATCAATATAATGAAAAGGTAGCAGCACAAGTCCCTGCGGGGAAAGGGCCAGACGTGATCAATTTATTTTATGGATGGGTTCCAAAGTATGTGGATTCTGGCTATTTACAGCCATTACCACAAGATGCATTTCCACATGCGGAAATTGAAAGCGAATTTTTCCCATTGGTTGAAGCGACAAAACTTGATGGTGAATATTGGACGATTCCAACTGCAGTAAGAACGCTAGCGCTATTTTATAACAAAGATCTTTTTGAAGAGGCAGGCTTAGATCCGAATTCTCCGCCAAAAGACTGGGACGAATTGCAGGAGTATGCTGAAAAACTTACAAAGGCAGACGGTAGTGGGAGATTAGAACAATCAGGTATGGCTTGGGAGCCTTCACAGCAAGGACATCAATGGTTACGTGACGGTTTGACGCGCCAGGCTGGTGGGGAAGTAATGAGCGAAGACAAGAAATCAGTGGTTTGGGGTGAAGATCCAGCGGGTCTGGAAGCTTTCAAGTACTGGTTGAGTTTTCCTAAAGATTTAGTAACATCTGAGGTTGGATTTTATACGGATGACGTAACCGCTTTCTTGACTGAAAAAGCAGCCATGAATATTGATGGTTCATTCCGTATTGGTACGATTCAAAGTGATGCACCTGATTTGAACTACGGGGTTGCACCACTACCTGGAAATAAAGAAGATTCTACGAACGCTTCATTCTGGACGAACGGGATTACTGCAAAAGTTGAAGGTGAGAAACTTGAGGCGGCTACTAAATTCATTAAATTTCTAACTAGCAAAGAAGTCATGGAGAAGTGGATTGATGCAACTGGTGAACTACCTGCCAAAGAAGAAGTTGCGATGCAAGATAAATATGTCAATGATGAAGTATACGGGGCATTTATCAATTCGCTACCATTTGCAAATGCTCATTTCTTCGTAGATGAGACTGTAGAACGTCAGCTTGTCATCGATGCTGCAGACAAAGTCCTACTACAGGATATGGACGTAGAGGAAGCTTACAATGAATTAGTAGAAGAGACAAAGAAATTACATGAGAATTATTGGAGCGATAAATAAGAGAAAAGTGAGCCAAAGGTTATTTATAGCCTTTGGTTCTATCAACTATTAGGAGGTGCCAAGTGGGAGAGAATCATTCTGCATCGAACCAGAAAACAATACAAAAGACATCACTGATACAAAAATTCAGGGGTAATGTAAAATACCAAAAATATCTTTTTGTCTATACTTGTCTGTTGCTTCCAATTCTATTTTTCATTGGCATTCGTATACTTCCTACGCTATTCACATTTAACGTAGGTTTTAGGGATTGGAATTTACTCGCGACAGGGATAAGACCATTTATCGGTCTAGAAAACTACCAGGCACTTATACAAGATAAAGTATTTATCAAGTCTGCAGTGAACACATTGATTTATATTGTGTTAGGCGTTTCTGGACAATTGTTTTTCGGAATTATTGTTGCACTCCTACTACATAAAATAAATCGATTTGTCGGTTTTTTCAGAGTCATCTATTTTATCCCCTATGTAACTAGTATTGTTGCAATCAGTTGGGTATTTCAGTGGATTTTGATGAAAAACGGAATTATTAATGACATCTTAATAAAAATCGGTCTATCACCACAACCATTTTTAAACTCACCCGATCAAGCAATATACGTCATCATCGGCGCGATGATTTGGCAGGCATTAGGTTTTCAAATGGTTCTGTTTTTAGCTGGTTTAGAAAATATTCCTAAGATGTTGTATGAGGCAGCAGAGATTGATGGTGCAAGTCCTTGGCAAAAATTCTGGCATGTGACAGTTCCACTGTTGAATCCGACGATTGTATTCTCAGCAGTAATTGGAAGCATTAACTTCATCCAAGTATCCTTTACCCAAGTCATTAACATGAGTTCGGACGGCACTGGGGGTCCGCTGAATTCTACGATGACAGTTGTGGTGTATATTTACCAGTTGGCTTTTAGAAAGTTTGATATGGGACTTGCATCGGCTGCGACCGTCTTGTTGTTTCTATTCATTTTGGCCTTGACCTTATTCCAAATGAAGGTGCTAACTCGGAAATTCGATTATTAGAAAGGGGGATGTGAGAGAATGAAAGTTGGAAATATATTAACGTACGTAGCATTGATATTGGGTTCCATTATTATGCTATTTCCCTTTGTTTGGATGGTTTCTACTTCTTTAAAATCGCCAATTGATATTTTTAGTCTGGATATCATACCGGAAAATATAACCTTCAGTAACTACACTAAAGTGCTGGAAGAAAGTTTATTTGCCAAATGGTTCCTAAATAGCTTAATTATCGCCACGGCTACGACAATCAGTGTTGCATTTTTCGATACACTTGTTGGTTATATTATTGCCAAGTTTTCTTTTGTTGGTCGCGGCGTTTTGTTCATACTAATATTAAGTACACTAATGGTTCCAACTGAAATGCTAATTATTCCATGGTTTATGATGAGTTCCGATTTTGGCTGGACGGACACGTACTGGGGAATTTTGTTTCCAGGATTAATGACTGGATTCGGCGTATTTTTAATGAGGCAATTCATGGAGCAAATTCCTGATGATCTTCTAAACGCAGCTCGTATTGATGGCATGAATGAATTTATGATATTTTTTAAGATTGCCATTCCACAAGTTTGGCCGGCACTTGCTGCTTTAAGTATCTTCACATTCCTCGGTAACTGGAATGCATTTCTATGGCCATTAATCGTTATTGAGTCTGCGGCACTTAGGACGCTGCCCGTTGGCTTATCTTTCTTCTCATCGGGGGAGGCAGAGTCGCAGTGGCATCTAATCATGACAGGGTCTACCATAGCGGTTATTCCATTAATTTTAGTGTTCATTTTCCTACAGCGTCATATTATTTCTGGGATTACCTTGACGGGAATGAAGTGATTTTACATAAAAATAGCCTAGAAGGTTTTTATAAACCTTCTAGGCTATTTTTTATATTTAATTATCTTCTATTCCATAGCTGATTAAATTCGTGAAAATTCGATAGCCTCCAGGAACTTGATTGTCGATTTGGCGATAAAAGACCAAGTTCGTGTACAAGTAAGTTCCTTCTCCGTACTCAGCCATTAAAATACCACCTGTGAATGGATCTTCATCTGGGTCGGCCATGCTGACAAACGTTTCATAACGCTCATCCCAGTTCATTGGGTAATAGAGTCCGCGTTCTTGCACCCAATGATCCCAATCGTTAGTTGTAATGTTATTTGGGTAGTTGAAAAGCTTATGTTCTGGTTGCGTCATGGTGACTTCCGCATTTTCATCAGTTACGCGCCAACGAATTGACGGGTTACCAATTTCTAATGGATACGGTGCGCTTGTTTGTATATTCCAGTTGTCTCCTGGTTTATGGTATTGAACAACCAAGTGTCCGCCGTTCTCAACGTATTCATGCAGTCGCTCATTGTTTTGAACCAAATCTGCACGTGAAAGATTTGCTCTAATGCCCGTTACGATTGTGTCGTATACAGAAAGGTCTCCAGAAGCTAAATCGTTCTCGGTGAGTTTTGTTAAATCAAATCCAGCATTGATTAAATCGTCTGCTATTGTATCAAATCCACTTTCGATATAACCTACCTTTAAATTATCTGGCTTGAGTAGTTCGAAAGCTACTCCGTTGATGGCAGATGAATAAAGGAAGTAGGCATCGTTGATATGGTCGTACTTTATTTCTTGAACGGTGTTATCGAATGTTTTTCCATTAGAAGTTGCCAGAACATCGATTGAGAAATTTCCTTCTTCAACCTCTCTAGTAGGGTGGATCGTAAAACTTATTTCTCTTTCGTCAAAACGTTCGGAAAAACTGACATCGATTTGCGCTGGATTGCTTGTCCAACCTTCAGGAAGCGCTAAAGAAACGGAAGCATTATTCTCACCATTGAAGTAGTTTTTGACGCTTACGGTTACTGGTACTTCATCTTGTATATCTGCCGTATTAATCATCAAGTTGACAGGATTGGATGATAAGCTGATTTCTGGCAGCACTGCAACAGTGTTATCCAGCTCCAAAATCTTTTCTGTTTCAAATCCATTTTCTTTAAACTGGATGTTAGATTGAATGACCGATGAATCATACGGATGGAAATATGGTTCGTCTTTCGGTACTGTTACCTTAAAAGTAACTGTTTTTGTTTCATTTGGTTTTAAATGTTTAATATTTCCTTTTGCGTTAACCAGCCAATTATCAGGCACTAAGAGGGATGGTTCAATATGATTGATTTTCTTCTTACCCTCATTCGTAATTGTCATACTAACCGTAGTTGTTTCGCCTTGTGTCAATACATCTGAGTCTGTAACTGTTTCAACTTTCAAACTTGAGGAAACGAAGCTGACTTCCTGTAATTGTTCTTCTTTTAATGTTAGTTTATGGAGCAAATCATTTTTCAGAGATGGATCCATTTTTGCCTTATTCGTATCTGAGATAAGCTTATGAATATCTTTTAAAGCTTTTTGTGATTTGGGTAAAATCGATTCTCGTTTCGGATAAAGCTTAATAATATCATCTAATTCATTTTGAAGATTTTGTAAATGAACGCGTAAATTATTCTGTGGGACAACTTGTGCCCATTCTTTTAAATCGTAAGGAATACCTGAAAAGAGCTCATCGTTGTCAGCATCCACCGCAATATCGATTAGTTCTAAATGTGCCTGTCTTGGTGCCACAGGGAGGTCTCTGCCCATTCCTTGACTCTTGTGCAAGTATCTCGAAGCTTCCCCGAGCTGTGGATAGGACATTTCGTAAATTGGATCATAATCTCCAATTTCAATAGATGTTGTGGCAGTGCTTTCTGATTCAGCTGGAAGATACAGCTTTTTAATTTGCCAGACGGATAATCCATCGTCAAGTTGCTCCGGGAAAATGGCTGGATCTGCTGCATCTTCAAATGCTTGTAGACTCAAGATTGAAATCGCACGGTGATGTCCATGCTGATTATCAACATCACGGAAGGAAGGCATAACAATATCTGGTTGATAGGTTCTTATGAATCGGATGAGTCGTTCATAAGTTACTTCCTCTCCCCATTTTTCCAATGTTTCATCAGGTGATTTCGAAAATCCGAAATCAAAGATCAAATCCGATGTTGTTTCACTTAAGTGATAGGCTTTCACACCATTTACTTTGGCAGCCTCTATCATTTCATTGGATCTAATGATGCCAAGGCCATCACCTAGTTCTGTACCAATTTCATTTTGGCCCCCTTCACCACGATTGGCAATGAGGCTCGCAGATTTGACACCCAGCCCCCTAGATAAATAGGCGAGCAGATCGCTTCGTTCATCATCTGGATGAGCGCCGGTATTTAAAAATGTGACAGTTGTACTTAACGGGTTTACTGCATTCCATAATTCCACGTCGGAGGTGGCCTGATTATCGGCTTTTCCAAGGAGGGGAGTCATAGACAGCAGTAACAAGAGTGACGCAAGTATCTTGAATCGTTTTTTCATTATTGTAACCCCTTTCATTTTTTGTTAGCAAATGAAATCGTACAATAGATGATTATCAAATTCTTTTGGTTAGTAAAGATAACTAACCAAATAGCTGTCATCATTCGCTTATGAACAATTTTATCAATAGGTTTGTATATTGTAAATATTATAAAAGTTCTATTTATTCGACGTTGAAATAAGAGAAGATAATGATTTTATCGTGAGGTATGCCTTTAGTTGTAGGTTATTTATCTTTCTTTTAAGAGGTTTTCAACAATTCAATAGTTATTTGTACATTGAAGGGAAGAATCAAGATGAGATGTTTTACAGGCAACTGCCTATATACTCCTGGATTAAGATGTTTCTGACATTTTCTCAAGAAAAAGATTATTGCGATTCTTTTCGGATAACTGGTACAATTAAGATGTAAATCATTATTTCAAAAGGAGTGATGACATGTCAGTAGATATTTATATGAATTTTGATGGGAATTGCAGAGAAGCAGTTGAATTTTATGCGGAAGTATTTAGAACTGAAAAACCAGAAATTATGACTTTCGGAGATGCGCCGCCAAATCCGGATTATCAACTTCCAGAAGAAGCGAAAGACTTGGTTATGCACACGCGCCTCAACATTAATGGAAGCAATGTTATGTTTTCAGACGTATTTCCTGGATCCCCATTTGTTGCAGGAAATAATATTAGCCTTGCGTTTGTAACCGAAGATCTTGATGCCATTCAATCTGTATTTAACCAACTGGCAGAAGGCGGTACGATCGCAATGGAGCTTCAGGAAACATTTTGGAGTAAGAGCTATGGTAGTCTAAAGGACAAGTTTGGAATTGAATGGCAAGTCAGCCATGAAGAGGACAAGGTAGTATAAAACGAGCGTAATATAGGGTAAAGAATTTTTTCTTCCATGAAAAAGTTCTGTGCCCTTTTTAATTCCGTAACCGAAACGACAACAATGTTTGTTGGATTAAACCGCAAAGAGTCGTGCTGCATATAGTGTATAACACTTAGACAGTTACTTTGACCTTCTCTAATCTTAAAAAAAGAAAGTGTGACGGGGGAATGATTATAATGGAATTCAAGGTTTATAAGGATGTAAATGAATTCTCACTGAAAGCAGAACCGGTTTTAGTTCAGAAAGAAGATGTGAACAGCCTTTTTTTAGGTGTTTTACAAGGCATAAAATCTGGACAGTATAAAAATCCATTAATGGCAACAATTGAAGAGGAAGATAGAGTAATCGCAGTTTTTCAAATGACACCGCCACATCCATTAAACATTATTTTTGTTGATGAAGATTGTTTGGAAGAATCTCTGGATTTATTAATAGAAAATTTATTGGATCTTAAGGTTGAACTCCCTTCAATTATTAGTTTGAAAACCTGGTCGTATCGATTTGCAAGTAAGTGGGAATCCGAAACGGGAATGTCTACTAAACTAGTGATGGATCAAGGATTGTATCGACTCGATCATGTTAACGAAAATTTGGAGAAAAGCTCAGGTACTTGGCGTTTTCCAGAGGAGATAGATTGTCATCTTATCGAAGGATGGTATTATTTATTTGCTGAAGAGGCAGGAGTTCCAATTCCATCAACAAATGCTATTAAAGAAAATGTAGCAAAAATGATAGATAAACGAGAAGTGTTTCTCTGGGAAGACGATGGGGAAGTTGTATCCATGATGAAAAAGTCACGGCCAACAAATCGTGGTATTACTGTTGGGTTGGTCTACACACCGAAGGATAAGCGTAGAAAAGGGTATGCACGGACATTGGTAGCGGCAATCTCCAAAGAACTTCTGAAAGACTACAACTTTTGCACACTGTACACGGATATGATGAATCCAACATCGAATAAAATATATAAAGAAATCGGCTATGTAAGGATTGTGGATTCTGTTCAGCTAGGGTTTGAGGAGAAGTAACAATGACACCCCTAGCAACATAAGAAAAAACTGACGACTACTAATAGCTCGTCAGTTTTTTATAGAAATGATTAATTCTTTACAGATTCAATTTCTTCCGTTAATTCAACAAGCTGATCGATTAAATCACCGATATAAGCGATTGTGTCGCGTAATGGTTTTTCTGTTGTAATGTCGACTCCGGCCATTTGTGAAAGTTCAGCAGGGGACTTAGTTCCACCAGCTTTCAACACTTCGAGCCATTCATCGACTGCAGGTTGACCTTCATCTAAAATGCGCTTCGAAACTTGCGTGGAGATTGTCAGTCCTGCACTGTAAGTATATGGATACAAGCCCATATAATAGTGAGGTTGGCGCATCCACGTCAGTTCAGCACCTTCGTTAATCTCAACGTCTTGACCCCAGAAATCTTCTAGAACTCCACGCTTTAACTCATTTAAGACATTGGCGTTTACGCTTCCGCCCGCATCAATGCGATCGTATACTTTGCGTTGGTATGCTGCTTCCAATAAATGCGTGACAAAGTTATGATAGTACGTTCGTGACACAATCGATGAGATCACCCAGCGTTTGAATTTTGGATCATCCGAGTTTTTCAATAAATGATTTGCCACTAACATCTCATTCATCGTAGACGGTGCTTCGACGAAATACATGGAAGGGCGCGCATTAAACACGTTTTGCTCACGGTTTGCATTATAGAAATGACCAGCATGTCCCAGTTCATGTGCCAGGACAAAAACATCTTCCATACTACCTGTCCAAGAAATCAAGATATATGGGTGGTAGCCGTGTGGACTTGAACAAAAGGCACCAGTTGACTTGCCTTTATTCTGAGCGAAGTCAATCCAACGTTCTTCGTATGAACGGTCAACCATATTGATGTAATCGTCACCCATAATGGCGAGTGCGTCGTCAATATACTTTTTAGATTCTTCAATCGTAATTTTCGGCTCGTACGACGGGTCAAGTGAAATTTTCAAATCTGCGAACGTCATTTTATCCAACCCATGAACTTTTTGAAGCAGTTTCGCGTACTTGCGCATATGCGGTGCAAGCTCTTTTGTGATCAAATCAATTTGACGGTCATACATCGATTTATCGACTTCTTGATTAAACAATAAATAATCGAAAACAGAATCATACCCACGTATATCAGCTGTTGTTTTTTCAGTTTGCAATTGCATATCATAAGTTTTTGCAGTTGTATGTTGATAATCTTTTAACTTTTTAGAAAAGGCACCAAAAGCAGCCCGGCGTTTAGAGGTGTCCGTTTCAGATTCCCAGTCGCCTTCAAATGAAACATAGCTTAATGGATAACTTTTTCCGTCTACTATGAAATCATCAAATGCCATATCGACCATTTTTGTTGTATTATACAGTCCGTATGGCGCGTTGAATGTTGACGAATAAGCAGCCAATGTTTTTTCTACTTCAGGATGTAGTTGATATTCTTTTTTCTTGATCAATTTTTCCAAGTAGTTTTTGAAATCGGGTGAAAGTTCCATAGCTTCTTTAAGCGTTTCAACTGGTAACTCAAGAAGTTCACTATTTACAAACGACAGTTTACTATTTACCTTTGCAGATGTTGAACTAAATTTACTGGAACGCATTTGTGCTTCATCGTTCGTTTGATCAGTGCTGGCAGCAAGGCTTGTATATGTGCCAACAGGAACAATCTTTTCGAAAAGCGTCAAATAGCCTTTAAGTGCCTCATTGACTGATGCGGCATCAGTTATTTTTCCGTTAAACTTCTCAGCATATGCTTCAACTTCACTTTCAAGCTCATCGACTGCAGCATTATAGTCTGCTTCAGTTTTGAATAGGTCTTCTAAATTCCATGTTTCTTCGAGCTTAACTTCTGAACGTGGTGGTAAACTTTTAACCATTCTCATCTCTCCCTGTGTCGTCCAATTCATGGACTTTAATATATTACGGTAATCGAACTAAATACTAGTATATAGCACCGAAGCCAAAATGTAAAAACGAATCTACACTTTGGCAACTTTCAGATATAGTGGTATATTTATTTTTTAGAAAGACGTTCAATTTCCTCCGAAAGAACGAAGGCCAAATCGTAATTTCCGAACATTTGCAAGACGTCCATCATAGTTTCATTATCAATGTCAAGATGATCTGCATCATCAATTTCTGAATAAACTTTTTGCAATAAGGCATTTTCCTGCTGCTCGGGATAAGCGCGCGCATACAGCTCATTCGGATTAAGTTCATGATTAACACACCACTGCACAAACAGCTGAATCATCAAATTCTCATCTTCTTGATATTTTTGAATCACTTGCTCGTCGATACTTTTAAACTCCTTCATGATTATGAACTCCTTTGTCTTACACGATGATATAAGTATATATGAAAAACATGTAGAGCAGGTAAACCTTAGATTCGACCTCTAAAATTAGAAAGGTGGGCGGATATGTACCCAAGAGCGAAGGTGTTAGGATTCGTTTATTGCGCGGAACAAATTTTGGTGGAAGAGTTTCATGGAAGACATTCAAAAGGCGAAGGTACCTTTTATCGACCAATAGGCGGGTCAATCGAATTTGGAGAAATGTCTAAGAGTGCATTGATTAGGGAGTATTTTGAGGAATTACAGGTTGACATTAAAATAGAACATTATCTTGGTTGTTTGGAAAACATTTTCAAAATTGATGATGAGATTGGCCATGAACTGATTCAATTATATGAAGTCGAATTTGCGAATGAGATGGATTATGCAAGAGAAATTTTTACTGTGACGGAGGGGAATAAAACTAGTATTGCTAAATGGATTTCCTTGGATGAATTTATCCCGCATTAACGGGCAGTAAGACTCCCACCTCAAGACTTGAGTTAAACGATAAGGATAGGTGGGAGATTAACTGCCCGTAAAAGCCCGATTGGTTCAACTAACAATCAGTTAGGAAGAATTGAACTGCATTCTTCTTTCGGGGATGAGGAAAACCCCACTGATTGAAGTTTCACTTTATTTTAAAACATAAAACGCTTTATCCAGATGGCTTATTGGAACAATTAACATTGAATCGCTAGAAGATAATGATTTATATTTCCGGTAGTAAAATACAAGGAGGAATGTGCATGGTGCATGTAAGACAAGTAACTCCTAATTTGTTGTTTAGAAATCAGGAAAACTTTTAGGGATATCTGCGTGATACACTTTCATTATCGGTGAACGAAAATACGTGGATGAAAGACTGGCAGCAATTAGCAAGTCGTTGTCAACTATCCAAATTTGAAACGATGAGTGAAGAAAACCTTTCTGAGTATAGTTGGAATACTGATAGTGTAGAAAAAACAATTCAAAAGACTATAAAAGAAGTAGAACAGTATTTCCCGCTTGAAAAACTAGATATTACTGTAGTACCAGCATTGCCATTTCCTTGGTTTAAAAACGTCGATCGTTCCCAATGGATTAATGGTTTTACCAACGGACCAAATAATATTCTCATTGCAGTTCCGCCAAATCCAGATTTTGAATTTTTACGCTATCTTGTTGCGCATGAAGCCCATCATGCATATTTTAAAAATCCAATCTATCAACTAACATTGGAAAATTTTACACTTGCAGAATGGCTTAAAATGGAGGGAACCGCTGAGTATTTTAGTCTGAAGCTATATCAAGATAGAGATGGTGGAAAGATAATTTTTCAAGCAAAGTCGAAAAGCATTATTGGGCGGAAGTAAAGAATCACTTACAAACGACAGATGATCAAGTAAAAGCTTCATTTTGTTTCGGGAATCCTTCAAAAGAATTGCCTTTGATGTGTGGCTATTCTTTTGGCTATGAATTGATAAAATCATATATGGAACGATACCCGAAAACGGATGTAAGCGAATTGTTTCATATTGAAGTAGAGCAGTTTATTTCAGCTTATGAAAGGAGCTCAACATGAAACAAAAAGAAATGAGTGAAATAAACAGACTTGGATGGAATCGATTTACTTATGAGGCTTGGGAGGGGAGGCATGGGGCGCCAAAGCAATATGCAGAAAAACTGAAAGAAAACCCGGAAAAACCTGTTCGATATTATCTAAATGAGCTCGGGGATGTTTCGGGTAAACGGATTTTGAATTTACTCGGGTCAAAAGGGAATAAAGCAGTATGTTTTGCGTTATTGGGTGCGGATGTAACAGTTGCCGACATTTCATCAGAAAATCAAAGGTATGCGCTGGAACTTGCAGAAGCGGCTGGAGTTTTCATTTCATATCTTGTAAGTGATGCACTTGATATCGATGAAAACGAACTTTCAACCTTTGACATCATTATTCTTGAAATGGGTGTACTCCATTATTTTCTTGATCTTCACCCGTTGTTTCAAAAAGTGACGAAACTTATGGATGAAACCAGTGTATTTATACTGAGAGATTATCATCCTTTTATTTCTAAAGTATTGGATTTTGAGAATGGTACTTCTGCAGTTAATGGAGATTACTTTAATGAGGATTATGTTGAAGTTGATGTAGCCTATGCGCATTTATTGACAGAGAAACAGCGACAGGATTTAAAGAGAAATATCATTCGAAGATGGACAATATCCGAAACGATTAACACTTTGGTGAATTCTGGATTATCGATACGGAAAATGAATGAAGACAAAGGAATTAGGTGGGCTTTTCCAAAGGATGCTCCTAATGGAATCGAAAATCGATTGCCGGGTACTTATGCAATCATTTCGACCATAAATAATAATTGACTAAATCATATCTTGGAGGAATTTTATATTGGACGTAAGATTGTTGAGACCGACAGTAAATTTAAAAGAAGAATATATTGAATACTATTCAGAATGGCATGCGGCGGGAGAGAAGATGAATCCCGGTATCCTTAGAAAGATGGATCCTAATCAGTTTGAAGAAATGATATACGCGCTCCGGGAAATCGAAGCAGGTAATCGAGAAGGGCATGGCTCTGAATCTGTCTGCTTTCTTGTAAATGAACAGAACCGCATTTTAGGTGCGGTCACCATCCGTCATTCCTTAACAGAAAGAATGCTTAATACAGAAGGGCATATCGGAGCAGGGATTCGACCATCGGAGCGGAGAAACGGTTACGCGACAAAAATCCTTGAGTTGGCATTAGGTAAAATGCGAGAAATGGGTATCCCAAAAGCGCTTGTTACATGCAATGAAGATAATATCGGATCGGAAAAAGCAATTATAAGAAATGGTGGCATCAAAACCAGTAATTTCCTAGAAGCACATGGAAATATTGTGAAGAGATATTGGATAACTTTATAGCAGTAGTGGATCCCCCGGAGAAGGCAACGTTTACCAGAAAGAACGCAACGTTATGCCCTGCGTAGGCAACGTTTTCTCGGTACGCAACGTAATGTCAAAAAAACGCAACGTTTCACCTCAAGTACGCAACATGCCCCACAAATCCCATTCAAGTTTGATTGCTAATAAAAAACTGTACGAGCCAATCAACATTTAACGGACCATCGACAATTTCGTAGTATAAGACTGAGTTTTGAATGATAAGATCCTCTGTTACGATTATGCTTAACGTATTGCCGTTTTCATCTTGTAAACTCACACTAAACTGTTCAATATTGTCAAATGGGTCAATTTCTTCAGGTGTTAACTTTCGCACATTATAATTTTGTAGGAAATATAATAGACTTTCGATTTCACTCGGCTCGTCGACAACCCAAGAATGGGCTTGTGAATCGGCTAAACTAGGTTTTGTAAAAATCAGCGAGCTAAAATGCGCATTCATCGGCGCTAAAATTTCATTGAAGTTTTTTTGTTCGAATTCTTGATAAGACTGCAACATGGCGTATGTGCCACCAATCATTAAAGCAATCAGCAGAATCGCTCTAAATTTCATCCTCAATCCTCCCTGTACTGTAGTATACGCATCCTCTCATTGTTTCACTTGCACATTTATACCAAAGCTAGTATTCTTCCACTATTTTCGTGAAAATGATTAACTAAATGGTATACTTGTAATTGTGGGAAGATTACAAAGGGGTGATTTTTATGACGGATAATAAAACGGTTAATCATGCAATTCAAGATGACTATCCAGATGATTTTGCGTGGTGTTTTGGCTGCGGACGTTTAAATGAGGATGGGTATCATTTTAGAACCGGTTGGGAAGGGGAACAAACGGTTACATATTATGAACCATCTTCAAAACATATTGCGATTCCAGGATTTGTATATGGCGGTTTGATTGCTTCATTTGTGGATTGTCATGGAACTGGATCAGCATCGCTCGCTTTGCATCGTAAGAATGGGAATGAACCAGGTAGCGTGGAAGAGCCGCCGCGCTTTGTGACCGCTTCGTTGAATGTCAATTATGTTAAACCTACTCCGCAGGGCACTTTGTTGAAAGCAGTTGGGACAGTCGAAGAAATACATCCGAAAAAATGGAGAGTTATGATAGATGTTTTTGCAGATGATACACTTTGTGCAACAGGAGAAGTCATTGGTGTCGTCATGCCAGAAACCTTTGGCAATAAAAAATAATTCTCAAAGCCGATAAAAATATTTCGGCTTTTTTCATGAAAACTTTATGAAGTATTTAATATTCGAAGGGGAGAATTTAGTGTGAAGAGGGCGTTCGAGATGTCAATTCGAAAACGACTGCTGTTGTCAAATAGTGCAATCGTGGTTGTGCCGTTCCTCACATTCCTTATGTTAGAAAAGATTATTGGTTTTGTACTCAAATAGGTGTACTTGGAATTTTGGTTTCCTTCATTGCTTAAAATAGCACATGACTCAGTCGCCGAGATTATAAAAGGGATGCCGCAAAACTTGAGTCAGTCGATTCCGTGTCAGGATAATCGATTTATAGTGAATATTGATTAGCAGTAGGGTACGAGATTATCATATAATTGGCGTGAGTGCCTTCGTTTCATCGATGAAAATAAATGCATCGTACCTCTCGTTAATAATGGAAGGTACGTAATTTGCAGGGGCTTCATAATCAGGATGGTAAACCAGACCAATTGCACGATGGCCAAACCATCTTGTAAATGCCTCACGGTTTTCTTCATTAAATAGTAAGATTTTATTGAATGCGCCTGCTTCATGTAAGGCAGATTCCCAAGACTCTTTCATAGCAGGCGGGACGTTCATTATCTCATAAGGCTTTCCCCATTCATCTGCGGCAATCACTGTCCCACGATAAGTGCCGAAGCCAATGGCGTATACGTCCTCTTTACGGTTTTGCTCGCGAATTAATTGCCCAACATTAACCATTCCATCCTCCTTCATTGTCGTGGCTCTAGCATCGCCAATATGGGTATTATGTTCCCAAACAATTACTTTTGTATGTTCTCCGTGAAATTTTCGCAGCTCATTTATCGCTTCAACCATATGTTCGTCACGAACATTCCAAGAGTTTGCATCACTCTTAAAAGAGGTACGGTAATACTTTTCGGCATTATGAACCACTAAAGTATTTAATACTAGATTAAGTCGCTGTTCGAATTCACACGGATAAAGCGCTTCATTTGCCCGGATTGATGATAAAAGCGCTTCTACTTGAGCGGTGCAACTTTCTGGGAAATGCGCGGTAGCCATAGCGTAATGTTCTGTAGAGTGATTAAAACCTTCAAAACAATCTGCAACCTTCATCGCAAGTTTATAATCATCTCCAGTTGGATCGGCATGTTTTAAATAAGTAATGACTTCTTCGATTGACTCAAAAAGGCTATATAAATCGATGCCATTGAAACCAACTTTTCGACTCGTGTCTAGTTGTGAATTATGATTTTTCAACCAGTCTACTAACTCAACGACTTCTTCGTTTGCCCACATCCAAGTTGGCCATCGATTGAATGCGTTTAATGCCTCTTTGGTGGTCATTTTCGTATCTTCATACCCCTTGATATACTGGTTAACTCGGCGTGATGAGGGCCAATCACCCTCAACTGCAATGAGTGAAAATCCTTTTTCTTCAATTAGACGCTTCGATATTTCTGCACGAACCGAATAAAACTCAGATGTTCCGTGGCTAGCTTCTCCGAGTAATACGATGTTTGCGTCTCCAATGGATTCAAGTATGGTAGAAAGATTATCATTGTGATTGAAAGGGATTGAATAATCTTGAATCGCTTTTACTAGTGAACGAGTCATTATGAAAACTCCTTTATGAATTTACGTATTTTCCTAGTATGTCCAAATTTAAGGCATATTAAAATAAAAATGTCGTGACAGTCATTTAAAATAAGGTACAATTAAACTAACGGAAAAATCAAACAGGGGTGATGGAATTGTTATTAGCATTTGGTATCGTTTTAGTCGTCATGTGCGTGCCTATAACAGCAATTATTACGGAACACAAAAGAAAAATCGCGAAAATAACAGTTGAAATAACACATGAACAAATTGAGCTTGAAAGGCTTAAACAACAAAATTTTATCATCGAGACTGAAAAAATGAAATTAGAACTCGAAAAAATGAAATTGGATTACACACCGCAATCGAATGAAGTTTTTAAAAATACAACCGATAGGTGAGGTGGATCTATATGTCAGGTGATTCGAATAATCCTATTCAATATAATGATTTAATTGGTGATATCTTAAAAAAGCATACTTCAGAAGGCGGAATGGATAATTTGAAAGGTACTGGAAAACCACTACCGAAAGAATATTTTTCTGGAGATACCTTTCAGCATTTTCAACGTATCGCAGATGACGCGGGGTATAAGCCCTATTGGCTAAGTCTTAGCCATGAAATACGTCAAGAGCTCCATTCGATGATTGAAGTTATGGAAGTAAGCCCAAAAGATGAATTAAATAAACGAATTACGGAAGTAAACGGAAAAATCATAAACTATAATAAGGCCTGCCCACCACCGCTGCAAAAAGGACAAGTAACACTTGCATCTATAAAAAGCGCTGTCTCATTTTGGTAATCAATTATAAAATGAAACCTTCTATTATCTCATCCGTATAATAAACTACAAGAAATCAATTGGAGGTTTTTTAAATGGAGAATACAGGGATGAAGATATTAATTCATGCAAGCGCATTTTTCGCACCTTTCTTAGTACCCGTCATTATGTTTTTTATCAGTGATGACCAGCATATTAAAAACCTTTCAATACAGGCGATTCTTTTTCAATTAATCATAGGTTTGTTGATCACAATATCTGCAATATTATCATTCATTTTGATCGGTCTACCATTCTTAATTGGATTCAGTCTCATATGGTTGATTGTTCCAATCATCGGTATTGTGAAAGCACTTCAAAATCAACACTATAATTATCCGATTATTGGAAGGTTTTTTCAATAAACTGACATAAAACGCAACCGTTAGTAAGAAATGGTTGCGTTTTTTTGTTGAAAATTAATCATGTTAGAAGAAAAATCTGAATATGGTAGAGTATAGCTATTATGCGAAAACAAAAAATGAGAGGGGAATCGCATGAAGGTCAAATTTAATCTAGTGACCCAAATTTTCATCGCATTTGTACTCGCCGTAATATTGGGTGGTATTTTTGGTAGCTCTATTGACTTTTTAAAGCCATTTGGGGATTTGTTTTTAAGACTCATTAAATTTATCATTGCGCCACTTATTTTATCGACGCTAGTTGTAGGAGTAGCTAGTTCAACGGATCCAAAGCAATTAGGGCGGATTGGTTTAAAGACAATGGCCTATTATTTAGGGACAACCGCTATTGCAATTATTATTGGATTAGCAATCGCTTTTATGATTTCACCTGGTAAAGGCTTGGATATTTCTACCGAAGGGCTTGTCGTTCCAGAAGCAGCAGCTCAAGAGCAACAAGGCACAATTACAACTATATTAAATATTATTCCTGAAAATCCATTCACTGCACTTGCGAACGGTAATATTTTACAAATTATTTTCTTTGCTTTATTTATTGGTTTGGCCATTACGTTTATCGGTGAAAAAGCTCAACCAGTTTATCAGTTTTTTGAAGGCTTTGCGGAAATCATGTATAAAATCACTGGAATTGTGATGAAAGTAGCACCAATTGGAATTCTAGGTTTACTTGCGCCGATTATCGGACAATATGGAGTTTCTGTGTTATTACCTTTACTCAAGGTAATTATTGCGGTCTATCTGGCTTGTATACTACATGCGGTAATTATCTATTCAACTGCTGTTAAAATGTGGGGTAAAATGAGCCCAATTAAGTTTTTTAAAGGAATATCACCGGCTGCACTCGTCGCATTTAGTACAGCAAGTAGTTCAGGTACGTTACCGGTGACAATTAAAAATACGAATGAAAATCTCGGTGTACCAAGTAGAATATCAAGTTTTGTCTTACCGCTTGGTGCTACGATTAATATGGATGGAACAGCCATTTATCAAGGCGTAGCGGTCATTTTCATTGCTCAGTTTTACGGATTAGAATTAACGTTTCTACAACTTCTTACAGTTGTATTAATGACTATTTTGGCATCAATTGGGACTGCAGGTGTTCCAGGTGCTGGAATGATTATGTTAGCGATGGTCTTAACGTCTGTTAACATGCCGCTTGAAGGCATTGCCTTGATTGCCGGTATTGACCGCGTCTTGGATATGATGCGCACAAGTGTTAACATTGTTGGTGATGCATCAGCTGCGGTAGTCGTTGCAGGGACAGAAAAAATTGAAAAATAGCCTACTAGAAAAAATGATTTGAACCAATTGGTAATTTAAACGTCTTTTAAGGGAATAGTAACGAATGGAAATATATTATCTTTGGGGGGAGAATTGTCAGTGAATAAAATCGACGAAAAACTAAACCATCAAAAATTGCAAAAGGACAATCCAACTAAAGAATTTGAAGAAAAAGTCGAACCAAGAATAGAGGTACGTGCAGAGAGATTTTATATTGCATTCCCTGTTGAAATAACCTTGAAAGAATGGGATAAAGCCAATGCCTTATTTGAAGAACTTTTTGAGTGGTTAAACAAGAAAGGACTTCAACCCAATGGCGCACCTTTTTTTCGCTACTGGACGTTTGACGATAATAACCAAAGATTTAAATTAGAAGTTGGAATCCCTGTAGTCAATGCAACATTTGGTGATGAAAGAGTGATTGCAGACACGACACCAGAAGGGAAATACGTGATTATCACCCATAAAGGACATCCAGACCGTATCCATGAAACAGTCAATATATTAGAAGAATGGTCCAAAGAACGTGGTTTAATCCTGGATAAAAGTGTAAAAGGAAATGAAGAAAACTGGGGCGGTCGGTTTGAATATTATTTAACGGATCCACAGGTTGAGCCAGATCGTACTAAATGGTCAATTGAAATTGCCTTTAAGCTTCAAGAGTAAAACAAATAAACCTTCTACGCAGAAGAAATTCTTCATGCGTAGAAGGTTTATTTTAATAGGGTTCTGCATCATGACCTTTTTGAATTGCTTTTTCGGGTGCCTTGTCGCCATCTCTGTTCCCTAGAGGTTTTTGGCTAGAATCTCCTTTGATAGCATTCTGAATGCCTTCACGTAAACGCCTACCATAATCTTCGTCAGCTTCTTCGGCAAGCGCAATCATTTTCTTGCGAATACGCACATCGCAGTTGGAAAGATCCGCAACTAAATTGGCAATTAAATCATCTTTTTCCCATTGTTCAAACATGCGATAAGTTTCGCCAGCTTGCTTCGTATTACTTTGTCTTTCGATTGATTCGCGAACTAAATTCCCTTCGATATAGGGTTTGTATTCTTTGTTAGTTTGTTCTGCCTCTTGTAATCCGCCTAATATTGATGGTTCATAGTTAATATGAGGATTTTGTCCAGGGCCACGGTCCAATTTATATTGCATTTGGCCGCCGCTTTGATTGGTTGCAACATGCTTTTTAGGTGCATTAATGGGCAGTTGTAAATAGTTTGCGCCAACTCGGTGACGTTGTGTATCTGAGTAAGAGAATGTTCGACCCTGTAGCATTTTATCATCAGAGAAATCCAGTCCGTCAACGAGGACACCTGTACCAAATGCAGCTTGCTCTACTTCGGTAAAATAATCTTCTGGATTTCGATTTAACACCATTTTACCCACAGGTAACCAAGGAAATTGATCTTCAGGCCACAACTTTGTATCATCGAGCGGGTCGAAATCGAGTTCAGGATGTTCGCCGTCACTCATAATTTGAACATGGAGCTCCCACTCAGGATAATCTCCTTGTTCAATCGCATCATATAAGTCTTGTGTTGCATGGTTAAAATTCTCCGCTTGGATTTCGCTTGCTTCTTTTTGAGTTAAGTTTTTAATCCCCTGCTTTGGTTCCCAATGATATTTCACAAGAACAGCCTCGCCATCACGATTCACCCATTTATAAGTGTTAACGCCGGATCCTTGCATCATTCGATAATTTGCTGGAATGCCCCAAGGTGAATAGACGAATGTCACCATGTGAAATGACTCTGGTGAATTCGCACAGAAGTCAAAAAAACGTTCACTATCTTGAATATTTGTAATCGGATCGGGCTTAAACGCATGAATCATATCAGGGAATTTTATCGCATCGCGAATGAAAAAAATTTTAAGATTATTTCCAACCAGATCCCAGTTTCCGTCTTCTGTATAAAACTTTACTGCAAACCCACGTGGATCGCGGAGGGTTTCGGGGGAGTGTCCTCCGTGTATAACACTTGAAAAACGTACGAAAACGGGTGTTTTTTTACCATTTTCTTGAAAGAGTTTAGCACGTGTATATTTTGAGATTGGTTCATCTCCAGCCGTTCCGTATGCCTCAAAATAACCATGTGCGCCAGCACCTCTAGCATGGACAACGCGTTCAGGGATACGTTCTCTGTCAAAATGACTAATCTTCTCTAGAAAATCGTAGTTTTCTAAAACTGCAGGCCCACGATTACCAACGGTACGCAGGTTTTGATTATCAGTGATGGGGTGTCCTTGTCTGTTTGTTAATGTATCATCATGTTCTTCGTTCATGTTTTCTTTTGATTGATCAGTTGACATCTGTTTCCACCTCAAGTTTATATTTTTCAAAAGCTTGTATCTCACCATTTATACTCTTGTCTAATTGGGAAGAAATCATTCATTTTATGCGAATAAGTTTATGCATTTGAAAGACTTTGTTGTATTTGGTGAAGAAACACTGATTGGAAACATATACATTAGAAAACATTGAAATGGGTGAGGGGTGTCCTGTTTGTTAAAAAAGGGATTATTATTACAATAGGGAGTTTCTTTATTGCGTTTGGAGTAAATGGATTTCTTTTGCCGTTTGGCTTGTTAGACGGGGGGCACTCGGCATTAGTCTTATATTTCACTATGTGATGAATGTTAGAGTTGGTCTTACCTTTTTGTTTATAAGCATTCCCATATTTTTATTTGCATGGGTTTATTATCGTCGTTTTTTTTACAATGGTCTCCACGGGATGCTGATGTCATCTCTAATCATCGATGTAGTTGCCTCCATGAATCTCTTTGGACAAGGAATCGTTGGACATCCACTCACAAGCGCGATGTTGGGTGGAATCTTTATAGGCATTGGCGCAGGGACTATGCTTCGTTATGACATTAGTATAGGCGGGACTGATTTACTTGCACAAATGCTCGCAAGCAAATTGAAGATAAATTCAGGTGTTGCCATTTTTTTCTTTGATTTTATAATTGTCATGATTGGTAGTTTCATCGTTATTTCTGCACATTTAGTATTATCATTCACAACGGTTTTCTTAACCGGATTAACAATCAGTATGATTGTAGCTACTGCATCTAAATCCAAAAATGTCGTTGCGGAGCCAATCGCTTCGAGGTGATTGTATGTATGATATGCATCTCTTGTTCTATCCCTGTATAATAAGGATATAAGTATGATTAAAAGGATGTGTGTTGCATGACGACGATTGGTTTTGTAAGACATGGTGTAACATCTTGGAACAAAGAAGGAAGAGCGCAAGGAAGTTCAGATATTCCATTAGACGAAGAAGGAATAGAAATGGCGGAGCATGTAGCGAAAAGGCTGGTAAATGAACCGTGGGATGTCATCTACACAAGCCATCTTCTTCGTGCTAAAAAGACTGCGGAAATCATTGCTGAAAGAAAACCTACTGTCGAATTATTCGTGGATGAACGTTTACGTGAATTGGGCGGCGGACAAGTCGAGGGAACGACAGAAGCAGAACGGCTTGAAAAATGGGGTGAAACCTGGCGAGATTTAGATTTAGGCTTTGAAAGACACGAGGATCTTATCGCCAGAGGGACGGCCTTCATAGAAGATGTAAAAACAAAGCATCCGAATCAGCGCGTATTAGTGGTAAGCCACGGAAGTTTCATCCGTCGATTGGTGCGAGAACTAGTCGCAAATGATGATTTTAATAGTAGTTTAGGTAATACTTCCGTTACGGTTGTAAAGCTCCAAGACGATATCAATAACTGTGAACTCTATAATTGTATGGAACATTTGAAAGTTTAAGAGGTCAATAATTGAGGAATTACTGATTGCTTTAAGGCATTTTTCCTGAAGCAATCTTTTATTATTCCCTTATACCTGTTGACTTTATAAACCACCTGTAATATATTTATTACAGGTGGTAAATTTTACTTTATATGTTTGAGAAGAGGGCGGTATAATGGGAGAAATAATTTTTGTAACCAACATCTCAAAAACTGTAAAATCAACGAGGAAAATAATATGGAAAATGAACGGTTAACTGGTGATGAACTCCTTGCACTGTTCGAAGCTTTGTCAAACCCACATAGACTGAATATTATTTCTGTTTTGGGCTTTGGTAGGCAATATGTGAGTCAGTTAGCGAGGGACACTGAAATGAGTCGACCACTGTTGTACATGCACTTGAAGAAACTTGAACTAGCAGGCATCGTGAAAAGCGAAATGGAGCTTTCAGAGGATGGAAAAGCAATGAAGTTTTATGAGCTTATTTCATTTGATTTTCATATAAATCAAGAAATGATAACGAGGGCCGTCAAAACATTAACGACTAAAAAGAAAGAAGGGAAATAACAATGGGATTTAATAGTTTTGGTTTGCTTGCTATAGTGCCAATTTTATTTTGGCTTGCAATTTTCATTCTCGTTATTGTTCTTATCGTGAAATTTTCGAAAAAACAATCTGGACCAACGAATGAAGTACTATTTCAAAAGGTAGTGGATTCCATTCAACTCCAACAGGAATCTTTACAACAACAGCAACTTTTAGCTGATGAATTGAGTGAAGTGAAAAGTCGACTACAATCAGTAGAGAAAATCTTGAAAGAAGTTGAATAAGCAGTTGAAAACACGACATCTATAATGGTTTCGTGTTTTATTTAATTAATGAAGGATTTTTCCATTCCATTATTGAAATAAAAGTAGACTCGTTTTATAAAAAGGGGATGGTGTGAATTGTTGGTTGTTAAACAAATAACTCCTGAAGATACTTATCAAATTAGACATATCGTCTTACGTCCAAATCAAACACTTGACGACTGCAAATATGGTGATGATTTTCAAAAAAATGCTTTTCATCTCGGCGCTTTCCAACATGGAAAACTAATAAGCATCGCATCTTATTATGAAGAACAAAACGCTAGCTTCGATGAGGATGTACAATATCGCTTAAGGGGCATGGCCACTTTACATGATTTAAGAAATCTAGGAGCAGGCCGCGCGCTGATTGAAGCTGCTGAAACAATCCTTATAAATCGAAATGCTGACTTGTGGTGGTGCAATGCCAGGGTTTCCGCAAGTAGTTATTATGAAAAATTGGGATTGAATGTATTTGGCGCTGTATTTACTATCGATCCGATTGGACCACATAAATTAATGTATAAAAAATTTATGTAGTCATGTACCTTGACAAAGTATCTCGAATTCAAGATAATGTGTATTAAGGAGTGAGCGATAATGACGATGAAAACAATGGGCATCCATCATATTACAGCGATTGTAGGTGACCCGCAGGAAAATGTTGATTTTTATGCAAGTGTGTTAGGATTGCGTTTGGTAAAGAAAACGGTGAATTTTGGAGATAAAGTTCGGTATCATTTATATTTTGGAAACGAAGAAGGGTCCCCGGGAACACTGATAACCTTTTTTGCTTGGCCAGGTGCCGAAATCGGTCAGGTAGGCGATGGTGAAGTCGGTGTATCTTCATACGTAGTTCCGATAGGTGCTATAGAATTTTGGAGAAATAGACTTGAAAACTTTAAAGTATCGTACACTGAAACTGAGCGATTTGGCGAACATTTTTTACAATTCCAAGATCCTCACGGCCTTACTTTAGAAATAGTGGAACGTGAAGAAGGTGAATCTAACAAATGGGCATTTGGAGGTGTCACCGAAGACGTGGCTATTAAAGGGCTCGGCGGAGCAACCCTTTATTCCGCGAAATCAACCGAAACAGCGGACGTATTGGACAATATATTAGGGCTTGAGTTAGTTGGCAGAGAAGGCGACTATATTCGTTTTAAATCGGAAAGTAAATTGGGCAATATCATAGACATAAAGGCGACATCTTTTGGTAAAGGCCATCAAGGACCTGGTGTTGTGCATCATATCGCTTGGCGAACGAAGGATGACGGGGAACAGTTGGAGTGGAAAAGCTTTGTTGAAGAAAAGGGCTTTGAAGTGACTCCGGTAAGAGATCGAAATTACTTTAAAGCAATTTACTTTAAAGAACACGGTGGTACCTTATTTGAAATTGCTACGGATCCACCTGGATTTGCACATGACGAATCATTGGAAACAATGGGTGAAAAAATCATGCTTCCAGCGCAATTTGAAGATGAAAGAGAAGAACTCGAAAGTATTTTAATTCCTGTAGAGGTAAGAGAGATAACATAACTGAGGAGTGATTTTTTGATTTCAATTGATCCGTCGAAGAATAAGGAAAGAGATAATTACAAGCTCATGATTGGCAGTATAATTCCAAGACCAATCGCATTTGTAACATCGCTGGCTGAAGATGGAACGTTGAACGGCGCTCCATTTAGTTATTTTAATATCGTTTCTTCCAATCCGCCGATGATATCGATTACTGTTCAATATAAGGGGAACGAAAAAAAAGATACTGCGCGTAATATTATTCATCATAAAGAATTCGTTGTTCATATTGTGGACGAGGAAAACGTTGAGAAAATCAACCAGACTGCTGCGAATCTTCCTTCAAATGAGAGTGAAGTCATTGCTGCTGGTTTAACAGAGAAGCCAAGTACGATCATTACAGTTCCAGGAATTGAAGAGTCTCGGATTCGCATGGAATGTACGTTGGAAAAGGTCGTTGAATTTGACGGGTGTGATCTTATTATTGGTAAAATTGTTCAATTCCATATTAGTAAAGACATTTACGAGGACGGAAAAATTGATCCAAGAGGACTCGCAGCAGTGAGCCGTTTAGCTGGTAGTAGCTATGCGAAAGTCGGGGAGATTTTTGATATAGAAAGACCGAATTGATTACTAACATCGTTTAGGAAGAGGGCTTTACAAATGGATAACCAATTAAAATCACATTTTGAAAACCTAGAAGGGCCAGATAAAAACCTTCAATATGAGGCTTTTACAAGTATCTTAGCAGCCACTGGGGATAAAGTAGATTGGGCTTATGAAGTTTGGGATCAATTCCTGGAGTGGTTAACAGATGCTGACAATCATCGGAGGTCTAGGGCTGCACAGTTTTTAGCAGGCTTGGCAATAAGTGATCCTGAAAAAAGGATTCTTACGGTTTTTCCAGCACTTTGGGAAGTGACGAAAGATCCAAAGTTCGTCACAGCACGACATAGCCTGCAAGCTATTTGGCGGGTAGGATTAGCTGGTGAAGAACAAAAGAACCTTGTCATCAACCATTTCATTGATCGATTTCAAAGTGGTGAAAATGAAAAGAACTACACATTGAGACGGTTTGATATGATTCAAGGACTTAAAAATCTATATGATGAATTAGAAGATGAACATATCAAACGAACTGCTCTTGAGTTAATTGAATTGGAAGAAGACCCGAAATATCGTAAGAAATATAGCGCTGTTTGGAAATGAATTAATCTGAAAAGGGATGCCAACGCATCCCTTTTTGTGTTAACTAATCCATGATGTAAGTTCTTTCGCATCTGTCCGCTTTCTCGGAGCGGGTTCAACATCAGGATAACCCAAGTAGATGAAAGCAACGATTTCTCCGTGCTCGGATAGCTCAAAGAATTCGGTTACTTTGGAATTGTAGCAAATTGCGCCAGTACGCCAAATTGCACCAAGACCGAGGGCATGTGCAGTTAATAACATATTCTGGATGCCAGCATTCACCGCTGCAAATTCTTCTTTTAAGATGACATTATTCCGTTCGCTAGGTTCAACACCGACTGCAATAATGACTGGTGAACGTAACGGATTATTTTGGCTGCGTTCTATTTTTTTCTGACTCGCTTCAGACGCTAATTCTTCCAATTCAGCTTTTGTAATCTTCCCGAAGACTTCTCCTAATTTTGTACGACCTTCACCCGATAAAACGAAAAAACGCCAAGGTTCAGTTCGGAAATGGTTTGGTGCATAAGTGCCTGCTTCAATAATTTGTTCAATCAGTTCAGTTGGGACAGCTTTATCTTCCAATAATGGGACACTTCTGCGTGTTTTTATAGCCTCATGTATGTTCAATTTGAAGACCCTCTTTCTACTAATCATGCTAACTACCTCTCTTTAGTATAGCCATTAACCGAAATAAAACCAAGAACACTGAATTATGGGTTATACTAAATGAATGAAATGGTTGGAAAATAATGAAAGAAGTGAATTTATATATGTCTACAGAAACAAAGTCGATAGTAGGAAGTCCAGTTTATCCCGTTATGTTCGCCATTGGTGGTGTTCATCTGTTAAATGATTCATTGCAATCAGTGATCCCCGCAATGTTTCCGATCCTTGAAGAAAGCATGGGCTTATCTTTTACCCAGTTAGGCTTGATTGCATTTGCGTTAAATATGGTCGCTTCCGTTTTACAACCTGTGGTGGGCTATATTAGTGACCGAAAGCCAAGGCCATATGCACTTCCAATCGGCATGACTTTTTCACTTGTAGGAATTGCTGGGCTTGCTTTTGCACCAGAATATTGGATGATTCTCGTTTTCGTGATATTCCTTGGGTTCGGATCAGCTGTTTTTCATCCAGAGGGATCTCGTGTTTCATTTATGGCGGCTGGATCCAAAAGAGGACTTTCGCAATCCATCTACCAAGTTGGCGGTAATTCAGGACAAGCCCTTGCGCCGTTAATCAGTGCTTTTATATTAGTCCCACTCGGTCAAAAAGGAGCGGCAATCTTTATCTTAGTAGCTGCGCTTGCCATTTATATATTGATGAAAATATCTGCATGGTATAAAGAACAGTTAATCCAAGAGAAGTTAAATAATCGAAAACGCGTCATTTTATCTAGAATGGAGAACTTAACGAAAAAGCAAATAGGCATGGCACTCGGCCTATTATTAGTGATTATTTTCGCACGGTCATTTTATGTGATTAGCATTACGAATTTTTACATATTCCATTTAATAAGATCATATGAGCTGACCATTCCACAAGGTCAGTTATGTATCTTTATATTTTTAGCACTTGGCGCTGCAGGGACATTCTTTGGTGGACCAATGGCGGATAAAATGGGACGTAAAAACATTATCGTCCTCTCACTCGCATTGCCAATTCCGTTTTGCCTATTGTTGCCTTTTGTGCAACTATGGGCAGTCATTGTGTTACTAATTATCATTGGATTTTTCATTATGCTCAGTTTTTCTGTGACAGTTGTCTATGCACAGGAACTCGTACCCAGTAAAATTGGGACGATGGCGGGTTTAACTGTTGGCCTTGCTTTTGGAATGGGTGCCATTGGGTCTGTTGTCGTCGGCATGTTGATGGACCAAATTGGGATTCATGAGACAATGATTGTCATTTCTTTTCTTCCTATTATCGGGTTAGTTGGTTTGGCCTTACCGCGTGATCAAAAAGTGGTTGCAACAAAATAATGATTGCATTTCTGTAGTGATTTACTTATAATAAAGCGTTGGCATTATATTGAGAGTAGGTTGAGGAAGTTTGTCTCAAATTCAGCGTAAAAAGTTATTGATATTAATGATAAATATGTTTATCGCTATTGGAAGTTTTGGTATTATTATTCCCATTTTGCCGCAGTATCTCTTGTCTATTGGCGAAGGTGGGAAAGCAGCAGGTCTAATGATTGCAATTTTTGCTGGTGCACAGCTAGTTATGTCACCAATAGCTGGGAAGTGGGCAGACCAATATGGCCGGCGAGTCATGATCATTTCAGGGCTTAGTGGATTAGCACTTTCGATGTTTGTTTTTTACCTTTCGGACACGATTGCAGTCCTGTATTTGTCTAGAGTGATTGGCGGTGTAGGGGCTGCGCTCTTAATCCCTGCAATATTCGCTTATGTAGCTGACATCACAACGATGGAACAACGTGCAAAAGGGAATAGTTTAGTCTCGGCTGCGATGTCGCTTGGTATTGTCATAGGACCTGGAATTGGTGGGTTTTTAGCAGATTTCGGTTTGAAGATGCCGTTACTTGTTTCGGCAATTGTCGGTGTCATTGCGGTGATATTCTCAGCAATCATGTTAAAAGAAAGCAAAGATACGGAAATAGCGATAAGTACAGCTAAGTCAGAACCGATGGTGAAAGAAATTTTTCACGCGATTGATAAACCATTCTTTGTGCCGCTTCTAATCACGCTTGTTATGAGTTTTGGATTAATGGCCTATGAATCGGTTCTTGGATTATTTGTTGACAATGAATTCGGTGCAACGCCAAAAGACATTGCGATTCTTATCACATCTACAGGAATAGTTAGTACGATTATTCAATTGTTTGCTGTCGACAAAGTGGTACGTAGATTCGGTGAGGGCATGGTGTTAACCATTTTTCTTGGTGTCGTTGCTGGTGGATTCTTACTATCTATCTTCGCATCTACCTACGTCATGTTTTTTGTTGTTACATTAATAATCTTTCTATCCACATCGATGTTGCGCCCAGTATTAACAACGCTCATATCTAAATTAGCTGGAGATCAACAAGGATTTGCGATGGGCATGAATAATGCTTATATGAGTATCGGAAATATTCTAGGTCCTATATTAGCAGGTGTTTTATTTGATGTGAATATTATTTATCCTTTTATTTTAGGATTAATTGTCCTCATAATAACGACAATCGGCTCAAGTCGATGGAAAGTACCAATAGATATAAACGCATGAAGTGACAGGCTATCCAGAGTGAAATGGATGCCTGTTTTTTTTATTTCACTTGGCTTATAGTATGATGTAAAAGTAAATTATTAGGGAATACTAAAGACAAACATACCTTGAAGTTTAACCTTAAGTAGTTTAGGGTAATCAAATATGGAAGATTAAAAATAGGGGTCGATTTGTTTTGGATAAGAGGTTTTGGAGAAACCCGGTATTCTCCATATCATCAGCAGTAATTTTGGTATTGGTAATTCTCGGGGCAACTGTTCCTGAGCAGTTTGGGAAAATAGCAGAAAAGCTTTATGGATTTACAACAGTGAACTTTGGTTGGTTTTATTTATTAGTCGTATTTATCGTAATTGTATTTCTTGTTGGCATCGCTATTAGTAAGTTTGGAGCGATTCGAATTGGCGGTGATGAGGAGCGCCCAGATTATCCATTTTTCACTTGGATCGGCATGTTGTTTTCTGCAGGATTTGGTGTTGGGCTAGTTTTCTGGGGTGTTGCAGAACCAATGAGTCACTTCTTCAATACACCTATTAAAGGCGTTGAACCACAATCGGCAGAAGCTGCAAGAATTGCGATGGGGTATTCGTTTTTTCACTGGGGAATTTCTCAATGGGCAATCTTTGCAATTGTAGGACTCGTAATTGGGTTTTTACAATTCCGAAAGAAAAAGGATGGCTTGATTTCAACAGCCTTGGAGCCACTTACTGGGTCTAATAAGAATGTGAAAATCACAATTGATTCATTTGCAGTGATTGCCACTGTTATGGGAATCGCAACTTCATTAGGTCTTGGAATTTTACAGATGAGTGGTGGGCTCGAGTCAGTCTTTAATATTAAAAATACATTTTGGATACAACTCTTGATTGCAGTACTTGTTTTCGTTGCCTATATGATTTCTGCAACAACTGGATTAAATAAAGGAATTCGATATTTAGGGAATTTTAACTTAATCATGGCACTTGCTTTATTAGCATTTATTTTTGCAGTAGGACCTAAAGTTTTTATTTTAGATTCATTTACTTTAGGGTTAAGTGATTATATTACAAACTTTGTACAATATAGCTTGCGTTTACAGCCTTATGATGGTGGTGGCTGGGTTCGTGATTGGACAATTTTCTATTGGGCTTGGACAATTGCTTGGTCTCCATTTGTCGGCGCATTTGTTGCACGTGTATCGAAAGGTAGAACGATACGAGAATTCATAACAGGAGTTATGGTGATTTCACCAGTGTTTGCATGTATGTGGATTGCAACACTTGGGGGTACAGCCTTATACAATGATTTAAATAATGGGACTAAAATTGCGGAAGCAGTAGATGCGGACGTTACATCTGCGATCTTTGCAACATTTGAGCATGTACCTTTCACAGGTTTGATTTCTGCGTTAGCTATTTTATTAATATTTACTTTCTTAGTCACATCAGCAGATTCAGCTACTTATATATTAGCTAGTATGACAACGAATGGAAGTTTATTACCACCATTAGTGGTGAAAATGGTTTGGGGATTCCTCATGTCTGCCATCTCGATTGTTCTTTTGTATGCAGGCGGTTTAGAAGCGTTGCAATCTGCTTCACTCGTGTCAGCACTTCCGTTTACATTATTATTATTGTTGTTAGTGTTTTCTATGATGAAACTTTTAAAAAGAGAACCAATTACGGTCCGTTCTTCGGATATTAGACGTTTTACAAAGATTGAAAGAGAAGCAAAGAAAAAAGAGCTTGAAAAAGATATGAAAAGAAAATAATAGATGATGTTTTACACAAAAGAATGCCGAGTTCCTTTGACTAGAGGAACTCGGCATTTTTCTAATTATTCTTCGTATATTCTCTTTAACGCTTCTTTAAATTGAGGTCGTACATTGATATCAGGGCGGATTTCTTTTGCTTTTTGTTCAGCTTCCTCAACGGTTTCAGCTAATCCGAGTTCGAGTAGTGTTGCCGCGGCAATGGTTCCGGCTCTTCCACGGCCAGTATTACAATGGAAATACACATTTTTCCCTGAGGAATAGGCATCCATTACTTCTTTGACAGCAGCCTTGATGGATTCATCTTGATGTTCAGCTTCGTCGACAATAGGTTGATGGATACTGACTTTGCTTGACAGTGGTCCTTTTACTTCTGCACGTAAATCGTAAATGACATCAATATTCTCCTGTTCGAGAACATCCTCAATGGCATCGATCCCTCCAAAGAAAATCTGGTTCGATATGAGTGCTCCATATTTTTTGTTTGTCATATTATCACCTCTAAAGTTAATTATATCATTCATTTGACGGCATATACTTTTCGGCTTGGCAATTCTAAACAATTCAATTGTCCCCCATAAACAGCTGAACCATCAATCCCAATGACGTTATTTTGACCGAAATAGATGGAATGTTTGTTATGAAGGTACTTTGTGGGTGTATGTCCGAATATAACTGTTTTATGACCACTATAATTTTGGTGAAAGTCTTCACGAATCCACATCAATCGATAAGGATCTGTTTCTTTTAGCGACTGTCTAGGGTCTACGCCAGCATGAACGAATATATAGTCTTCAAGCTCTATGTAATGATCAAGGTTTTGAATGAATGCAAGATGTCTATCGAGTGTTCCGTTAAGTAGCTTTGGTTTAACATACGGCTTGTTTTCACCAACAAGGAATTCATTTTCAGCAAAACCATAGCTTTCTAATGTTTTATTTCCACCATTTCTATTAGTCCAGTTTTTCCATGCGTGTTCATCTTCAGTCGTTAGGGCTTTAATCATCATATCTTCATGATTTCCTTTAAGGACAAACGCACCCCTAGCTTTCAACTCCATTACTTTCTCCAAGACTTGCTTTGAATTTGTCCCACGGTCTACGTAATCTCCTAATAGAATGAGTTGATCTTGAGCAGGTTGGTAATTTACTGTCATTAATAATCGTCTAAACAAATCGACTTCTCCGTGTATATCACTAATTACAAGTATGCGTTTCATCGATTGATCTCTTCCTTTCAAATAGCAGTTGCTGTGACTATAACGTACAACAATGATAAACTAATGTAAACATTCTAGAAATGAAGGAGAGTGATTTTGATGTGTGGTCGTTTCACACTATTTGCACCATTTTATGATATTGTCGAACGGTTTGATATTGAGTCGGCTTTTGCAGAGGGCGATTATATTCCAAGTTACAATATCGCGCCATCACAGCAGGTAGTTGCCATTTTAAATGATGGCGAAAAAAACAGGCTTGGCCATTTAAGGTGGGGATTGATACCCCCGTGGGCGAAAGATGAAAAGATAGGTTATAAAATGATTAATGCAAGAGCTGAAACTGTCTCAGAAAAACCAAGTTATAAAAATGCATTTAAACAGAAAAGATGTATTATTCCAGCAGATTCTTTTTATGAATGGAAAAATACGGATAATGGCAAGGTTCCCATGCGTTTTAAGTTGAAATCAAATCAAGTCTTTGCTTTGGCAGGCTTGTGGGAGTCGTGGAATTCACCAGACGGGAAAACAATTCACACCTGCACAGTTATTACGACATCGCCTAATGAGCTTGTTAAACCTGTTCATAATCGTATGCCTGTCATTCTTAGACCTGAAGACGAGGCGGCATGGCTATCTCCGAATTCTGAAGACTTTGATTTCCTGGGCAATTTACTTGTCCCATTTGATGGTGAAGAAATGGAAGCATATCCAGTGTCATCTTCTGTTAATTCGCCAAGAAATAATGATGAATCACTAATTGTTCAAGTGAATTAGAAACTAAGGGGGACTTTTTTGTGTTAATTGATTTATTAAGATCTTCGAATTATATCGTTGTATATACTGGTGCTGGAATGTCTACGGAGAGTGGGCTGCCGGATTTTCGTTCTGCGAATACAGGACTTTGGGAACAAGAAAATCCAGCACATATTGCGAGTACTGATGCATTGAACCGTGATGTTGAAAAGTTTTTTGAGTTCTATCGTAAACGCGTTCTTGGTGTGAAAGATTGTAAACCGCATAAAGGGCACGAAATTTTAGCCAAGTGGGAAGAGGAAGGCATTATCCAGCGTATTATCACGCAAAACGTCGATGGTTTTCATACTGTTGCGGGATCAAAAAATGTCATCGAATTGCATGGAACATTGCAGAAAGTGCATTGTCAGTCTTGTAAAAAAGAATACGCGAATGACATGTACGAATCAGAACAGTTCTATTGTACATGTGGCGGTAAATTACGACCTTCTGTAGTTTTATTTGGAGAAGAACTCCCGGAAGATGCATTTATGCAAGCAGTTCAAGAAAGCGATAAAGCAGATCTTTTTATCGTATTAGGTTCTTCGTTAACGGTTACACCCGCAAATCAATTTCCGCTCATTGCAAAAGAACATGGCGCGAAACTACTGATCATTAATATGGATTCGACTCACTTCGACGATTTAGCGGATGTTGTTATTAATGACCGAAAAATAGGAGAGGTGCTTGATGAAATCGACAGTTATTTAGTGGAAAAGTAAGTATTGAAGTGGATATCCGACACAAATCAGGGCTAAACAAATATTGAATACTTGCTTATCTACTGTTGAATTTGACGATTCAAGTAAATGCCATCATCGTGTCAAGTGGGCCGTCTGGTTTCCTTAAATCTGCAATATCTAAAATGGCAATTGGGAAATAAGGAAAACCCCAATAATAAGGTGTAATCTCATAAAGTTGGAAATAGATTACGAGAGATGTATCGGCAATATAGAAGTCTTGATCGGGACGAATCGTTGTAAATTCGCCTAGCAATTGGACATTCCATTTTTTTATATCAATCGCAATAATCTCAGATAGCTTTTTCACGTAATCGCTGTCCTCTTTAAATAATTCATTTAACGTATATTGTTGACCAGTATCGGTATCGAAAGTAAGGGACTTAATGATCGTCATGCCATGTGCACCGCCTGTGAATGAATAAACAATCAAATTTAGACTCAGTATGCCGCGCTGAGTGTTTTTAATCTCATAGTAGGCCATCATTTCAACGAGTTCGGGTTTATAATAACTTTGTTCAATAAGTATTTGATTTAACAAGGTTACGATGGCATGGTTGATTTTCGCTTGCGCATTTGGATTTTTTAAATGAGTAACCGCTGGAAAATAAACCGTTACATTTGGTGAGTTATGGGGGAGCTTTTTGGTGATTACACGAACAGGGAACTTCAATAACTACATCCTTTCACGAGTGGGTTATAAATGATTATATGTTGAATAAGGTAAATAAGAACTTCAGAAAGGGGGACGACGTTTTGGTTACATTGGATGATATAAAGGACGCGCAAAATCAGATTAAAAAATATATACATGACACGCCCATCCTGACTTCCGCCCAATTAGATGCCTACTGTGGGAACCAGGTTTTCTTGAAATCAGAGCATTTACAAAAAACGGGTTCATTTAAAATTCGAGGGGCTGCCAATAAAGTTCAGCAAGCCGTGAAAGAGGGCGCAAAATATATAACGGCAGCGTCTTCTGGAAATCACGGGCAGGCAGTAGCTTATATGGCAAATCAATTAGGGCTTCCAGCGACCATCGTTGTTCCTGAAGATGCGAATGCGGTAAAAATAGCGGCGATTGAAGCTTACAATGGGAAAATCGTGAAATGCGGAACGACATCAGCTGAGCGAATTCCGAAAGCAAAAGAAATAGCAGAGCAAAATGGCGGTGTTTTTATTCCGCCTTATGATGATCCGTATATCATAGCGGGTCAGGGAACGGTGGGTCTTGAAATACTAGAACAAGTTCCAAATGCTGATGCTATTGTCGTACCTGTTGGCGGTGGGGGATTAATAAGCGGCATCTTAACTGCGGTGAAACAACTAAATCCGGAGATAAAAGTAGTTGGAGTGGAACCGGACACTGCAAACGATACATTTTTGTCATTACAAGCGGGCGAGATTACGGCCATACCAGCGACGTTAACCATTGCAGATGGCCTTCGTACATCTCAGCCAGGAGATTTGACGTTTCCTATTTTGAAAGAAAATCTTGATGATCTTGTACTAGTTTCAGAGATTGAGATAAAAGAGGCGTTTCAATTTATTGTGGAACGTACAAAACAAATCATTGAACCATCTAGTGCTGTGACAATCGCTGCCATTCTTTCGGGGAAATTGAATGTGAAAGGGAAGAATATTGTGGCTGTACTATCTGGTGGAAATGTGGATTTACAGCAGATGGGCGAGTTTTTAGTTTAGATAAACTTTTTAAAAAATGAGTACCTGAATAGGGAGGCGATAACAGGCCTTTATTCAAGTGCTCATTTTTATTTTTACTGGATGATTTTCGTTGAGAGCGACCGGTAGTTATCAGTTAAGTAGCTTGCGCATCGGTTTTCGTGTGGGTGAAAGGTCCCAACTTGCAAGCAAAATCATTTGAGTGCAAGGAAAACACTTTCAACTGCAAGCAAACTGATGATGAGTGCAAGGAAAACCGTTTGAGTGCAAGCAAATTACAAAGATGGTTCATTGATTGTGTAATTTCAGAAGTTTGCCCATAATTGTCTCTACATTTTCATTTCATTTACCAGAATTTGCAAAATCTTGAATGCGTTTTTCAATGTCATCGCACACTTCTGAAAGACTGCCCACTTTTCTTCTTCAGTGCCAATTGCACGAACAGGGTCGACAAAGCCCCAATGCTAGCGGGTAATATGGGACGGGGTAACTGGGCAGTTATCGTCGGCATCACCGCAAAGTGTAATCCAGAATGATTCATAGGTATTTCCTTATGTATTAAGTGGATTTATGTTTATTATATTGATTACTATATAAGTTATTGCTTATGTAGTCGAGAAATTTTATCTTTGATTTTTGATGGTCGAATAAATGCTACCGAATGACATGATATGCATTTCGGTGTACTATTAATTAAGTGGCTACTGAAGAGGAGGTTTCGAAATGTCGAAGAAAAATGATTATGATGAAATTATGAAAACGATAGATTCAGATGAAGTTATTCAAAATATGGACAACCATTACTCGGATAACAGATTCTGGCGTAAGTTGTTAAAGTTTGGGCAAAAGGCAGGGGAAAAGACTGTCTATTTTAGTTTGCTCTTGTATTACACAGCAAAAGATCCAGCCGTTCCGAAATCTTCGAAACTGATTATCGTCGGCGCACTTAGTTATCTTATCTTTCCAGTCGATCTGATTCCTGATTTCATCCCGGTTGTTGGATTAGCAGATGATGCGACAGTGATTGCAACGGCCGTCTATAAAGTCGTTTCACATATCGATGATGACATTAAAAATAAAGCAAAGCAAAAATTAAACGGTTTTTTCAAAAATACATCTACTATAGAAATTTAAAAGCTCTCGCAGAGTTGAATCTCTGCGAAAGCTTTTTTCATTGATAAACAATACGAGGGGCTTTACGAATTACAACTTCCCAATTTGTCCCTGTTCCAATCCGGTAAGCATCTGCAAACGATCCTTGGTTGATAGCAATACCGATATTATCAAGTGAATTTACATAAACTAGCGGCTCGCCGATATGTAAATCTGCAAACGAACGGCCAAATGTCATGATGTTGTTGTAAATTGTACGTCCGTCAGTTGTGATGGTTACTTCGAAAGAATCTCCATGTTGCTCTGCAATTTCTCTGAATTGTTCACGACTGATATTTGTCCAAAGGTTACCGAATGGTCTGTCGATAATATCAACATTACCTGTGATGACTTCATCGGAAATCGTTGAATTTTTCAGCGGTAATGAAATAATCTCGGATGAATTAAATGAAGGTCCCACGTCTTCAAAATTAATTACCTCTGAAGCAAGTCGAGCGCCTGTATAAGCAAAAATATCACGGCCATGGAAAGTATGAGATTCGCCGGAATTCGGAAGACGGTTAATGGACTCGTCAATTTCCCTAACTGCCGTAATGCCAATAAATTGTTTTACATGTGTTAGCGTGCCATTATCTGGTGTTATTATAAATTGTCCATTTTCAGTTTTAGCAACAACTGCGCGACGATCTGAACCAACCCCTGGATCGACAATCGATACAAAAACGGTTCCCTCCGGCCAATAGCTAATCGTCTGAAGCAGTCGATAAGAGGCTTCCCATATATTGTACTGAGGAATTTGATGCGTAATTTCAAAGATTGGAATACCGAGTTGTACTGTGTTTGCTACCCCGTGCATTGCACTTACAGCACCGTCACTATTACCAAAATCTGACTGAAAAACTAATAAACCTTTTGTCATTTCAAAACACTCCTAGTGTATATTTACTTACTCATAAGCTGAACAATCTTGTGAAATTAAAAAATCCCGTCCAAATCAATCCTGCGATTGAAAGGACGAGATTATCTCTCGTGTTACCACCTTTATTCGTTGCGAACTCTCGTAAGCAACCTCAACAAGTACAGAATTCTATCATGATGAATTCTAGACTGTGGTTTTGGTAACGGGAACCAACTCCCGCTGACATCTACTTATGCAGGTTGCTGCATGTTCAACTCAGAGCTCAGAGGCCATTGTTCAAATGAAAGATTTTTTGCTTCTTTTCAGCTACCGAAGCTTTCTGTTAAAAAATCGAACATTTTACTTTTCTCTTCAACGCTTTTAAGTATTGACTATAAATTTACACGACCTAAATCAGAATGTCAAATGTTTTTTGGAAATTAATTATAAACAGTACTTTTAAGATCACTGCAAAATGCAAGGGGAGTATGCTTAACAAAAAACGTGTCACGACTGAACCATCGTGACACGCACCTTCAATTTAATCTACATCTATTTCTACTTCTGATTTCTTTTTCCGAAACTTACCTAAGAACTCATAAACGATTGGTACGAATATCAGTGTGAGGAGTGTTGAACTTATTAATCCACCGATAACTGTAATACCAAGACCTTTAGAGATAAGTCCGCTACCTTCAGCGCCAATAGCTAATGGAATCAGTGCACCAATTGTTGCAAGTGCAGTCATTAGGATTGGGCGAAGTCTAGTTGTTCCAGCTTCTAATATGGCTTCTCTTGTAGATAGACCATCATTTTCCATATTGATGACTCTGTCAATTAAGACAATCGCGTTGGTGACGACGATTCCAATAAGCATGAGTACGCCGATCAATGATGAAACACTGATTGTTTCACCAGCGATGAGCAAACCGACTAACGCACCAATTACAGTAAACGGTAGTGAGAATAGAACTGCAAATGGTGCAAGTCCTCCGCCGAACGTAACAACTAGGATGAGATACACGATAGCAATTGCAGCAAGCATCGCAAGACCGAGCTGTGTAAATGCTTCTTCGATATCTTCTGTAACACCTGCAGTATTCACTTCTACATTTGAAGGAATATCTAATTTGTCAACTTCTGTTTGAATATTCGCAGAAACTTTAGCAATGTCTTTTGCCGTTATAGTGGCTGATGCACTAGAGAAGACTTTGCCGTTTCTACGGGAAACTGTATCTGAACTTGTTCCTTCATCCACTTTAACAAATTCGGAAATTGGAATTTCCATGCCGAAAGGGGACTGAACTGTTTCATCAAGCAATTCGTCGATTGTTTTATGTTCAGTTTGTTCAACATCAATATAAACATCGAATGTGTTATCACCATTTGTGATTTTTGTAAGTACTTCACGTTGTTGCATCGGGTTCAACTTCATGCCGATTTGAGCAGCTGTTAGACCGAATTGTGTAAGTTTTTCTTGATCTGCAACAAGTGTATATTCTTTATATGATCTTGCCAAACTTGTTTTAACATCTCGCAATTCTGACTCATCATTCAAAACGTTTTCTATGTCATTGATAACAGGTTCAATATCTTCAATGTTATCTCCATAAACGTAATAGCTTATTTCATTACTCGCACCCATTCCAAAGTCTTGGGATTTAAATTCGCCAGTAGTTGCTAATTTTTCGAGTTCGAGAATCGTTTCTTCTGTTACTTTTGTAAACTCTTCAGTATCCGAATCGAATGTCACAAACATGAGCGCTCCATTAGAGGCGCCAGGTGCCATTGGATTTTCACCGCCGACAGATACTTGGATTGTTTCAACATCTTTTAAATCCATCAAATAATTTTCAGCTTTTTCAACATTTTCGTTGACAGTTTCTAGTGTTTCACCAGGTTCAGGCGTGTACGTAATGTACATCATCTTCTCTTCTTCTTCTGGTAAGAAACTCACACCGATCACTGGGACTAAAAATAGACTTCCGACCAGTAAGGCAATCGAAATTGCAGAGGTAACCAGTTTGTGATTTAATGTCCATTTTAATACTTTTTCATAAAAAGCAGACATTTTGCCTTTTCCTTTGTCTGCTTTTACACTTACTTCATTAGAATAGATTTGCTTTTTAAATAATGTATGAGCAAGCATTGGGACAATTGTAACGGCTACAAGCAATGAAGCCAATAGTGCGAAGACCATTGTCAATGCGAATGGCATAAACAATTCGCCGACCATTCCGCCAACTAAACCGATTGGGATAAATACAGCAACTGTAACGAGTGTGGACGACGTAATGGGTTTAAACATTTGAAGTGTTGCTTCTCGTACAAGTGCTCTTCCTTTCAGTTTTTCGGTTTTGAGGTTCATTCGCCTAAATATGTTTTCGACAACCACAATGGAATCATCGATAACACGACCGATTGCGACGGTCATTGCACCAAGCGTCATCATGTTTAACGTAATATCCATTAAATTCAAGAAAATAACCGCGATGAGTAGTGACATCGGGATGGATACAATTGCAATCACTGTCGACTTGAGATTTCGTAGGAACAACATGATGATCAATACAGCGAAAAGTGCTCCGAAGAGGGCTTTATTTAACATCGTATTTACAGAATCTTCGATAGGTTTACCTTGGTCAAGCGTAGTAGAAATGGTTACGCCGTCATTTTCTTTTTCGAACTGTTCAACATGCTCTTTCACGGCATTGACAACATCAACTGTATTCGCTTGTTGTGTTTTGACGATTTGAAGGGCAATCGCTTCTTCGCCATTTGTTCTTGAAATCGATTCGGCTTTTCCGATGAGCTCAATCGTTGCAATTTCTCCTAATGTAACTGTTGGAAGCTCGGCATTTTGCCCAGCTTCAGGAGTCTCACTGCCTATCTCATCTTGGCCAGGCATTTCTTCCGTTCCTGGAATTGCATCTTGCCCTGGTATTTCTGCAGGAATTACTGGGATTAAGATGTTTTTCAAATCTTCAACAGTTGTAATATTTCCATCAACAACAACTGATTGTTCTGAATCACCAAATTGGAAAAGTCCCAATGGCATTTTCACATCTGAACCTTTTACAATCATTTTTACTGTTTCTTCATCTAAATTCAGTGATGCCATCTTTTCGTGATCGAAAGTTAAGCTAACTTCTTCGATCTGTTGTCCGGACGCTGTTGCGCTCGAAACCCCGTCGATGGCTTCAATACCAGAAATAAGGTTTTCTTCAACTTTTATCGTTAACTCTTCAAGATTCGCATCTTTATCAGAAACACTCACTGCGAGAACTGGAAAAGCATTAATGCTTATTCTACCAACACTTGGCTCCATTGCATTAGTTGGTAAGGTTACATTCTTTAACGCATCTTCAACTTCGATTTCTGCTTTTTCCATGTCTGTTCCGTAGGAAAATTCAATTTGCAGTGATGATGCATTTTGATAAGACGTGGAGCTGACGGAAGTGAATCCGGTAATACCTGAAACTGCTTTTTCCAACGGCTCCGATAAATCCTCGGCCACTTGTTCAGGTGTCGCTCCCGGGTAAATTGTTGTGACACTTACGATTGGAATTGTTATATCCGGTATTGTCTCTAATTTCATCTGCGTCCCCGAATAAAGGCCAGCAGCTGTTATAATGAATGTAAGGAGCCAAATCGCTAACTTATTTTTCATTACGAAGTTTACAAGTGATTTCATAAGACCCTCCAAAAAATGTTTTTTGACTGATTGCTTCTATTGCGATATCATTATTACTAACCAGTCAGTCATCAGATACAACGTATAGAATAATCAATCTCCTATTTAATAATCTAGAAAACTAGGTCCGTTTCCAGATAGATAAATGATGCATTGCAGTGAACGATAATTAGATACCTCCAAACTTGCTTTTAGCTTTAATAAATGATGTACTCATTCATAGTAAATGACCGGTCAGTCATTTGTCAAAGATTACACTTCATTGATAAAGACTATTTTTTTGACGGGGAACTATGTATGCTTTACTATATAAATTGACCGGTCAGTCACGGGTCGAGTATAACGATATTTTAGATGATCAATGGGCTTAGGGGCTGTTAAATGTGACAAAAAGAAAAGTATTAATTATTGAAAAGGCGTCCGAACTATTCGCGGAAAATGGTTTTGCTGCGACTTCAGTTCAAGATATTACAGATGCTTGTGGTATTTCCAAAGGTGCTTTTTATCTTTCGTTTAAATCGAAAGAGAGTCTGTTGTTTTCGATTTTCGAATACTTTAGTGATAAATTAATTGAAAGAATGGGCAGCTTATTTGATCTAGATGTTGGTACTAGGGAAAGGTTCGAGTTATTTTTTAGTGTCCAATTTGAAGAAATTGCCCGTTACTCGGATTTTATTTTGATGCAAATGCGAGAACAGACAAGCCCGGGCAACGTGGAAATGCTTGGGTTAATAAATGAATTGCGACAACACACATATGAGATGCAGGAAAAACTTCTTCTAGATGTCTATGGAGACGATATTCAAAAACATATGCCTGATCTCCTCGTTTTATTGAGTGGGCTCATTAAAGGGTATATTGAAATTATCGTATTTAATAAAGATGAATTGAATTATGTCGAACTAGGGGCTTATATCGTAAATCGAACGGATTCAATTGTGGAAGGTTTATCGGAACCGTTCTTAAAGTCTGACCAGCTAATTGGCTATCGTGTTAATGGTAGTAACACGATGATAACTACTAAAGAGTTATTGAAAGACATTGATTTATTGAAACAAATCGTATCTGACGAAGATATATTGATTAGTTTAGAAGTGATTGAACAAGAACTTGTGGGAAAAGATTATCGCAAAGCAGTCATACAGGGAATGATGTCGAATTTGAAAAGTCATGAAGAAACCAAAGAACTCATAGAGAAATTGAACCAATTATTATCCAGTACAAGTTCTTGATTGCTGACCTTCGCTTTTCGCAGCGTTTTGTGGTAATATTTAGCTCTAGAATAGAAGAGGACGTGAAAGTGAATTGATTACAATCAATGTACCAAAACCAGACTTAACAATCATTCAACGAAAACAAGATGAGAACACCGATGCACCGAAAATAAAGCCTGTGTATGGTTTTATCGATCTTCATGAAATACCACGTGATAAAGGTGGACTTATTTTATTTTATAATCATAAAGATGAATTACTTTTCGTAGGTAAAGCGCGTAAACTTCGTCAACGTGTACGTAAGCATTTTGATGATAGTGTCTCACCGCTTAAAAACCACCGCGAAGAAGTAAATAAAATTGAGATTCTATTCGTTGAGGAACCAATGGAACGCGATATTTTAGAAACCTATATTATTAACACACAGTACGCGAAATACAATGTAGATAAAGTGTATTATAAATAATATAAAAAGCTGATTGCTATATGCATTCAGCTTTTTTCTACTACATATGAAAAAGGTGACGACATGGATAAGCGTTTACAAAAGATTGCCGATGAAGTGAAAGTGAAATTGGGTCTGGACAATTACGAATTAGAAACGTTCTCAATACATAAAGAAAGAAATGGTACAGGGGAAGCGTATTATAAATTCAATATGGAATTTTTCCCGAATGTGATTTCTGGGAAATATGAAGAAGATATAAATCCTGAAGGCACAGCGATTGTGGAATATAGTATTCAGAAAGAAATTATTGAAAGCGTTATTTTTGTAGATGGTAAATCATTTGCCACAAAAACTCATTTCCCGAATAAAACAGAACAAGAAGTCGGGAATTGGATTGAATCTGAAACCGGCTTAATATATAGCGAAAATTTTGTGAAGACAGACGTTCTCGAAAACGGTTTTCAATTCAGCCCGAATATCAGAGAAGTTGAAATTACACCAGCTGGAATGATTGAAGTTGAATTTGATAACGAAGGGAAACTAACGTCTTATCAATTATATGATCCAATTCCGTCTAATGAAGACCTTGTGGAAACAGAATTCACATTGACGCTTGAAGAAATTGAACCATTTGTAACTGGACAACTGCAATTAGTGAATTTCCCTTTTGAGGCTGAAAAAAGATTCGTACCGGTCTATGCAATGGAAGAAGTTTATGTAACTTTGGACGGGATGCGTAGCATTCCATTTTTAGAACACGAACGTTTGGAAGTTAAAGTAGACGAGGTCATTGAATGGACTGAACCGTTAACAGGAGAACTGGTGCGCAAGCAAATCGATTCACTTTCAGAAGCAACTGTTGAGGATGCTCTGGAAGGCAAAGATGTTGCAGAAAAACTAGTTGTGACAGCAGATCAAATCGAACAATCTAAAGCTATCGTCCGCGACGTGTTTCGCTCAGATTTTCCAGAAGAATCCGGTATATGGAAACTTGAAACACTCCAACGACTTGAACATTTTATCAAAGCAACTTGTATTATGGATGAAACAACATCGTCTGTCTTTAACCGTCAAGTCGTCGTTTTAATCGACCCAGAAACAATGACTTTAATAAATTACGTAGATAACGGGGAAGTGTTCGAGATTTTCGATACATTCGCACCTGCCGAAAAAGCAGTTGTCTCGCATGAAGATGCATTTGAAAAGTTAGTCTCCTACATTTCGCTCACACCGACGTATGTATATGATTCCGTTACGGAAAAGTATATTTTATGCGGATTACTTGATGCAGCGGAAGGCGTTAATGCGGTAACAGGGGAGATTGTTCCTTTATCTGATTTTTAACCATAAAACTGGCAACCACTTTTTTAAGGTGGTTGCCAGTTTTTTGATTTAAACATATAAGCTTGAGCCTTCAAGCCCGTTACGGAAATAAACCCGCGAGCAACGAGCACAACGAACCACGCAACGAGCAAAAACCGAAGCGCAACGAGCATAAACTCTAGGCTACACCTATACGACAATAACACCTTGAAAAACGGCCGCAAAATAGATTCAATCTCTCACATTAACAAAAATTCCATCCAAGTTAGGTTCTTTCGTGAGTAATCCTGCTTTTTCCATCCAATCCGCAGTGACTTCCCATACTTCTGCATCCTGATCGCCAAATTTACCATTAGATTTCATCTTCGGAAGCAGAATGGATAGCGATTCTTTTTCGACTTCTTCTATTAAAGGAAAGTTCGCCTTATCCTGATGTTTCAACAAAATCGTTAGTGCTTCATCTGGATTGTTTTCGATGTCCTCAAAGGCTTTTGTTGCTGCACGCCAAAAAGCTTTAATATTATCTTGTTCTTTAGCCCATGTATCATCACTCGTTACGACTACTAGTTCGTAAAATGAGGGGACCCCGTAATCTGTTGGATCTAGATGTCCAGGATTGTATCCTTCATACTTCAACATTGGAAATTCGTGATTGATGAACATGCCGATAGCTGCATCTGCTTTTTTAGAAACGATGGATGAACTTAATTCGAATCCGACATCGACCATTGTAACCGAGTTGAAATCAGCACCATCTGTTTCCATCATCGTTTCGATCATTGCTTCGTTAAGTGGAATTCCAGTGAAACCAATCGTTTTTCCCTCAAGATCTTTCGGAGATGTAATGCCACTCTCTTCTAAAAATCCTAAATGATTGAGTGGGGACTGAACAAGTACGCCTACCGATTTCACCGCAATATCTTGTTCTGTTTTCGCGATGATAACATCTGGTTGATATGTGATGCCCATCGTCACTTTCCCAGCGGCCGCTAAGTTAATCGGATCTGTAGGATTAGCCGGGAACTGAATATCCACTTCAATTCCTTCGTTTTCGAAATAGCCTTTTTCTTCAGCCACGTAAAGAAAACTATGTACAGCATTCGGATACCAGTCGAGCATAATACTCACTTTTTCTGTTTCATCATTATTACAAGCACTTAATACGAATAAAAGCAGGATGCTACCTAAAATCAGTTTAAGATTTTTCAACTTTTTGTCCTCCAATTTAACATGCGTTTTTCAATGTAAGTCACACAAACAAATAATAGAATTCCAACAAAGGTTAGAACGAAAATCGGTGCAAATACCGCCGCCCCGTCAAATTGTGTCATCATGCGACGACTGAAATACCCGAGTCCTGCTTGGGCGCCTAACCATTCTCCAATGGCTGCACCGATGACGCTTAGCGTGACAGCGACTTTTAATCCTGAAAAGAAGTGGGGAAGTGCAATGGGTATAGAATACTTCAAGAATATATCTTTTTTCGTAGCCCCCATTGTTAAAAATAATTCCTTAGTTTCCCTTTTTCCGGAAGACAACCCATCAAAGGTATTCACTGTAATGGGAAAAAAGGTGATTAATACAGCGACGGCGACTTTGCTCCAAATCGTGTAGCCGAACCAAAGTACGAAAATCGGTGCAAGCGCAATCACCGGCACCATTTGAGATGCGATTAAAATCGGATAGATTGCTTTTTGTACACTAGCATTTAAAGACATCCAAACTGCAATTGCAATACCCAAAATGATTGAAAGCATAAGTCCGATGACAATTGACAATAGAGTCACAGGCAAATGGACTAAAAATAGAACATCTTTTAATTCCCAAAGGCGAACTAAAATTTGAACAGGGGACGGAAGAATAAACGCTTTATCAATCGTCCGTGCGCAAATTTCCCAAAGGACAAAGAACAAGATTACGATCAATAAAGATGCTGTATTTCTCATAAAGAAACCTCACTCCGTAGCGTACTAAGCAACTGCTCTTTCAATTCCAACATGTCAGGTCGATGCAAATCGTTACGCGTTCGTTCTCGTGGTAGTGGAATTGAGATTTTTTCAATAGCAGTAACAGGTATATTTTTCAATAAAAAAATACGATCTGAGAGAAATAATGCTTCGTCTACATCATGTGTGATGAATAGAATTGTTGACTTTCTTTTTTCCCATTGCTCGAGTAACCATTCTTGCATCGATAATTTCGTAATCGCATCAAGTGCAGAAAAGGGTTCATCAAGGAGTAGCAAAGGATTTCCTGAAAGAACAGCGCGTAAAAAGGCAACGCGCTGTTTCATGCCACCTGATAACTCAGATGGATACTGATCTTCGGTCCCTTCTAACCCAAACTCTTGCAACAATGATTTTATTTCTTTATAGGCAGTTTGTTTATCAATTCCTTTAATTTCAAGGGGGAAAAAGGCATTTTCCAAAATGGTTCGCCACGGCAGAAGGAGGTCTTGTTGTGGCATATAGCCTACTTTTCCTAACCGATCCCCATTTTTATTACCCTCAAGAGTGATATCACCCGCTTGTGGCTTATCGAGGCCCGTGACGAGGCGGAAAATCGTGCTTTTACCAGAACCACTTACACCTAAGATTGAAATAAACTCACCTGGACGAACTGTAAATGAAAGTTCGTCCAGTACCATTTTTTCATCATAACCAAACGAGACATTATTAAATTCCAACATCAGCAGTTTCAACGCCTACAACTTCTGGCCACATTTGTTTGTTGTTCGCCATATCCCAGAACATATATTCAAAGCGAGTCGTATTTAAAAAGATTTCCTCAAGTTTTTGTAGCTCATGTTCAGGTTTTCCTTCTGCGACTTCATTCATTAAATCGATACACCAACCTGCTAGTTCACCGAATGCTTCAGAAGAATACATGCGAATCCAGTCGCCGTATAGCGGATGATCTGCCGCCCCTGGGATCGCATTTAGTTCTTTTCCGATTTCCCAATAACTCCAAGCACATGGGAGGACAGCTGCGACAACTTCCGCAAGCGTTCCTTTTTGACTGACATGCAGCATGTAATGGGTGTAGGCAAGGACAATAGGGGATGGCTTTGCATTCTCAAGTTCATCTTCTGAAATGCCAAATCTTGCTGCGTATTTTCGGTGAAGCGCCATCTCCGTATTCAATGTACCTTCCAGTAAACTAGCAAATTTCCCCATCGTTTCAACATCATCAGCTTTCACAGCGCCGATTGCGAAAACCTTTGAGTAATCGATTAAATATAAGTAATCCTGCACCATGTAGAATCGGAAGCTTTCTTGATCAACTGTCCCATCGCCAATTCCTTTTACAAATGGATGATTATGATTCTGTCTCCAAATCGGTAATGTCTTCTCATGCAAGCGGTCAGTGAACTTTATTTCTAACACTCTCCCTAAGAATTTTTCCCAATTAAAAAACCCACTCCTTGAAAAAGAAGTGGGTTGTAGACAGTCAAATTTTTATCCCCGATAATAGACGGGTAGAATTTTATACGTCGTCACCTCTTCCTTACGCCAGCATTATCTGGTTCAAGTTGAAAGGGTTTAGGCATTCATTCGCCAGTCTCAGCTCTTTATCGAGCACCCCTAGTGGTGGATCTTATGAAATTGGATTCTATTAAGTATAAGCATATAGGAATTAGAAGGTCAAATTATTGGTTGGAAATAGGAGGAAAGATAGAAGGAATTCATTTTTGGACGATTTTACTGTAAAGTAGTAAGAAAGAGTAACAAAAGGGGGAAGTAAGCTATGAAATTTTTCCATACGGCGGATTGGCATTTGGGCAAGCTTGTTCAAGGGGTTTATATGACGGACGAACAACGGTTTATATTAAACCAATTTATCGAAGCGATAGAAATAGAGAAGCCTGATGCGATTGTCATTGCGGGTGATTTGTATGACCGGGCGGTTCCGCCAACAGAAGCGGTGGCATTACTTGATGAAGTACTGGAGAAAATTGTGATAGACATGAAAATACCAGTCATTGCAATCGCAGGAAACCATGACAGCCCGGGACGCCTTCATTTTGGTAGTAGTCTTATGCAGAAGAACGGGTACTTTATTGCAGGTCAAGTGTCGAAAGTAATTGAACCAGTCGTTTTACAGGACGAATTCGGCGAAGTCCATTTTCACCTTGTGCCGTTTGCGGATCCATCTGTGATTAAACATCTCCACGCGGATGAAACAATTTCTAATCATCAAGATGCTATGAAGAAAATCACAGAGGGCATTTACGAAAAGATGGACGACAAAGCACGTCATGTTTTTGTTGGGCATGCCTTTGTCACGCCGCACGGGGAAAGTGAAGAGAATACGAGTGATTCAGAACGGCCAATTGCGATTGGAGGAGCGGAATACGTTTCGGCGCATTTGTTTGAGAAATTCCATTACACAGCGCTCGGTCATTTGCATCAAGCCCACTATGTGTTGGATAAAACCATTTATTATGCAGGATCGCCGCTTAAATATTCAATTTCTGAAGAGAATCATAAGAAAAGTTTTTTCATCGTGGAATTAGACCATGAAGGAAATGCTACTGTTGAAAAACGTGAATTGATCCCGAATCGAGATATGCGTACAGTTGAAGGCACCATTGAAGAAATACAGAAACATCCAATTAGCGAGGATTACGTATTTGTAAAACTTCTTGACGAGACACCGGTTTTATTTCCAATGGAAAAGATTCGGTCGGTCTATCCAAATGCGATGCATGTTGAACGGAAGATGTTAATGCCGACTAAGAGCATGGACACAGAAACAAAAACAGAACGTGGCAAAATGGACGATATCCAGCTATTTACTGGATTTTATAAAGAAATGATTGGCGAAACAGTTGATGAAGAAACGAAAAACTTATTTGAAGAAGTTCTATATGAAGTCATGAACCGGGAGGAGGGGTGACAGTGAAACCAGTTAAACTGACCATGACAGCGTTTGGGCCTTATAAAGGAACCGAAACAGTCGATTTCAGAGAGCTTAAGGATAACCGATTATTTGTTATATCTGGTGCAACAGGTTCGGGAAAAACAACAATATTTGATGGTATCTGCTTTGCGTTATACGGTCAAGCAAGCGGAGAAGACCGGACGGATATTCGTGCGATGCGAAGTGACTTTGCCGATAATGATACACAAACCACAGTCGAGCTAACCTTTCAAATTCACAGCCGTACGTATCGAATTATGAGGCAAATTCCGTATGTAAAAGAAGGAAACAAAACAGAAACTTCGGCCAGCTGCGAGTTTTATGAACAAACCTCGAACGGAGAAATTCCGATTGTCGATCGACAAATCGTTTCGGAAATCAATAAAAAGGCTGAAGAATTAATTGGATTTACACAAGCGCAGTTTAGTCAAATTGTCATGTTGCCCCAAGGCGAATTTAGAAAATTCCTCACCTCTGACACGGAAAACAAAGAAACCATTATGCGTAAAATATTCAGAACTGAGCCTTACCGAGAAATTGTTGTACGCTTAAAAGGTAAACAAGATGAAGCGAAGGCGATGTTGCAAGCTGAAGAGCAAAAAAGAACAAGTTTAATAGAACAAATCCCGTCACTATTACCAAAAAGAGATTCCGCGATTTTTGAAGTGTTAAGAACGGACTACTACAATGCAAATCAAATCGTAGACGGACTTGAAGATGAATTACAGTACTATAAAGAAAAAACGATTCACGATCAAAACTTATATGTAACTGCTAATAAAAGCCATGCGAAAATGTTGGAACAATACCATATCGCGAAGAATATGAATGACCAATTGATTGAGTTGGAGAAAAGAAAGCAACGTTATGCAGCGCTTAAACAGCAAATTCCAATTTTGGAAAAGAAGTCAAAACAACTTGGGAATGCAGAGCGTGCGACGGCTATTGAACAAATCGAAATCCAGTATGCGGAATTGAAAAAAGAACTAGAAGAAAAGACTGTTCATCTTAAAAAAGCATCTGAGCGAGTTCAGATGTTATCAGAAGAACTAGTGAAAATTGAAACGCAGTTTCATGAAGAGGAAGCGAAAAAACCTGAGCGAGAAAAAATAACAGAAAGTCTAATTCGTTTAAATGATACGCTTCCTAAGGTGAAGGAATTAGCTTCAAAAAAAGAAGCACTTTCAATTAGTAAGAATGAACAACATAAAATTCAACATACATTAACCGAAACGACTGAGAATTCTACGAGTGAAACTAAAATTGTAACTGCCCTTAAAACTACTATTGAAGAATTAGAGAAACGACTCATTCCCTATGATGACAAAGTAGATTTGTTAACGAATACAACTGGAAAATGTCGTGTTGTGAATGAATTCATCTCGATGAGAGAGCGCGTTTCAAAGCTAGAAAAAGAAAAAAGTCATCATGAAATTGCCTATAAATCTTATCAGAAAAAATATGGAGAAATGGCACAGGACTGGTTGAATCATGAAGCGGCAACATTGGCAGAAATGCTTCACGACGGCGAGAATTGTCCCGTTTGTGGAAGTAAGGATCATCCTAATAAAGCACATCGTGGTGAAGTATCAGTCACCAAAGAAGAGTTGGAGGTTGCAAGTAAGCAACTGGCGAAGATTGAAAGCGACTACCGAACTGCCGATGCAAACTACCAGAGTTTTCTTAACCAGTTAACTGCCATGAACGAAAACCTTGTGCGCCTCGAACTGGAAATTGACTCCATTGACGAAGCAAGCAACAAGCTGCATGAATTGAAAAATAGTTTGGAAGATGAAGTAAAAGAACTACGTGAAACTAGAATTCAACTCTCGAAATTAAAAGAAAACTTAGCCGTTCAAAGTAAAATAGCAGATGAATTGGCTACAGCTAAACATGAACTGGAAAGAGCATTTCTTGAAAGTAGTGCTTCGCTTGAAACCAAACAAGCGATTTTCAATCACACGTTAAATTCAATTCCTGAAGATGTTCGAGAACTAGGTGTATTAGAACAAAGAATTCATGCACTTAATACCAAAAAAAGTGAAATAGATCGCGCTTGGGAATCCATTCAAAAATTGCGAGAAGAAAGCAGAAATCAACTCTCTGCTAGCAAATCAGCAGAAACTCATGCCAAAACAGCACTTGTGGAAGTAGAGATGAAAAAAGGTAACGCCAAACAAAGATTTAAAGAAGCACTAGAAAAATCCGAATTCCAAACCGAAGCAGCTTATCTGGAAGCCAAAATGGACGAGGCATCACGTATACAATTGAAAAACGAAATTGATGATTTCAAACAACAATACTATGCTGTACGTGAGGCTATGAAAGAATTGGCGAAGCAGTTGGAAGGGCAGGAAATAACGGATTTACTAGCACTCGAAAAAACTTTGAGTGAATTGAAAGTGGCTTACGAAACTGCCTATCAAGAATATAATCGTTCACTAGACTTTGAAAAAACAATCATAAGATTAAAAGATAAAATTCATGACACATCACTAAAAATAGATCAACTTAATAAAACCTATGGAAAAATTTCAAATCTTTACGACGTTGTTCGTGGACATAACAACTTACGATTATCATTTGAACGTTATATTCAAATTGAATATCTAGAGCAAATTATACAATCAGCAAATGAAAGACTAAGGGAAATGTCGAATGGCCAATTCCAATTAATTCGCAGTGATCGCCAGGAAGTTCGGGGGAGACAAAGCGGTTTGGGCCTTGATGTGAATGATGCCTACACGGGTCAAACGCGTGATGTAAAAACACTGTCTGGTGGAGAGAAATTTAACGCATCTTTATGTTTAGCGCTAGGAATGGCGGACGTTATTCAAAGTTTTCAAGGTGCGGTTTCCATTGATACGATGTTTATCGATGAAGGTTTTGGTTCTTTGGATGAAGAATCATTGAATAAAGCAATCGATACATTGATAGACTTACAAAAATCAGGACGTGTCATCGGCGTTATTTCACATGTTGAAGAATTAAAAGCAGCTTTCCCGGCAATCCTCGAAGTGAGAAAATCAAGAGAAGGCCACAGTCACACTAAGTTTCTATTAAAATAATAGAAGAATCCCAATTGCACTATGTAAAGAATGCAATTGGGATTTTTTTTATTAATAATGAGCAAAAAGAGAAAATTGGAACAAGTTACTATACATTAACATATTGAATTATTTCACAAAGGGGAGTAGTATTATCTTCAGCGATATATTGCATATAGCAAAGCTGAAAAATTTAGGAGGAACAAAAATTATGGAACCAACAAAAATTAAATTCTCGTCATATCTTCTCATTGGCGTCATGCTGTTCGCTTTATTCTTTGGCGCAGGGAATCTCATATTTCCAGCACAGCTCGGACAATATGCTGGAGAAAGTTTATGGATAGCTGTTATTGGATTTTTAATAACTGGTGTAGGATTGCCTTTTCTAGGAATTCTTGCAATGGGATTTTCGGGAAGCCGAAACTTACAAGACCTAGCGAGTAGAATTAATCCAATCTATGGAGTCATATTCACTTCACTTTTATATTTAACGATTGGGCCATTTTTTGCAGCCCCTCGTACAGGTGCTGTTGCATTTGACATCGGATTTGCACCTTATATCGGTGAAGATTATTTACAAATTGCTTTACTAATTTTCACGTTACTGTTTTTTGGAATTACGTTATGGCTATCACTAAACCCCGCCAAAATTGTTGATACGGTAGGTAAATACCTTTCCCCGGGGATTATTATTCTAATTTTCGTATTACTCATCCTAGTAATCCTGAAACCAATGGGTGCAATTGGCTCACCACAAGGTGATTATATTACCGGGCCATTTATGAAGGGCTTTACAGAAGGATACAATACGATGGATGCACTTGCGTCGTTAGTTTTCGGAATTATTGTGATAAAAGCAATTCGAGCATTGGGTGTTACAAATAAGACAGATATTCTAAAGGCTACTGCTAAATCTGGAGCTGTTGCAACATTATTCCTTGCAATTATATATGTTGGAATCGCCTATTTAGGTGCAACAAGTACCCAACTTCTTGGTTTTATGGAAAACGGAGGACCTGTCCTAAGTGGAGCGTCTACACATTATATGGGGACATTTGGTTCGGTCATGCTAGGTGTAATTATTGTACTTGCATGTCTAACGACAAGTATTGGACTCATCACTGCTTGTGGCGAATACTTCCACACGCTTTTCCCGAAAATAAGTTATAAAGTATTCGTAATAATCTTTTCAACATTTTGTCTGGTCGTTTCAAACTTTGGATTGACAAACATTATTACATATTCAGTTCCAGTTTTAATGTTCTTATATCCACTTGCTGTTGTTTTAATGTTATTGACATTCACATCGCCGTTATTTAATCACTCACGGATCGTTTATATTGCAGCAACTGCAGTTGCGTTTATGATTAGTATTATTGATGGATTAAAAACACTGTGTCAGACATTAGAAATCGATTATTTCCCTTGGTTAGAAGCAATCGTTAACTTCTATAAAAGTGTATTGCCGCTGTACGAGGAAGGACTTGGTTGGTTAATCCCAGTCTTAGTTATTATGTTGGTAACTGGGATAATCGCCCGTATGTTTAAAATGTCTAGCGTGCACGCTTAAAAGGTGAAAAAAGTATGAGCGGAAATTTTCCGCTCATACTTTTTAATTTGTAGAAAATCGATAGGCGCTGTTAAAATTTCATTCAGCGTTCGACAAATGAAATTTTTCAGCAGTACGCAACCAGTTTTTACGCATGGCAGTTGAAACATTCTCTATGTCCTGTTCTTTCATTAATGTAATAATTTTATTATGTTCATCAATTGAACTACTTGTTAGTACGATCGAGTTATGGAAAAATAATCTTCGAACATGGGCTTGGAGAGAATCAACAATCGTAAAAATATAGGGGTTATTTGCAGCATCAACAATGATTTGATGGAACTCTTCATCGATTTTTAACGCGGAAAAATGATCCCCTGATTCAATGACTTCAGCAAAATGGTTATTTGTATCTTCAAGTAGTGTTAATTGGTCTTGAGTCAAATTAGGGATTGCAAGCTCCGCAGATAATGCTTGAAGTGCAGCAAGCGGCGGTAACAGATCTGTAATCGATTCTTTATTAACTGAAGTTACTTGCGTCGCTTTTCCCGGGAACATTTCCACAAAACCCTGCGTTTCTAAAAGTTGCAGTGATTCACGTACAGGTGTCCTGCTAATACCCAGTGCGGAAGCTAGTTCTTTATCATACAATTTTTCACCTTGTTGCAACGTCCCATCAATAATCCACTGTTGAATTTGATTGAAAGCAGTTTCTTTCGCCGTCTTCCGTTTCGGCTTTGAATAATCAGAAGGTATTGGCATTTGTTAGCACCCTCCAGTTTAGGCATTTCTTATAGTATACAGGTTTAACAGTACAACTATCTACCTATTTATTATTCCGTTTTTATCTATCGAAATGGAGTGACCATTTAAAAGTATAATCTCTAACGGAAATGTTTCACTAATCTGAGTGGAAAAGTACCATCTTCTTTTTGGTGGAACCAGAATCATGTAGGAATCATCTTCACCTAAAAAGTTCAGTGAGTCTGCTTCAACCGTTTTATGGTTACGACTCGTAACGCCGAGTTCTTGAATTTTTTCTGCAACCTCAAGGACATGGGGAGTCGTTATACTCATCTCACTAATATCCAATAGCGAGCTAATCGCAAAGTCAGCTTCACTGTAGTTAGTTCTCCGTCCTATAAACTCAACAACATTCCCAGCAGGATCGTCGAAGTATATAGCATCAGCATTAAAGCTTTTATAATAAATTTCGTCGTTACCATCCTCCTGGTTCAGCTTGACGCGGGCTTGTAACCATTTTTTTGCTTCGGACATATGATTGCCGGGAATATTAAATGCAAAATGATAGGTGGCAGGAAGGGGACTCTCTTTAAAGGTTAAAACAGATCTTCCGATTTTTAACGTAAAACAATCAATGCTTTCGTCAACCACAAACATATCCAAAGTGTTTTGATAGAAATCTTTCAACTCGTTCAATTGATTGGTATGCAAAGTTACTGCTTTAAATATGTTAATCACCTCTTGAATTTTTGAGTTACTAGTGGCTGTTTTTTATTCGAAAAATAGTAAAATCCGTACCCAAGCATGCTGCCCAATGTATTCAACCATAAATCATCGATATCACTACTCCGAGCTTGTGAGAGTTGTGTTACTTCTATAAACAGCGAAGTGGACACGCCAATTAAAGCAACTTTCCAAAATCGGTTAAACTTGCCCCATAATAACGGGATAAGAAAACCAATTGGCATAAAGATACAGATGTTTCCCAAAAAGTTGATGATAAATGGTTGCCAATAATTGAGTTCAGTAATGGCATAGTAATTATCTTGAAAAACGCGAAAGGGGACCAAGTTGATATTAGAAAATGAGCGAGTAACCTCGGGACCGGTATAAAATCGTGTCAAAATTGTTTGGGAAAATAATGCAATCATGAAAAGACAAAAAATAATCACTCCGGCTTCATGAAATAGATTAACCTCTTTGTTGCGGATTTTATTGTAAAAAAAGCGGTAAATCATGGTAAAGGGAAGTGCAATTATCATATAAGGAAGCATTTCTTGAATGTACCCAAAAATAGCTGTCAAAAAGTTCACCTAGTTCTACGATTATTTACTTGCTTTGAAATTATATAAGGGCTTAATGACTTCTAACACTTCAACAGTCTCTCCGATATGTTTCACAATATCGTCCATTTTCTTATAGGCGAAAGGGGACTCGTCAACTGTAGATTTTGTGACGGAAGTACTCCACACATCTTTCATTGTATCCTCAAATTCCGTCAAGTTCACTTCACGCCTTGCTTGTGAACGACTCATAATTCTACCAGCTCCGTGTGGACCCGAATAGTTCCAATCTGGGTTTCCTTTACCTCGGCAAATTAAAGAACCATCTCGCATATTCATCGGGATAATAACAACTTCGCCATCTTGGGCTGAAATCGCGCCTTTTCGAAGAATCATATTGTCGATATCGACGTAATTATGGATTGTGTCGAATTCAGAAACCGTATTCCAATCCATACCTCTCATAATAACTTCAGCCATCGTTTTCCGGTTAAGTGCTGCATATTGCTGAGCGATATTCACATCGTGTAAATAATTCTGCATTTCTTCCCCTTCAAGATAAGCCATATCTTTGGTCAGTGTAGAATCTATGTTTGTGTCAACCGCTACCTGTTGATAATGATCTGATATTTGTTTGCCAGGATTACGACTGCCAGAATGAATGACTAAGTAAACACTCGCGTCTTCACCTTCATTTACTTCTATAAAGTGATTGCCGCCGCCGAGTGTACCAATACTCCCACGGGCTCTTCCTTCATTAATAGGAGCAATAATCTTATCGTAAGGAATAACATCTGCATTGCGGTGTGCTTTTTTTCGGATTTTCATCCCACTCGGTACATTTTGACGAATGATACGATCTAATTTCTTGAAGTCAATCGTCTCTTTTTGAACATCCAATTTGACGCAAATCATGCCACAACCAAGATCAACACCTACAAAGTTCGGGACGATTTTGTCTTTAATCGTCATTGTCGTTCCGATTGTGCATCCTTTTCCAGCATGTAAATCAGGCATCATACGTATTTTTGAATCTTGTAGAAACGCTTGATTGCATAAATCATAAACTTGCTGTTTTGCACTTTCTTCAATTTCATCAGTATAGACAATCGCAGTATTATGTCTACCTTTTATTTCAATCATGATGATCCCTCTTTCTTAGATTTGTCTTTTGTATTTCTGTGCAATATCGCGGTCATCTGCGGAAGTTCCGTAGGCAAATTCTTCGTGTTGAAAGATAAAACCGCGTGCTTCATAGAAAGGAATGCCGTAATGATTACCTTTTGCAACAGCAACCCATTGTTCGTTTGCGCCGTATGAATATTTCTGTACCTTAGTGAAAAAATTGAGTAGTCGTGTACCTACGCCAAAACCTCGATAGTTCGGGTCCATATAAAAGACATAAATCTCCCCAGCAGTCTTGGTAATCATACCCCCTCCAATCACACCTATGATTTCCCCTTCTTTTTCAGCTACAAAATAGCCATTCCATTTTTCATTAATCGAAGTAATTTCATCTTTAATTCTCTCTTCATTGTAATATAGGTCGATCAGATTTTGAATATATCGTTGAGAGTAGAGGCCTATATAGGTAAACCACTGGCTAGTAACGAGTACTGAGGTAACCATTTTGGTGTCTTTTGCTGTTGCCTGTCGAATTACTAAATGATTCATAGTCTTTCATCTCCTTCCTTGTAATACTTGGGTAGCGATTTGTAATGAGAAAAGCAGTATTTTGTAATGTCCGTGTAATTATCGCCTGTTAGTATGAACATAGACTAAAAAAACATAGGAGATGAGTTTTTGAAAAAGATTTTAACAATGTTTATAGTTTCAGCAGGCTTAGTGGCATTTGGTGCGAGTGAAAGCTCAGCATCATCCTCAACATATACGATTGAAAAAGGTGATACATTATCCGAAATTGCCATTTCGAATAATGTTAGTGTAGGTGACTTAAAAGAATGGAACAATTTACAGTCCACAGTCATCTATCCAAACCAAAAACTTAATATTTCAGAAGTATCGAAAGCATCGAAAGCAAAAGAATATACAATTAAAAAAGGTGATACTCTTTATAGAATCGCCAACATGCATAACGTTTCGATTGCAGACCTGATGGCAAAGAATAATTTGACATCAACCCTTATTTATCCGAACCAAAAGCTTACAGTGGAATCGATAGGGAGCTCGGCTAAAACATCAACTGCGAAGGCTACAGAAACACCAGCCAAAAAACCAGCAATAGCGAAAGCGAGCAAAAAGGTCGAAACACCATCCCGTTCAACTTCGGAAAAAGCAACAAAGGAATTTACCGTGACAGCAACAGCCTATACAGCTTATTGTAACGGATGTTCAGGAATAACCAAAACAGGTATCAACTTAAGAGCAAATCCAGATTTAAAAGTAATTGCCGTAGATCCTTCAGTTATCAAGTTAGGCACTAAAGTGCATGTAGAAGGATATGGCTACGCAGTCGCTGGTGATATTGGCGGCGCGATAAAAGGAAACAAAATCGATGTTTTCATCCCGTCGAAAAGTGATGCTTACAAATGGGGTCGAAAACAAGTTAAAATAAAAATACTTGATTAATAATAAGCTGGTTAGCCGTTATTCGGTTAACCCGCTTTTTTTTCGGATAAAAATAATTTGTTGTTTATTTTATAAAAAAACATATAGTAGAAAAAGAGAATTTCTTTTCTGTAACCGAAATGATATACTTGTAATAATTGAAATATACTTGTTGAAAAGTGGTGACAAAAATGGATAAACGTAAAATTATGTTAATCCTTGTTTTAATAATTGGGGTAGCCTTATTTATTTGGATTCAATTTGTTGAAGTACCCAATAAAGTTAGAATGGGTGAAGAAAAAATGCAACAAGATCCGCTAACCCATGATTTCGAAAAAGTTACTTCATTTAAAAATCCTTATATGGGCGATGCATCAAATCTTTCACAACTATTTAATGCATTACCTTTAAATAACTATAGAGGTTCAATTGAATTGAAACCAGAGAAGCATCTACTGATTGTTGAATATGATCTGGATGAAAATGTTACTGAGGAAACGATTAAGCAAATGATTGTTTATAATTCAACAGCAGCTTTTACACTAATAGGGAATTTGCGTAAAGTGAACTTTTTAATTGGAAACGAATCTTATACAGTGACACGTGAGAATGTTGACAAATGGTTCGGCACAACATTGGTAGATTTCAAAGATCCGGCCATATTCAAGGAAAAAGTTCAAGATAATTTGACAAAAGACATTGATCATTGGGTACACGCATATACGGAAGGGGAATGATTTTGTGGATGTCGTGATTGTAACAGGGGCGTCAAAAGGAATAGGATACGAACTTTCGAAACAATTGCAGAACCTTGGGAAAAAAGTAATCAGCATTGCAAGAACTTCGAACAAGGAATTGACAAGCTTTGTGAAAGCGGACCTTTCAAAAACGGACCAACTTGAAGATATTCTGTCTTCTATTATTACTAGTCATGTAAAGAAAGCAACTTCATTTACACTGATTAATAATGCTGGAATCGTAGATCCGATAGGCTTAGTTGGGGATTTACAAGCATTCGATATTGAAAAGTCGATTGCAGTTAATTTAACTGCACCAATGATTCTTTCGAATACATTTATAGGGAAACTAAAGGATGTGTCTATTCCAAAAAGAATTGTCAATATCTCATCTGGTGCTGGAAGAAACCCTTATGAAGGGTGGGGAGCCTATTGCACGACGAAAGCAGGTCTTGACCATTTTACACGGGTAATCGCAATGGAACAGGCAGATGAAGCGTATCCGGTAGAAGTTGTTTCAATTGCACCTGGAATTATTGATACGGGTATGCAAGAAACGATCCGTGCAAGTGACGAAGGGGATTTTCCGCTTCTGGATCGATTCATCACTTATAAGGATCAAGGATTACTGAGCAGCGCAAAAGAAACAGCTGAAAAAATTATTGCCGTTTGGGATAATGAAGATTTTAAAATAATTGGTCCGATTGCTGATTTACGAGAACTTTAAAAAAGGTGTCCATCTGAATTTTCAGAGGACACCTTTTTTCCTTTATGCAGTATGTGCTTGGGTAGATTTTCTATTTCTTAGCCCTATGATCAGCGAAATAAGCGCAGAAATGATTGTGTAGATGAGTGCCCAACCCAATGGCGCTGCCCAGCCCACATTGTAATTGATTGGTAGAACGACTGTTGGAATATTTAAGATGATTAGTAGTATGATCGGCGCGAAAATATATTTTTTATATTTTAAACAACTAACTAACGTGACAAGTATGGTTAATAGGGGAGCGGAAATTAAATAAAATGGTATTTCCCACATTGAAATCCCTCCTTTCTGTTATTGATCAAATTGTTGGACTTGCTTTATACCTAATCGGGTGTCTTTCTCAAAAAACGAGGAATATCTAACATACCAAGAATATTGGTCTTCTATATCATTGGGATTATCAAATAGCTTTCCGTCAATTGTTACATTCCCGTAATCATAGTTATTTTTATTTAATGAATTTTGGATTGTCGTTATTGCTTTTAAGAATTCTTGTTTTGAAAGTTTTCTCGCATCAATTGCCATGTAAATATACAACGGCTTTTCAGGGGTAAACGCCTTATTCCAAACGGATTCTATATCATACTTTCCTTTGAGAATCTCCATTTGTACATTGACCTCAATTATTTCAGGAACGTCTTTGATAAGTAAACTGCTCAATTCTTCTACAGCTTCTTTTTCGTATTTCTTTATCAAACGTGTGTCTTGGTTAGCATAGTAAATTCCATCGTAATGAACGTTTGTTTTGAAGATACCGGTTATAGTAAAATCAAAGGCGTTTTGATTTGAATCGCCAATTCGAGTAACTCCAAAGTCATAACCGCTATTTTTAAAATTGTAAAAGGGTATGCCGATGGTAAAGCTTTCATCTGGGTAGTTATGATCTAAGTAACTAGTTAACGTCATTTTTGACAATTGTTTCGTGATTGGATTTCCGTTGAAAGCAGTGTAAAAGACTAACACTAGAACCGAAAGTACGATGATAATTAAGATATAGATCCATTTTTTCTTTTTCATGATCTACCTTCACTTCCTCTCAATTGTAGAATTAGCCATGCAATTAGTGCGCCGATTAATGCGAACAGTAAATGTAAACCCGCAACTATCAATGAACCATAGATATTATCAAAATTCGTTTCTGCAATTGTAGTTCCAATTGACCAAAAAAATACGGGGAGGAACGTAATTGCAATGACAATCTTTACGTTTTTGTAGAATAAATAAGTGAGTAATCCCAGGATCGTGTAAGATAATATAAAGCCAAAGCTGTCATTTAATAGCGTAGTGCGTATGGCCATAAAAAATGATAGGCTAACGAAAATGATTTGGTATAGGGAAAGTCTAAATGAGATTTTTGACATCATTTTTTCATGATTGATCGGAGAGGATAGTGTATCCTCTATGACCGGTTCTGCCGATAAATGTCTAAGTTCCGCACAGTCAGCACAATTTTTAAAATGCGTTTCTACATAGTCAATCGTTTCTTCTTGTAATAGTCCTTCACTGTATAAAGGTAGTAAATCCTCAATTATAGAACAATGTTTCGTCATCATTTCGCCTCCCTATCTTTTTGGAGTTTCAATTTCGCTCTATGGAAAGTGACCCGGACGTAATTTTCGCTTTTATCGACGAGTTGACTAATTTCATAAAACGATAGTTCACCATATATACGTAGCGTGACGATCTCTTTTTGGAGGTCATCGAGTGCTTGAATCCGCTGAATGAGGTTGCGGTTTTCTTCGTTTATCAGATAGATGTCTTCCGGTGATTTTACATTATCTAAGGAATCCGTCTTCAGCATTGTATTTAAGTTTTGGTTATACCGCTTAGATCGGTAATACTTCTTCAATAAATTTTTTGCAATGGCAAACAACCAAGTTTGTAATGTGGATTTTCCGGAAAAGGATTTAATCCCTTTACAGGCTTCATAGAAAACATCATGTGTTAAGTCTTCAGAAACTACTGGATCTCCAGTTTTGACATAGAAGAAAGCGAAAATTTTTGGCTGAATCTCCTGGTAAATTTCCTCTAATTTGTTCATGATGACCTCCTTTCTAAGATTGCCTTTATAATAGTAGTACCATGAGTTTGTATTTCGTTACATCATATTAATAAAAAAACGCATCCATATTGACGGATACGTTTTGAGTGGCGTTAAGATTCGTTTTATTTAGTTGTTCCGCTGCGATTGAAACAATGCGCCCAACCTTTAGCATGTTAAGTAATTTATGTATGGCCCCTCAGAGAACGACCTTATACAATTTAGAAGTATATGCTTTAATTTTAAGACGCTTGTTACTAGAAAAAAACGCTGCTATTTTGTAATAGCACACCCAAATGTGTAGTTAGCAATTAGCTTTTACACTTTATAATCCAGATTAAACGTAATAAAAAAGCGACCATATTAACATGATAGGCCGCCTTTCATTGCGTTTACATATTAGCTAATAACCGTTTGGCAATTTGCTGATACTCATCAGGACCGATGCCGGGTGCAAACTCTTCAGGCAGGTCTTCGAGTTCGGGTATTTTATAACCTTCTGGCATGCCCTCTTTAACAATTAATTTCTCACCACTAGTGGGATTAGTCCCTTTCCATATCTGACGAATGTCTTTATACTCTCCAGAATCATTCCAAGTAAATAAGACATTACCATATCCGCGATCTTCGTATTTTCTTGCAGTATCAAAAACCCGATTATCTAAATTAGGAATTGGCAGCATCTTAGTTAAATCAGTGCCAGTGGCCATTTCTAATGCTTTAGCATAGGCGAGTATATGAGTCCCGCCCCGAACGAGCAAATAACCAATCATTTCTCTTGCTGTAGGATGGTCAGTCATTTCATAAACGCGCATTTTATGTGTTCTTGCTCCGCATTCAAGAAAGAAATTGTGTAATAGATCAAGTACTAAATTTCCACTAGAAAAAACGTAATCTCCACGCCATGGATTACCCATTGAATCTCCAGGCATTGAAGTTTGAGCATTCGCGATGAAGGCATACGTATTTCGTTTGTTTTTAGCATCTTGTAGTGGTGTTAAGTTAGGGTCTGCAGTGAAGGAAGTACCTCTATTTACAATATTAATCGTATTCGAAACAAGTTCGACATGACCGAATTCTTCAGCTGTAATACTAGCGACTAAATCATAAAAAGGCTTGAACTTACTTTTTTGCCTAAAGTTAAATGATTGATACATATAGTTATTAAGCGTTGACATTTCACCAAATTTTCCACCCAACAGTTCTTGAACCGCAGAAGCAGCATTCGCATCGCCATATTCCGGGACAGGAAGATCAATTAGTAATTTATTTACGCGAGAGAACATTTTCTAAATTCACTCCTTTCATAAAAAGATTCATGCTTTGGTTATCCATACGATTTCTTGCATCCTCACATAAAATGGTGTTTTACTTTTACCAACCTCGATTACAACATGATCAGGGCTAACTGAACTTAGTAAGCCTTGTAGAGGGTTTTTTATCGTATTTATAATGACATTCGTATTTCTAAAACTGAGTAGTCTTTGATATAAGTAGGGATCTATGATATTTCTCATTTCAACTTGGGATTGTTTTCCATTCATCCAATTTCCACCTTTCAGCTGAAGTAGTCTACTGTATGAGTAAAAATGGTGGTGTATGAACACTTCATAAATAAGCGCTAGGATAGGTACAAATAGAAAAAAACGACTACTCATTATAGAGTGGTCGCCTTTAATGGACAGTTTGCCATATGGATAGGGTGAAGTTAGCCATTGTTAATCAACTTCGATGCAATTATTTTTTACTAGCCTAAGTATTTTTTTTGCTTAGCGTAGGTTCTTAAAATCTTTCTTTTTTTCAATAGCAATTAAAAACGGTGGGTTGTTCTGCTGGTTGATTTGTTCGTATTTTATGACTTGAACGTCTGACTGTTCCAGCGTATGAACATAGTTAAGAAGTGCTTCTCGCTCATTAGTTGCGCCAAGGTGTCCATTGTAAACAACGATTGAAATAATGCCGCCGACCTTTAGCATGTTAAGTAATTTATGTATCGCTTTTATAGTAGAATCAGGTTTTGTAATGATCGATAAATCATCACCCTGTGGCAGATACCCTAAATTAAATATAGCACCGCCAATTTCCTCCATTATGTATTGGTCTACATGTTCGTGACTATCTAAAATGAGTGAGACGCGGTTAGTTAACTTACCAAGGTGCGCTGTTGTTGAATCGATAGCAGATTGTTGAATATCGAAAGCATAGACATGTCCATGTTCACCGACATGTTCTGCTAAAAAAAGTGTATCGTTGCCATTACCCGCTGTGGCATCGACAACGATTTCACCGGGTAATACCGTTTCCGCAAGTAATCGCCTTGCGGAAGGGAGTACACGAAGAAGTTTCATAGTAAATTTGCGGCTCCTTTATAAAATTTTCCTTGCCAGCTATTTCGTCTCTCTAGTTCCTTATCTATCCCGTTTAATACTTCCCATTTAGTAACGCTCCACATCGGTCCAATCATAAGTTCAATCGGTCCATCGCCGGTAATCCGATGAACAATCATCTCAGGCGGTAGGATTTCGAGTTGGTCTGCAACAAGGCTGATGTATTCGTCTTTTCCAAGAAATTCGAGCACACCTTTTTCATATTGTTTCACCATAGGCGTTCCTTTTAGTAGGTGAAGTAAGTGGATTTTAATACCTTGGACGTCAAGTTTTGAGACTGCATGTGCAGTTTCCATCATCATGTCATGGTCTTCCATTGGCAGTCCATTAATAATATGCGTACACACGCGAATTCCGTGTTTCCGAAGTTTTTCTACCCCTTCAACATAGGTTGAAAAGTCGTGCGCCCTGTTAACCAGGTTCGCGGTCTTTTCGTGGACAGTCTGTAGACCGAGTTCAACCCATAAATAAGTACGTTCATTCAGTTCTGCTAAATATTCAACGACATCATCTGGTAGACAGTCTGGACGGGTCGCGATTGATAAACCAACAACGCCTTCTTGTGCAAGTGCTGCTTCGAATTTTTCTTTTAGTTTTGGAAGCGGGGCATGGGTGTTTGTGTAAGCTTGAAAATACGCCATTGGTTTGCCGTCTTTCCATTTTTTATGCATTCTTTCTTTAATTTCAGCAAACTGTACATCTATTGGATCTACGCGGTCTCCCGCAAAGTCACCCGATCCTGCAACACTACAAAATGTGCAGCCCCCGAAAGCAACAGTGCCGTCCCGGTTTGGGCAATCAAATCCCGCATCAAGTGCAACTTTAAATACTTTAAAACCAAATTCATCTTTTAAATATCTGGACCATGTATAATACCGTTTTCCTTCTGTAGGGAACGGAAGTGCTGTTGAATTCATATAGATTCACTCCTTAAGTTTAAATTATACCATGTTTAGGATAGCGTATTCCTCTTAAGAAAGGTAAATTATTGTCCGTTGCGTGGAGATTTCGGGAGGGAGTGGAAACGTTTTTACCAAGAAAGCAACGTTTGGGCCAAAGAAGTCAACGCTTCACCACAAAGCCGGCGCTTCCCACTACACCAGCGACTACACGACCCATTCCCCAACAAAATAAACCTATTTCAAAAACTTTCATAATTAAAAGACAGCGTTTCATTGCAACATGACGGAAACTTTGATTTAATTAAATAGAGAGATTGAATTATACTATTAAAAGATTTAAAGGGGGATGCAAGATGAAACCAATTTATTCATCTGCGAAGGAAGCGGTTGCAGACATCAGGGACGGCGCAACAATTATGGTCGGTGGCTTTGGCTTAGTTGGAATTCCAGAACAACTCATATTGGCGCTTGTTGAAAAAGGTGTTAAAGACTTAACGGTTATTTCAAATAACTGTGGGGTCGATGAATGGGGACTTGGACTTCTTTTAAAAGATAAACAGATTAAAAAAATGATAGGCTCATACGTTGGAGAAAACAAAGAATTTGAACGTCAAGTACTTTCAGGTGAAATAGAAGTAGAATTGACGCCACAAGGAACATTGGCGGAAAAAATCCGTGCAGGCGGTGCGGGAATTCCAGCATTCTTTACGCCGGCTGGGGTCGGTACAACAGTTGCGGAAGGAAAAGAAATTCGTGAATTCGAGGGGAAAGAATATGTACTCGAAGAATCACTGCGAGCGGATTTTTCATTAATTCGCGCTGCGAAAGCAGATAAATTCGGAAATCTTATTTACAATAAAACGGCACAAAACTTTAATCCGATAATGGCAGCGGCTGGCGCCATTACAATAGCAGAAGTTGAAGAAATCGTTGAAACAGGAGATTTGGATCCACAAACAATTCATACTCCAAGTATTTATGTTCAAGGACTTTTTCAAGCAGAACAAGAAAAACGCATCGAGCGATTAACAACTCGGTAATTGACGGAAAGGGGATTGTTTATAATGGGAAAAGTTAACTACAGAGAACGAATCGCAAGACGCGCTGAAAAAGAAATTGAAGATGGGAACTACGTTAACCTAGGAATCGGTATGCCGACACTTGTCGCAAACTATATTTCTGATGACAAAACAGTTGTCCTTCAATCTGAAAATGGACTTCTTGGAATTGGACCATATCCGACAGAAGATGAAGTCGATCCTGATTTGATTAACGCAGGAAAAGAAACAGTCACGTCTATCCCGGGTTCTGCATACTTTACGAGTGCTGAATCGTTTGCAATGATTCGTGGTGGTCATGTTGACGTCGCAATTCTTGGGGCCATGGAAGTTTCTGAAAAGGGTGACCTTGCCAACTGGATGATTCCGGGTAAGATGATTAAAGGAATGGGCGGCGCAATGGATTTGGTTCACGGCGCGAAGAAAATCATCGTAATCATGGATCATGTTGCAAGAGACGGTTCCGCTAAAATTAAAAAAGAGTGCGAACTTCCGCTGACAGGGAAACAAGTTGTCCATAAAATTATCACAGAGCGAGCAGCAATTGAAGTTACACCAGAAGGTCTAGAATTAAAAGAAGTTTTTGAAGGTTTTACGATTCAAGACGTCATCGATTCAACAGAGGCAACATTAATCGTGAAAAATGTTATAGAGAATGTAAAATAATAGTTGTTTAATTTACTTAATTCGGGTAAGCTAGAAACAATAGTTCGGCATTGAAGAGGAGCAGTAGTCTTTTTATATCACAAGTAGAGAGTCGACGGTTGGTGCAAGTCGATAGGTGATATAGCTAGGTGAACTCGCCTCGGAGCCAGTAAGAGCGAAATGTAGTAACTCTTGCCGTTATCCGCGTTAAGGAAACAAGTTGGACGGTTTACCGTCAATTTGGGTGGCACCGCGGGAGTTTGTAAACAAATCTCGTCCCTTATGTTTTTAAGGGACGGGATTTTTTATTTTGAAGGAGGAAGTTAGAATGAGTTACAATCATGGTCAAATCGAAAAAAAATGGCAAAATTATTGGCAAGAAAACAAGACGTATAAAATGGTCGATGATCCTTCAAAAGAGAAGTTTTACTGTCTTGATATGTTCCCTTATCCATCAGGTGCAGGACTTCATGTAGGGCATCCACTTGGGTATATCGCAACAGATATTTTAAGTTCGTTTAAACGGAAGCAAGGGTATAACGTTCTCCATCCGATGGGCTGGGATGCTTTCGGTTTACCTGCAGAGCAATACGCCATCGACACAGGAAATGACCCGGCTGAATTTACCGCGAAAAATATCGCTACCTTTAAACGCCAGATGAATGATTTAGGATTCTCCTATGACTGGGACCGTGAAGTCAATACGACAGATCCATCTTATTATAAATGGACACAGTGGATTTTCATCCAATTGTATAATAAAGGATTGGCGTATGTTGATGAAGTTGATGTGAACTGGTGTCCGGCGCTAGGTACAGTCCTTGCGAATGAAGAAATCATCGACGGTAAGTCTGAACGTGGGGGACATCGGGTTGAGCGACGTCCAATGCGTCAATGGGTTTTAAGAATTACGAATTATGCAGACCGTTTGCTGGAAGACCTAAATGATCTTGATTGGCCGGAAAGCTTAAAAGATATGCAGCGCAATTGGATTGGTCGTTCTGAGGGGGCACAGTTAAAGTTTGAGATTGATGGAACTGACTTATCTTTTGAAGGATTTACGACGCGTCCTGACACGATTTTCGGTGCAACCTATGCGGTATTAGCTCCAGAGCATAAACTGGTGAAACAAATTACAACGGATGAACAACAAGAAGCAGTTGCAAATTATTTGAATGAAGTGAAACTAAAGAGTGATCTAGAGCGCACAGATCTTGCAGATGAAAAGACAGGCGTATTTACAGGTGCTTATGCAATAAATCCAGCAAGCGGCGAAAAAATGCCAATTTGGATTGCGGATTATGTTCTAGCTTCTTACGGAACGGGAGCCATTATGGCAGTACCGGCTCATGACGAGCGAGACTATGAGTTTGCGGAAAAATTTGACCTGCCAATCATCGAAGTTGTCGCTGGCGGCGATGTATCAAAAGAAGCATATGTCGGTGATGGCGAACATATTAACTCTGGATTTTTAGATGGGCTTGGCAAAGATGAAGCGATCGAAAAATCCATTGCATGGTTTGTCGAGCAAGGCAAAGGTGAAAAGAAAATTTCGTATCGTTTACGCGATTGGTTATTTTCAAGACAACGTTATTGGGGAGAGCCGATTCCGATTATTCATTGGGAAGACGGCACGATGACTCCGGTTGATGAATCTGAATTGCCTTTGGAGTTGCCGGTAACTGATAATATTAAACCGAGCGGAACTGGTGAATCGCCACTTGCGAATATCGAAGAGTGGATTAATGTAGTTGACCCAGTTACCGGAATGAAAGGCCGCCGCGAGACGAACACGATGCCGCAATGGGCCGGAAGCTGCTGGTATTACCTGCGCTACATCGATCCAGATAATGATGAAATGATCATTGACCCAGAACTTGCAAAACGTTGGTTGCCTGTTGATATTTATGTTGGCGGGGCAGAACATGCCGTACTTCACTTATTGTACGCACGTTTTTGGCATAAAGTACTTTTTGATATCGGTGTTGTTGAAACGAAAGAGCCATTCCAAAAGTTGTTTAACCAAGGAATGATTTTAGGCGAAGGCAATGAAAAAATGTCCAAATCGATTGGAAATGTTATTAATCCTGATGATATTGTTCATTCACACGGTGCCGATTCACTACGTCTATATGAAATGTTCATGGGACCACTTGATGCATCGAAAGCATGGAATACGAATGGTCTTGACGGTGCGCGTCGATTCCTTGACCGAATTTGGCGCTTATATGTCAATGAGGATGGTTCGTTAGGCGAGAAAATTCGCGGAGAATCAACTGGACCACTTGAAAAAGTGTATCACCAAACAGTGAAAAAAGTGACAGCTGATTTTGAAGCGATGCATAATAACACAGCGATTTCCCAGCTTATGGTGTTTATCAACGATTGTTATAAAGCGGAGTCGGTTCCAACGGAGTATGCAGTAGGCTTTGTTAAATTGATATCCCCAATTGTGCCGCATCTTGCAGAAGAACTTTGGGAAAAGCTTGGCTATACAGATACGATTACGTACGAAGCATGGCCAACATATGATGAGTCGAAACTTGTCGATGAAACAGTAGAGATTGCTGTTCAGATTAACGGAAAAGTTCGTACGAGAATTGTCGTTGCGAAAGACAGTTCAAAAGAAGAGCTTGAAGAAATGGCATTACAAGATGAGAAAGTACAAGAGTTTCTTGAGGGTAAAGAAGTGAAGAAAATTATCGGAATTCCGGGTAGATTAGTCAATATTGTAGCACCTTAATTAACAATTAGTAACCATAAAAGTGTGCGTTTTCCTTATGGGAGAGCGCACTCTTTTTTATTTGTGTATATAAGGGAATAAACGCATGAGCACCGAGCACAACCATACTCGCAGCGGGAGCAACCTGCTACGCAACGGGAATAAAAACCCCTCCACGGTAATAGAAAAAATCCATGAAAGAGTATCATACTCCTTCACGGATTTTCTTATGATTATGACAAATCTGTCGCATACTCTCCAGCATTCATACCAGCAATTCTACCCGTAACTAACGCGGATGTAATATTATAGCCGCCTGTATAGCCGTGAATGTCTAATATTTCACCACAGAAGTACAACCCTGCTTTCTTTCGTGAAGCCATTGTTTTTGGAACAATTTCTTTAACGGATACGCCGCCGCCCGTAACAAATGCTTTTTCCATCGGTTGAGAGCCGTTCACGGTCATCGTGAAGGCTTTCAGTAGCTTAGCGAGCGCACGAAGTTTATCGGCAGCCATCGTTGCACCGATATCGGACTCTGCGATGCCAGCGCGGTTAAATAAAAAGATTAACCATCGTTCCGGAACAATCCCTTTCAATGAATTATTCACTTGTTTTTTTGGATCTTCTTTTACGGTAGAGTTCAATAATTGAAATACTTGTTCTTCATTCATTGAAGGCAGGGAGTCGATTTTCATGTCAACGGGAACATTTCCATTTTTCATTCGTTCTTTTACTACAAACTGACTGCATCGTAAAATGGCAGGTCCACTTAGTCCGAAATGAGTAAATAACATGTCCATTTGATGTGTGATTAATGTTTTGCCTTTACCGTTTAATACAGAAACTGCCACGTCGCGAAGTGCGAGACCTTGTAATTCCTTCGAAACGATAAACGATTCATTCGACAGTAAAGGAACCTCGGTTGGAAATAGTTTCGTAATCGTATGGCCAGCTCTTTCTGCCCATGGATATCCGTCACCTGTACTGCCGGTCTGCGGTACTGCTTTTCCGCCAACAGCGAGTACGACAGCTTTTGCTTGTATTTCTTCACCCGTAACTAAACGGACACCAAGTATTTTTTCATCATTCATTAATAACTTTTCCACACGGGTTTCAATCCGCTTTTCTACATGTAACCGATCCATTTCCGTCAGCATTGCATTTACTACATCCTTTGCTTTATTGGAAACGGGAAACATGCGCCCGTGATCCTCTTCTTTTAATGCAACGCCTAGCCCTTCGAAGAAGTTAATAATGTCATCATTATTGAATACGGAAAACGGGCCGTATAAGAATCGCCCATTACCCGGAATGTTTTTAATGATTTCTTCTTGAGGTAATCGATTCGTTACGTTACAACGACCGCCTCCGGAAATGGCTAGTTTAGTACCAAGCTTTTTCCCTTTTTCAATCAGCAGAACTTTTTGTCCGTTTTCTGCAGCGGCGATGGAAGCCATTAAACCTGAAGGCCCAGCACCAACTATTATCACGTCATACATATATAGACCACACTTTCGTTTCGTTTTTCCTCCATTATACACATTTCGCGGTTATACGTTGTTAAATACGATATTCGAGGGTAAACTATTAAGAGGTAGATTTAAGAAGAGTAGATTGGAAGGATTAAAACTATGTCGTCAAAACTTGTAAAAGGTACTGCCATATTAACAATCGGGCTCTTTCTTTCCAAAGCGCTCGGACTTTTATATTTAATTCCTTTATATGCAATCGTAGGGAAGGAAAGCATGGGTCTATACCAATATGCTTATATCCCTTACAATATCGCACTCGCAATTGCAATATCAGGTGCTCCATTAGCGGTTTCGAGATTTGTAGCTAGACATAACGCGCTAGGAGATTACGCAACAGGAAGAAAAATGTTGAAATCAGGAATGCTGTATATGGTCATTTCAGGTGTTCTTGCATTTCTCGTATTGTTTTTCTTAGCTGAACCAATTGCACATCTTGTCATTCGTGATGAAGAACAAATTTTCTCCATTGAACAAATCACGACGGTCATTCGCTGGGTCAGTTATGCACTGCTTGTCGTTCCAGTAATGAGCATAGTTCGCGGGTTTTTGCAAGGTTATAATAAAATGGAACCTACAGCTGTTTCTCAATTAATCGAACAAATTGTACGGATTATTGCCGTTCTTGTTGGTGCTTTTATTGTCGTCAGTTTTATGGGAGAATCTCCAGAGAAAGCGATTAATTTTGCAGTCTTCGCAGCATTTATCGGAGGACTAGCGGGACTAGGCGTTCTTTATTGGTATTGGAAAAAATATAAACCGGAATTTGATTATTTATTGGACAATAGTGTGAAACCTGCAGAGGAAACATCATTTTTCAAAATGTATAAAGAATTATTCTCTTACTTACTACCGTTCATACTCGTTGGCGTGATCAATCCATTATACCAATTTGTAGATATGGTAACGTTTAATGGTGCGATGAAGTCAATAGGACAGTCAACTGTATCCGATAACTATTTAACCATGTTAAATTTACTGACACATAAATTTGTTATGATTCCTGTCATGGTGGCTACAGGTTTTTCAATGGCGCTTATTCCTGTATTGACAACGTATTTTACAAAAAATGACCAAAAAGGAATTACTCGATCACTCGATCAAACATACCAAATTATGTTGTTTTTAACGATTCCACTTGTTCTTGGATTAATGATTCTTTCAAGTGAATTTTATCAATTATTGTATGAATTAGATCCGATGGGTTCAAAAATTCTTGCAACATACGCACCAGTTGCCATACTTTTTGGATTGTACACAGTCACAGCAGCAATCCTACAAGGCATTGATCGTCATAAGTGGATTTTATTTAATTCGCTCGTAGGGCTTTTGATCAAATTAATGATCAACATTCCACTTATAAAATTGTTTGAAACGAATGGTGCTATTTTAGCAACCGCCATTGGGTATACGATTGCAGTCGGATTAAATATCGGGATTATCACAAAGACACTTCACTACCGTTCGCAAATGGTCTTCAGAAGAATTGTTCTTATCGGGATATTGAATTTAGTCATGTTTGTTGCCGTTTATTTCACACTCAAAGGCTTAAACGCATTTAGCGAAGTGGATGGTAAGATGCACGCACTCTTATACATTCTCATTTGTACATTTGTCGGCGGAGCGATTTACGGATATTTAGCATTAAAAACAGGCCTTGCTCAAAAAATATTTGGTAAACGTATCACAAGATTTACAGATAAGTTAGGATTTTAGGAGGAAAAATATGCGTCTAGATAAATTATTATCAAATATGGGATTTGGCTCACGAAAAGAAGTACATCAGTTACAGAAAAAGGGGGCTGTTCGTGTTAACGGCGAAACAGAAAAGAAACCCGCAGTAAACATTGATACTGAAAATGATGTCGTAACCGTTCTAGGAGAACCTGTTGTCTATCGGGAATTCATTTACATAATGATGAACAAACCCCAAGACGTCATTTCGGCGACAGAAGATCGACATGATAAAACAGTCGTCGACATATTAGATGCTGAGTTTCGTCATTTTAAACCGTTTCCAGTAGGTCGTCTTGATAAAGATACGGAAGGGTTTCTACTTCTTTCGAATGATGGTAAACTGTCTCATAATTTACTCTCACCGAAAAAGAATGTACCGAAAACCTATTTTGCGAAGATTGACGGCGTGGTTACGGAAGCTGATATTAAAAGCTTTGCAGAAGGAGTCATTCTAGATGATGGGTATGAAACAAAACCAGGTGTTTTGAAAATTATATCGTCAGGTGAAATATCCGAAATTGAACTCACAATTACAGAAGGTAAATTTCATCAAGTTAAAAGAATGTTTGAAGCAGTTGGAAAGAAAGTTGTCTATTTAAAGCGATTTTCAATGGGGCCATTGCAACTTGATGAATCATTACCTCTAGGTGATTACCGGGAGTTAACGAATGAAGAAATTGAATTGTTGTATTCAATAGGTGAATAAGTAAAAAAAGGCTTAAACGCATTGTGCGTTTAAGCCCTTTTTCTTAAGAAATAACTTCTCTAGATGTAGTCGTCCATTTTCCTCGAACCGGACTGGTAACGAGATCATTGTATTTTAAAACATTTAAATCCCGTTGCGCAGTTCGAGAAGTAATATCAAATTCATCGACAATGTTTTGTGTCGTCACTGTACCATTTTCACGTACATACAGATAGACATCTTTAACTCGGGTAAGCATACGATCAGTTGTAGTATTCAAGTGTGTTACGCACTCCTTTGTCATCATATTCCAATAAGCCAATGGTCATGAGATTTGTGAATGTTGCTAATTACACTTTGAAATCGATGCCAGCCGCACTTCCTTCCATAAATCAATAGTCTTGATGATTGGAATGTTCTGTCAATATAATTATACCTTAATTTAAAAAGAATTGCACAATAATTCAATGAAATTTACAAAAAAAATACATTGTTCTTTATTTTGATAGGCAAACATGTAAAAATAGAAGAGGACATATAATACGATAGAATAGAAGTTAAGAAACTGAAAAGAGGAATGGATTAGATGATTTATTTTATTGATGGGCAATTTACGAAACGTGATGAACTGAAAATTTCAATTGATGACAGAGGTTATTATTTTGGGGACGGCGTTTACGAAGTAGTTAAAGTATATAATGACGAATTTTTCACACTCAAAGAACATTTACAAAGATTGTTTGCGAGTGCAGCAAAAATAAAACTAACCATTCCTTTTTCTGAGCAACAGCTAATGGACGTAGCAAAAGAACTGTTGAAGGTAAATCAAATAACAAATGGTCATATCTATATGCAAGTGACACGGGGATCATCGATAAGAACACATCAATTTCCAAATCCGTCTGTGCCAGCTGTTGTGACAGCTTATGCAGTAGAGGGTGAAAGACCTGTTGTAGATATGGAGAACGGGGTTGCAATTAAATCAGTTGATGATATTCGTTGGTTACGTTGCGATATAAAAAGTCTGAATTTGCTTGGCAGTGTTTTGGCGAAACAAGAAGCGCATGAAGCTGGATGTATTGAAGCAATTCTTCATAGAGATGGAGTTGTTACAGAAGGATCATCTACAAATATGTTTGGCATAAAAAATGGTGTAATCTATACACATCCTGTCTCAAACTTGATCCTAGAAGGAATCACGCGTCATGTCGTGTTAAACTTATGTAAGGAACTCAGTATACCGGTAGTGGAAGAAGCATTTACGCTAAAAGAAGCTTATGAAATGGATGAATTCTTTTATACTTCTACAACTGCTGAGGTCATGCCAGTAACAACGATAGATGGACGTGAAATAGGGGACGGAAAACGAGGCAGTCTTACGACAAAACTACAAGAAGCATTTTCTTTACAAATTCCAACTTCTTTAAACCGTTCAATATAAGACACGAATAATTACTGGAGGAGAATGAAGATGAATAGCTTTACTTTTCATAATATGAAATTGAATTGGTTAAATGGTGGACTGAACTTTTTGGACGGGGGAACGATGTTTGGACCAGTCCCTAAGGTACTTTGGTCTCGCAGATACCAAGTGGATGATAATAATTTGATTGAACTACGTACAGATCCGATTCTTATTCAATATGAAAATAAAAATATTTTAATTGATACAGGGCTTGGAAATGGGAAACTAAGTGAAAAATTGAAGAGAAATTTAGGTGTGACTGATGAATCTCATGTCGAAGAAAGTTTAAGTGAGCTCGGTTTTACACCAGATGATATTGATCTTATCCTGATGACTCATTTACATAACGACCATGCCGCAGGACTGACCAAGTGGCAAAATGGTCAGCTTGTGTCGGTATTTCCGAATGCGGACATTTATACGTCTCAAGTAGAATGGGATGAAATGCGAAACCCTAATATTCGTTCGAAAAATACCTATTGGAAAGAAAATTGGGAACCCATTCAGGATCAAGTGAAAACTTTTGAGGATAGCTTATCTATTCTTCCTGGAATTGAAATGATCCATACAGGCGGACATAGTAACGGTCATGCTGTTATTAAATTGACGCAAGAAGATGAAACAATCTTACATATGGGCGATTTAATGCCAACACATGCACATAGTAATCCACTTTGGGTTCTCTCCTATGATGACTATCCAATGGACTCGATTGCCGCAAAGGAAAAGTTGATGAAAGAAGGACTCGAAGGGAATTACTGGTTTAGTTTTTATCATGATGCAGTTTATAGACTTGTAAAATGGGACGAGTCCGGCAAAAAAATAATTGAATGCGTTAAAAAGCCAAAACTTCATGATTGATCAACAAAAAAACCGTTATCTAGGATAATAGAATCCTAGATAACGGTTTTATTATTTATTGTTTAGTAAGTTCCACGACTGTACCAGTTGTTGAGTTTGCGGCAAATTCGAATTGTTCGAGTTCACCATTCTTTATACGTGAGATGCCACCACGATAGACGTCCATTTTAATTGCGTTATTTTGAAATGGTTCTGTTTTCATAACAATCCATGAGCCATCAATTGGTCCTTCTTCTTTAAAAGCGTTTTTAATCGTTTTTAATACAGCATCTGCAGGAACATTTGGATCGACACGGTCAATAACTTTACTGACAACGATACCGGCTGCGACGCCAGTTAAAATACCAGCTAGAAAATCTTTGAATTTCACAGTGAGTTACCCCCTAACAAGTCTTTTTTTCAGTGTATCACAGAATAGAGGGAAGCTACAAAAATAGATGAGAAGAAAAAACAATTCGATTCTCTAAATAAGATGGAATTTTTCTGATTAATCGTCTACACTGAATAATGTACATATTAAATTTCGGATTACGTATTAAAAAAATAGGGGGCTATATTTAATGAATAATGATACTTTGAAAATGTTTAAAACGCTAACAGAATTACCTGGTGCACCGGGTAACGAACACGCTGTGCGTAACTATATGCGTCAAGAACTTACGAAATACTCAGATGAGATCGTACAAGACAATCTCGGAGGAATATTCGGTGTAAGAAAAGGTCCAGAAAATAGTCCGCGTATCATGGTAGCGGGTCATATGGATGAAGTAGGGTTTATGGTAAGCGCTATTACTGAAAATGGTATGATACGATTTCAAACGTTGGGCGGTTGGTGGAGCCAGGTATTACTTGCGCAGCGCGTGGAAATCATTACAGATGCTGGTCCAGTTATTGGTGTAATTGGATCGATTCCACCACATTTACTAAGTGATGAAGTTCGAAATAAACCAATGGATATTAAAAATATGTTGATTGATATAGGTGCAGATGATAAAGAGGATGCAAAGAAAATCGGCATCAAGCCTGGGCAACAAATTGTTCCGATTTGTCCATTTACACCGATGGCAAACGATAAAAAAATTCTTGCGAAAGCTTGGGATAATCGCTATGGATGTGGACTTGCGATTGAACTGATGAAAGAAGTTCACGGTAAAGAATTGCCGAATACTTTATATTCCGGGGCTAACGTCTTAGAAGAGGTAGGGCTTCGAGGTGCACAAGCAGCAGCAACGATGATTAATCCCGATTTGTTTTTTGCTTTAGATGCCAGTCCCGCAAATGATGCTTCTGGAGATAAAAACGAATTTGGTCAACTTGGACAAGGAACTTTATTACGTATTCTAGATCGATCTATGGTGACACATCGTGGAATGCGAGAATTTATACTTGATACTGCAGAAACACATAATATTCCGTATCAGTATTTCATTTCACAAGGTGGAACGGACGCTGGACGTGTGCATATGTCCAACGAAGGTGTTCCAAGTGCAGTTATAGGGATTTGTTCCCGCTATATTCATACTGCCGCATCCATCATCCATACAGATGATTATGCAGCGGCGAAAGAATTACTTGTTAAGCTTGTAACAACTTGCGATAAAACAACACTTGAGACTATCAAAAGCAACGTATAATTGACTTGCTAGCTACAAATAGATTCGAGGAAGGAAAGAGCGATATACAACTGCGTACTAAGTTCGCAATCACGTAGCATCGCCCAAGCTTCCTCACAAGCTCCAGCGGGAAAACTTGATAAGGGTTTCTCGCGGGAGGTATCTACAGGTGTAGACGCGTTGTTAATATTCTCGGTTGGTGAGATTACAATCTTAGAGTTACCAGTCATTTTAAATAAGGTGTGAACATGAATGGACTTTATCATCGGAACAACTAATAAAGCAAAATTACATGCATGCGAAGCTGTACTAAAACAATACTTTCCTAATTCAAAAATAACAGGTATCAGTGTAAGTTCCGATGTTTCAGATCAACCTTTCGGAGATGAGGAGACATTAGAGGGTGCTTTAAATCGTGCGAGAAAAGCAAGTGAAAGTGGTGAATCCGCTGTTGGTATTGGACTAGAGGGCGGCGTCCGTTATGTAAATAAGCAACTTTATATTTGTAATTGGGGTGCATTACATTTACCAGACGGTTCTAGCTTTACAGCAGGTGGTGCACAAATTGAGTTACCGATTGATATTGCGAGAGAAATTCAAGATGGGAAAGAACTTGGCCCAGTTATAGAAAAACACTTTAGAAAAGATAATATAAGACATAATGAAGGCGCTATGGGTATACTAACAAATGGGACAATCAGTAGGACAGATTTATTTGCGCATATCCTTCATTTATTAATGGGGCAATGGCAGTATTCAACCACACTAGAACTAAAGAATTAGTACTTTACTAATCCAATGGTTTGCATCTGCTACATAAGAACTTTAAAATAATATATATTAACAAGATTAGATGGGAGGAAATCGAATGTTCCGTTCTTGGAAATTCATATTCCTAGTGATGGCATTAACACTTTTCCTGGCGGCATGTGGTAAATCTCTGGAAGAGAATGCTGATGCAGGACTGAAAACGGCAGAAATAACTTTTTTTGAAAGTGATAAAGTTGCCAATGCAGAAGTTGGTGATGTGAATTTTTACAAACCAAACGATTTTTCGATAAAAGATGAATCTGATTCTCAAAATATATTATTAACGACAAAAGATGATACATTTATCTTGTTTAATAATCCGAATGAGGATATGAATAGTCAGCTTTTTTATGATTTATTAAAAGCTGATACAACAAAAGTTATTGTAGATGAGAAAACATTTACAGAAGGCGATACTTTTGGTTTTGCTGCTGTAGTAGAAAGTAACGATAAGGTAGAACTAGTTACCAGTGTTGGTGGGACAAAAATCACGACACTCTCAAGCCAAAAAGATGTAGAGAAGAATCTGGTGCTTATGATGGAAATCCTACGTTCGATTAAGAAAAACTAGAATCAAAAAATAATGAACGGTCTGCCGAAACCAATATTGGCACCGTTCTTTTTATTGGAGGTTGTTAACAATGAAATCTAAAGAACTTGTAACCATTCTAAAAAAACGTTTACCTTCAGAGAACTTTGTGTGGAAATTCGATGAAAAAGCAGATAATGTTCGTCTTGATCATAAAACGTTAAACAAAGGAATGGATATCTCATTACCTGAGATTCTTTCAAAGTATGATAATAAAAAAGATGTTGCTATAGACGAGATTGTCTATATAATTGAATCTACTTTTCAAGCAATGGAACTTGAGCAGACGAAAGGATTTGAAGCAGGAAGACCTATTTATCCAGTCATTCGGTCCACTTCATTTCCAGAAGAAACTGCAGACGGCAATCGTTTTGTGATGAAAGAACATACTGCAGAGACAAGAATTTACTATGCACTCGATTTAGGTAAAACTTACCGTTTAATCGATGAAGGGATGCTGGAAACACTCGGTCAATCTGAAGAGGAGCTAAAAGAAGCAGCACTATTTCGGGTTAGATCATTACCGACATCGATGAAAGAAGATGTAGTGGATGGTAATCATTATTATTTTGTTAATAACAATGACGGATATGACGCAAGTCGGATATTGAATGGTGCATTCCTAAAAGAGATGGAAGAAAAAATTCAAGGGGATATGACGGTTTCCGTTCCCCATCAAGATGTTCTCATTATTGGAGACATTAGAAACAAAACTGGTTATGATGTTCTAGCACAAATGACAATGCATTTCTTTACGCAAGGTACTGTGCCTGTTACATCACTCTCTTTTATATATGAGGATGGAAAATTAGAGCCTATATTTATCATGGCGAAAAATCGTGTTGCACGAAGGAAAGGGAAATAGTAAAATGATTATTTTTTATAATGAAAAAGGTGTTGGCGATGTATTATTAGTCCAACTTGAATTGGAAAAACCAAATGAGATGGCAACAGAAACATTTGGAGATGTAACGATCATTAAAGATGTAGAAAAAGAAAAAGTAGTTGCATTCAACCTGTTTAATGCATCAAAGTATCTACAAGTGGTAGCAAACGGCGAAGTCGAGTTAACAGAAGCGGTAGTTGAAAAAGTACAAGCTGCATTAAATGACAACCAAGTCGATTTGAAACTTGATGTAGACTTTTCGCCAAAGTTCGTGATCGGACATGTTATTAAAAAAGAAAAACATCCGAATGCAGATAGATTGAACGTCTGTACAGTAGATGTCGGTACCGAAACGCTACAAATTGTTTGTGGAGCGGCAAATGTCGATGTCGACCAAAAAGTTGTTGTCGCCAAAGTTGGAGCAGTCATGCCTTCAGGTTTAGTCATTAAAGATGCTGAACTACGTGGTGTTCCTTCATCAGGTATGATTTGTTCTGCGAGTGAATTAGCTGTGCCAGATGCCGAAACGGGTGTAGGGATCTTAGTACTCGACGAGTCAAGTATTGTTGGACAACCATATAAATAGTAACAACGACGAAAGCGTGCCATCTGGTACGTTTTTCTTATTTTAGTATAAAATTTGATTTAGGCTTTGGAAAACTGCTAAACTAGATTAATCGACATGAAATGAGTGATTGGCTTGAAGTGGTTTAAAAGATTACTAAATCGATTAGATACTGAGGAAAAACAAGAAAATGAAATAGCAGAAGAACCAGAACAAGAAAAATACAATTCTGTAGAGCAAAATATACAAGAACGTCCAACATTCCGTTTTCCGATTATTACAGATGCTGAGATTTATGGATGGGACGATGATGACGAACTAATACAAACACCGAAACTTAAAAATACACCTAAAAAAACAGATGATGATTTTGTACCGATACCCTTTTATCAAAATGAAAGATGGCCAGGAAAGAATGTTCAAACAACTATCCATCGAGCAAGTGATTATAAGGGGAAAGAACAAAGAGAACCTCTTGTAGAACCAGAAGAAACGATTCATAAGCAGATTGAACGAAAACAAACACTTAAAGGCACGAGGAGTTTTAGTCCGACAAATGTCCCGTCGCCCATCTATGGCTATAAACGTAATAGTATTAGAAAAAGATCAGAAGAGATGGTAGAAGAACAACAACAAACGAGTCCTAAACAAGTTGTTTTTTCAGAACAAAAAATAGACAATGATGTTTTCGAAGAGTTAAATGAAGAAATCTATAAAACACCTATTTTAGAACCAGAAGTAAAACCAGAAGAAATCCTAATTGATGAAGGTATTAATCATGAACAAGGAGCTGCTCTATCCGAAAATCTGTTTACTGATGAGACGCAGCCGCAATTATCAGGACACGCAGATGACCAGGTAGAAGAAGTTCAAAATGAGCAAATAGCTGAACGATCAGAAGGCCCGATTATTGAAGAACCACAATTAGCGGTACAATCAGAAGTTCAGATAGATGAAGAATCTCATAATAAGCAAGAACCCGAACTATCAAAAGAATTGGTTGTAGAAGAAATTCAAGAGCGAGTAAATATGGATTCCACTAAACTGTTAGCAAAAGAAACTCATATCGAGCATGACGCTGACCGAGCGATTGACTCGATTATTAAAGAGGTTGAACATCAACCTGAAAAAGTTGAGACGAAAAAAGAACGAAGTCTTCCATTTAATGTATTAATGTTGAAGAGTGACAAAGCTAGTCTAGCTTCAAGAAAACAAGAGAAGATTGAAAAACCTCAAGAAGCACCTGTTGACCAGATTGTGGAAAAAGAGCTCATGAGTGATGCAGATAATCGCGAGGAACATTATGCGTTCCCATCACCACAATTACTCATCGCACCAGAACTGCAAGTTGAAGACTCTGATTGGCTCGATAGCCAATCTGCTAAGCTTGAAGAGTCTTTGTCGCATTTTGGCGTGCAAGCAGAGGTGATTGAAGCTGTTCAAGGACCCACAGTCACTCGTTTTGAGTTGACGGTAGGGCAGGGGACAAAAGTTAGTCGTGTTCGGAATTTAACGGACGATTTAAAACTAACATTAGCTGCTAAAGAAATTCGAATTCAAGCGCCAATTCCAGGTAAAAGTTCAATAGGGATTGAAATTCCTAACCGTAAAACGAGACCGGTACGAATCTCTGAAGTCATTAACTCGGAAAGTTTTCAAAACTCGACGTCACCTCTTGAAGCGGTCCTCGGACTCGGCTTAACTGGTGAACCGATAACGCTAGACTTGCGAAAAATGCCACATGGCCTAATTGCCGGAGCTACAGGCTCTGGTAAATCCGTGTGCATAAATTCAATTCTTGTAAGTCTTCTATACAAAGCGAAACCTACGGATTTGAAAATGATGCTAATTGATCCGAAAATGGTTGAATTGGCGCCCTTTAATGGCATACCACACCTCATTAGTCCTGTCATCACTGATGTAAAAGCAGCTACAGCTGCTTTAAAATGGGCGGTTGCAGAAATGGAGCGGCGTTATGAGTTATTGGCTCATACAGGTGTGCGAGATATTGAAAGATACAATAAAGTGGTTGAAGAAAACGAACAATATTCTTTAAAAATGCCTTATTTATTGATCGTTATTGATGAGTTATCAGATTTAATGATGATGTCACCTGCTGACGTAGAAGTTTCGATTATTCGAATTGCCCAAAAAGCACGTGCATGTGGGATTCACCTAATTATTGCAACGCAACGTCCATCTGTTGACGTGATTACAGGGACGATTAAGGCCAATATTCCAACGCGTATTGCCTTTTCAGTATCATCACAAGTAGACTCTCGGACAATTATTGATACAATAGGTGCAGAGCGACTTCTTGGTAGAGGGGATATGTTATATTTAGGAAATGGACAGTCTGCCTCTGTTCGCCTTCAAGGGACATTTGTAACCGATGATGAGATAGAACGTATAATAGAACATGTTCAACGAGAAGCATCCCCCAATTATTTATTTGGTCAGGAAGAGTTGTTAAAAACAGCTGTAGAGGAAGAGGATACAGATCCTTTGTTTGAAGAAGCTTGCTTATTTATTTTTGAACAAGGTAGTGCTTCTACGTCTCTCCTGCAACGGAATTTTAGTATTGGATATAATCGTGCTGCCAAGTTAATGGACAGCATTGAAAAACGTGGGTTTATATCGGAGCAACGAGGAAGTCGTGCACGAGATGTTTTCATAACGGAAACTGATTTAGAAAGACTTTCGGAAGTTATATCCTAATTTGATTACTTAACGATACATGCATAATTCCTAATTAAACAGGGAATAATTAAACGAGTATAAAGGGTGCCAAAAAGGTCCCAGGAGGGTTACTATATGACATTGTTTCATTTTATAGGAATTAAAGGATCTGGAATGAGTTCACTCGCACAAATCCTTCATGATTCCGCTTATAGAGTTCAAGGTTCAGATGTGGAAGAATATTTTTTCACTGAGGATGCTTTACATGAAAGAGATATTTCAATTTATCCATTTGATGAAAATAATATACAATCAGGCATGACGATAATTGCAGGTAATGCATTTCCCGATAGCCATCCTGAAATTGAAAAAGCCAATGAATTTGGAATTGAAGTCATTCGATATCATGACTTTCTCGGAGATTATATGCAAAAATTCACCTCGATTGCTGTGACAGGTTCCCATGGAAAGACGTCTACTACAGGGCTTCTTGCTCATGTCATATCTGGTCATGCACCGTCTTCGTATTTGATCGGTGACGGAACAGGGAAAGGCTTGCCCGATGCAAAGTACTTTACATTTGAAGCCTGTGAATATAAACGGCATTTTCTTGCTTATACTCCGGATTACGCAATTATGACAAATATTGACTTTGATCATCCTGATTATTTCAAAGATCTAGACGATGTTCTGGATGCTTTTGGTGAAATGGCATTACGCGTAAAGAAAGCCATTATTGCTTGTGGGGATGACCATCATTTACAAGAGATCCAAGCGAACGTCCCTGTTGTCTATTACGGATTTGATGAAGCCAATGACTTTGCAGCAAAAAACATCGTCAAAAATTCAGAAGGCTGTGCATTCGATGTCTACGTGCGCAGTGAATTATACCATCGATTTACAATTCCATTGACTGGTGATCATGCGATTTTGAATGCACTAGGTGTTATTGCTTTATGTCATTATGAAGGTATTCCGGCAACTGTCATCCAAGACAGATTATCAACTTTTCATGGTGTTAAAAGAAGATTTACTGTGATAAAAAGCAAAGGGAATATTATAATTGATGACTACGCACATCATCCAACTGAAATTAAAGCTACTTTACAATCAGCTAAACAGAAATACCCAGACAAAAAGATTGTCGCGATATTTCAGCCACATACTTTTACAAGGACAGAAGCTCTTTTAGATGAGTTTGCCAATAGTTTAGAAACAGCAGATCATATTTATTTATGTGATATTTTTAGTTCCGCAAGAGAAAAGTCAGGTGGCATCTCAATCAATGTATTACTAGATAAATTACCACAAGCTAGGCATTTAGCGCTTGGCAATATCAAGGAATTAGAACCACATGGCAACGCAGTTTACTTATTTATGGGGGCTGGCGATGTCCAAAAATATTTAAATGCTTTTAAAGAACTAGCGAACAAAGAAGAAACAGCCTGATCGACTTAAGATCAGCTGTTTTTTTATTCATATAAAACTATGTAGAAATATTAGAGGAATTCGACGACGTTATGTCGAAGTAATATTATGTAGATGATGAACGTTTAATCTATATCGAATAAGGGTAAAACAATATTATATCTACTAAATTTAAGGAGGACATGCCATGGAAAACTTGTTGTACATAGCAGCTATTGTTGCTGCAATCGCATTTTTGATATTATGTGTAAGCCTTGCGATGACATTGTTCTCATTAAAAAGCACATTACAAAACGTTTCTGAAACAATGGAAGGCCTGTCGGGTCAACTTGAAGGCGTCACAACGGAAACGACGATACTGCTTAACCGAACCAATGAGCTTGCTGATGATATCAAGCAGAAATCTGAAAGACTAAATTCAGTTGTGGATGCTGTGAAAGGTGTAGGAGATTCTGTCACAGGTATCAATATGTCGGTCCGACGTGTTACAGATTCTATTACAGTTGAAGCCGAGCGTAACAGTGAGAAGGTTGCTCAAGTGATACAATGGAGTCAAGTTGCGTTTGAAGTGCTAGACAAGTTAAAAGAACGTCAAGGTCCAAGAGGTTGGAAAAATTATAATCCAAAGTAAATTTTAAACACTACTAATTTTTTTATCAAATAGGAGGAAACCCAAATGACTAAAAAAGCAAACCCAAATTACACAAATGACAGCCAACATGAAAATAACCAACACGGACAATCTTATATGCCAAACCAATACGACTATAATGACCGTGGATATACCGATTCTTTCTATGATGAATATGAATACGTAGATTCTGGAGCTGGAAGTTTCTTGGCAGGCGCCATTATTGGTGGCGTAATCGGAGCTGCAGCTGCACTATTCCTTGCACCTAAAACGGGGAAAGAAATGCGTGAAGATTTCACATCTCAAGCAGGCCAGTTAAAAGATAAAGGAATTGAAATTAGCACTGTAGCAAAAGACAAAGCAACTGAATATACATCAATAGCAAAAGACAAAGCAACTGAATATACATCAATAGCGAAAGACAAAGCATCTGAATATACTTCTGTAGCAAAAGATAAAGCTTCAGAAATATCGGCTGTAGCAAAAGAAAAGACTGAAGGCGTAACAAAATCTATTCAAGAACAATCCGAACAAATCGTAGATAAAGTAAAATCAATTCGTTCTAAAACATCCGTGCCATTGGATGATGGGACTGTATCTGCTGAAGGTGAGGAGCCTACTGACTATGTTCAATCATCATTTGAACAACTTGATGACGAAGATGTAGTTACAACGACGGCAGAAGCGATTAAAGATGCAGTTGTAAAAGCTGAATCGAAATAGACAAAGCTTGTGCCCCTAAATCATTTAGCCAGATTTAGGGGCATTTATATGCATAAAAGCGAATAAACTTAAAAAATGTGAGTTTATGCGTGACTTTTCTAAAAGTCTTCTCTATAATAAGTCTATTATCAAAAATCTTACATTCATTCATTTACAAAAAGACGAATGAACTGTACGGGGAGGAGATGGACATAATGGGACACCTTAATCTAGATGAATTAAGAGACCAAGTAAGCGAATTGAACACAAGGATTTTAGATCTTATTAACGAAAGAACTGAACTCGTCCAAGAAATTGGAAGAGTAAAAGAAAAACAAGGTGTCAATCGATATGACCCTATCCGAGAACGTGAAATGCTTAATTCTCTTAAAGAATATAACCAAGGGCCTCTTTCAACTGGCGTAATGGAACAAATTTTTAAAGGGATTTTTATGTCAGCTTTAGAAATACAAGAAGACGAACAACGTAATGCACTTCTCGTTTCAAGAAAACGTAAAAAAGAAGATACGATTGTAAATGTAAATGGGGTTCCAATCGGAAACGGTTCACCTACCTTTATATTTGGCCCATGTGCAGTAGAGTCTTATGAGCAAGTTTTGACAGTAGCTAATGCTGTTAAAGCAAAAGGACAAAAACTATTAAGAGGCGGGGCATACAAGCCACGTACTTCACCATATGATTTCCAAGGATTAGGATTAGAAGGATTGAAAATCTTGAAAAGAGTGGCTGATGAAACCGGTCTTGCCGTAATTAGTGAGATTATCACACCGTCACATTTAGAAGAAGCGCTTGAGTATATCGATGTTATTCAAATTGGTGCACGTAACATGCATAACTTTGAATTACTTAAAGAAGTCGGTTCTGTAAATAAACCAGTCTTATTAAAACGTGGTCTATCTGCAACAATTGATGAATTTATACATGCTGCAGAATATATCATTTCACAAGGAAACGATCAAATTATTCTATGTGAGCGAGGAATTCGTACATACGAGCGTGCAACGCGAAACACGCTTGATATCTCAGCTGTTCCAATATTGAAAAAAGAAACGCATTTACCAGTATTCGTTGATGTTACGCACTCAACGGGTAGACGTGACTTGTTAATACCAACTGCAAAAGCAGCGATTGCAGTAGGGGCAGACGGAGTAATGGCAGAGGTACATCCAGATCCAGCAGTAGCCCTGTCTGATTCAGCTCAACAAATGGATTTAAACCAATTTGATGAGTTTTACGCGTCAATGATGGACTTCATGAAAACTCACGACTAATGTTAGACACTAATCGCCGGGCCATTCATGGTTCCGGCGTTTTTACTAGGGAAGGAGAAACTTAAATGGCAGTAACAATTTATGATGTAGCACGAGAAGCGAATGTTTCAATGGCAACTGTTTCACGTGTCGTGAATGGTAATCCAAATGTGAAACCATCTACAAGACGAAAAGTTTTGGCTTGTATTGAAGAACTAGGTTATCGACCAAACGCTGTTGCACGAGGTTTGGCAAGTAAAAAAACAACAACTGTCGGCGTTATCATACCCGATATATCAGTTAATTTTTACGCCGAACTATCACGTGGAATTGCGGATGTAGCAACAATGTACGAATATAATATTATTGTTTCAAATTCTGATGAGCGTCCTGATCGCGAGGTTGAATTGCTCATGGATCTATTCGGTAAACAAGTAGATGGGTTGATCTTTATGAGTGATTCGCTTTCTGATGAAGTTCGAGCTGAAATGTCTAGGGGATCTGTTCCAGTTGTATTGGCAGGCACACTAGATGAGGCCGATCAATTTGCAACAGTGAACATCGATTATGCGCAAGCTGCTTTTGAAGCAGTTTCAAAACTAGTCGAAAATGGACATAAACGAATCGTTTTCCTCGGAGGGCCACTGACTAGGGATATAAACCGTGCTAAGAAAAGCGGCTATGAACGCGCACTAAGTGAAGCGGGCATTGAATATGATGATTCGTTAATCTTCCCAGTGACGAACTCCTATGATCATGGATACGAAAGTTGGAATGAGATTAAAAAGCTCGACCTTCAACCAACTGGTATATTTGCAACAAATGATACATTAGCAGTAGGCGTTCTAAATGGAATCCGTGATGATGGCTTGTCAGTACCGAATGATTATGAACTTATTTGTTTTGAACATACAGATCTTGCAAGAATTGTCAGACCACAATTATCCTCAGTTGCCGTTCCACTTTATGATTTAGGTGCAGTTGCAATGCGATTATTGACAAAGCTTATGAATAATGAAGAAATTGAAGATAGTAAAATCAATTTACCTTACCGCTTTGAAAATCGTGATTCTATCAAGTCGAAAAAATAAAAATGAAAAAGAACAGTCTATATTGGGATGGTTAATCCCGAATATAGACTGTTCTTTTTTCTAATCAAATTAGGAACTCTTGTAATTTTCTCGGATTATATGCAAGACCTGGTTAAGCATTTGCCTATTTTTCTCGGAAATTTCAGCTTTCCGTGGTATTGGTTTGTATAATGGATCTGGGTCTTCCCAGGTATCTATTAATTGGACTGGGGATTCGTTTTGCCATCTGGTTACCCAATCAGAGGGCAGAGGGCCTGTAGGCGCTTCCTGATCATTCATCGCTATCCATAGATGTGCCCATGCCCTTGGAACAACACGCCAAATATCATAGCCACCGCCTCCAACAGCAATCCACCGACCCTCACAATAAGTATTTGCGATTTCACGGGCTAAACGTGGTATTTCATTGTACAGATTGATACTTCCATATAGGTGGGTAAGTGGATCGAAATAGTGAGCATCTGCCCCATTTTGGGTTAAAATTACGTCTGGTTTAAAATACGCGGCAACTTCATGAATCGCAGTTCGATAGATTTCAAGAAACGATTCATCTTCAGTAAATGCATCAATTGGAAAATTGAATGAGGTACCGTAACCCTTTCCGTTTCCGCGTTCCGTAATTCCTCCAGTGCCAGGGAACAAATAGCGTCCAGTTTCATGTATTGATAGTGTACATACATCAGGATCGTCGTAAAAACTCCATTGCACGCCGTCTCCATGATGTGCATCCGTGTCAATATAGAGAACCCTTGCACCGTACTTTTGTTGTAGGTATTTAATTGCGACGGAACTGTCATTATACACACAAAATCCTGAAGCACGTCCTTTAAATCCGTGATGCAGACCGCCACCTAAGTTAAGCGCGTGCCGGAATCTTCCGTTCATCACTTCATCTACAGCTGTTAATGTCCCGCCTACAAGCATTGCACTCGCTTCATGCATGTTTGGGAAAATAGGGGTATCTTCCGTGCCAATACCGTAAATATCACCGATCGCTTCGATTTTTTCACCTTTACCGGCCCTTTTTACAATGTCTATATAATTTGCATCATGAGCAAGCATTAATTCTTCGTCAGTTGCGATACGAGGTGCAAGAATATCAGAATCTGAAATGGCGCCAGCACTTTTCAGTAAGTCCAAAGTTAACACAATTCTTTTTTGGTTAAAAGGGTGTGTTTCGGAAAAAGAATAGCCCAATTGTTCTTCTGAATAAATGAAGACAGCATTTTTCTTCATAATTGGATTCCTGGTACGTTCGGCCATAGAACATCAAATCCTTCTGACTTTAGCCCATCAATGATCTTCAGTGGATTCATCGAATTTATTCGAATGACAAGAATTTTATTTTCAGGTTGATGCTTATCTGGATAAACAAGCACACTTAGGACGTTTGTTTTTTGTTCATAAAATACTTTTGATACTTCAAAAAGAATTCCTGGAACATTTGGGACGCGAACCTCAATTTGTGAACCAGGTTGGTGGGCTCCAGTTAGTTCAATATATTTATAAAGTAAATCTGTTTCTGTGATTAAGCCGACAAGTTTATCATTTGAAACAATTGGTAAAGAACCAATTTGATGATTATAAAATATAATGGCAGATTCTTCGACAAAATCCATTGGATGTGCCGTAATTGGATTCTTGGTCATGACTTCGGATAATTTGAGCGCATATACTTCCTTATCCGGATGAGCTGAAAAAGTGGATGGGACAATACTTTTCAAGTCACGATCAGTGATAATGCCGACAACTTTTTTGTCCGCGGTAATTACGGGAAGATGCCGAATTTTGTTTTCTAGCATAATTTCAACCGCATCTTTCACGGTATTCATTGGGGAGAGTGTAATAACATTTCGTTTCATAATCTCTTCGATTAACATGACTACACCTGCTTTCGAGTTAGTACATATAGCGATTTTGAAAACGTAAATTATCGAATTGTTGAACAGATTCCGGGGCAACTCTTTTTCCAATACGTGCCATTAAACAGTTTGCTGGATGAGAACTAATTTCCGGTTCGTCTGTCGCAAAATATTCAAGTCCGCCTACTTTCATCATTTTCTCCATAACTTTTCGGTATTCCCAAACGTTAAGTCCTGTACCTTTTAAATCCCAATGCCAATAATATTCCGTAGTAAGGATAATATAATCCTCCATCGCATCATCCATCATTGAGACAGCTAAGAGCGCTTTACCTACGCCACCGCTACGAAATTTTGGAATAACTTCAACAGCACCGAGTTCGATCAAGTTCTCAATATTACCTTCTGACCATCTTTCCATCGGATCAGGGTAAACAAAAGTTACATAACCCACGATTTCATTTAATTCACGTGCAATAATAATTCGACCTTCAGGAAGCTTTGAAATTTTAACTAACGCTTCGTGTTGTTTTGGAGCAGGTCGAAAAGCCGTTAGATCCTTATGAAAATCAAGTCCAGCTAATTCCTTTGACGAGATGGGTCCTTCAATAATAACATCGCCGTTTTTATGTTTAATCTCCATGGCATTGTAGGTTTTTTTATGTTCCATCATGACCACCGCCTCATTTATAAATGACTATAGTAACAGTATACAACATAAAGTTCGTCTGTCAGCTGAATTTCTGTTACAAAGTGAAAACAATTAGAAACTAATGAAATCTTTACACATTTCCATTTTTCTATTGTAGAATGGTAGTGTACTAGTTTTGAAAGGGTGGGGAATCAAAGATGAAAACGCTTCCAGTTATAAAAGGGGACTTTCAGTTAAACGACTACAACCAAACAACAACAGAATTTAAATGGGCCGATGTTGAAAAGGAATTTACTTGGTACCAGAATGGAAAAATAAATATCGCATATGAAGCCATTGACCGCCATGCGTCAACATCAAGAAAAAATAAGGTCGCGCTTTACTATAAAGATCACAATCGAAAAGAAGCTTATACGTATTTTGAAATGAAAAAGATGACGAATAAGGCAGCAAATGTATTTCTTAATCAGTCTTCACTAAAAAAAGGAGATCGACTATTTGTCTTTATGCCGCGTTCACCAGAGCTCTATTTCTCTGTCTTTGGTGCATTAAAATTAGGCGCCATTGTCGGACCCTTATTCGATGTATTTAAAGAGGCGGCTGTCTATGAACGGCTTATGGATAGTGAAGCAAAAGTCATTGTGACTACGCCCGAACTCCTTCAAGAAGTTCCAGTAGATAAATTACCGAAATTAGAAACAATTTTTCTTGTGGGTGAAGATGTTAAGGAAGAAGGAAATGTCATAGATTTTCTGAAACATTTAAAGAAAGCTTCAACAGAATTTCAATTGACCTGGTTAAAGAAAGAGGATGCGGCACTTCTTCATTACAAAGAAGGAAATAAAGGCAAACCGAATGGCATTATACTTACTCAACAAGCGATGGTTCAGCAGCTTCAAACAACTCGCTGGGTGTTGGATTTAAATGATGAAGATGTTTTTTGGTGTACAGCAAATCCGGGGTGGGTAGCGGGAACGGTTTATGGTATGTTCGGTCCGATGCTGGCGGGCGCAACAATCGTTGTTTTAGGCGATAAGTTCTCTCCGGAAGGTTGGTACAATATTATTGAAGAATACAGCGTTACTGTCTGGTATAGTGCGCCGACTGCTTTTCGCATGTTGATGGGCGCAGGGGAAGCCCAAATACAAAAATTTGATGTAAGGTCTCTGAGACATATTCTTTCAGTAGGAGAACCGTTAAATCCGGAAGTTATCCAATGGGGGACGGATTCGTTCAATTTACGCATTCATGATACATGGTGGACAACTGAAACCGGTGCACATATGATCGCAAATTTCCAATGTCTACCGATTAAAATTGGTTCGATGGGGAAAGCGATTCCTGGAGTGGAAATTGCAATTATTGACCACCAAGGGAATAAACGATTGCCAGGGGTAGTAGGGAACCTTGCGATCAAGAAAGGCTGGCCCGCAATGATGAGCAGTATTTGGAACAATGAAGTCGATTATGAGACGAGTTTTATAAACGATGAATGGTTTGTCACTGGTGACTCTGCTTTAATGGATGAGGATGGTTACTTCTGGTTCCAAGGTAGAGTGGACGATGTCATTATGACGAGCGGAGAACGTGTAGGTCCCTTTGAGGTCGAGGAAAGACTTCGAGAACACGAAGCGGTTGAAGAAGCTGGCGTAATCGGGGTACCGGATCCAGTAGAAGGAGAAGTGATTAAAGCATTCATTGTCCTGAATGAGCGTTATGAACCCTCTCTTGAGTTGGAAAAAGATATCAAGCGTTTTGTCCGAAAAAAATTGGCTGCCTATGCTGCGCCAAAGGAAATCGAATTTAAAGACATATTACCAAAAACACGTAGCGGGAAAATAATGCGCAGTGTTTTAAAGTCTTGGGAATTAAAAGCGTAATTTATGAAATGTAAAAAAGCTTACTCGGTACGTTTTTAAACGTATCGAGTAAGCTTTTTCTATTTATTCTTCATCTTCTGGGGGATCAATACCAGGCGGATCCTCATCATCTTCAGGTGGATCTTTAGGTTTTCCTGGATTTTTAGGCTTATCATCTTTTGGCGGTTTTCCCGGTTGTTCATTTTTAGGTGGTTCATTAGGCTCTTCTGGTTCTTCCTCAGGTGGCTCCTCTTTTTCAAATGTAACAATATTAGAAGCACCTGAAAGTTTACCCGTAATATCTACGGCTTTTACCATATATGAGCCTGGACCAACTGTATGGGAATAGGACTCGCCGTCGCGAACCGTCGCAATTTTCTTCTCACTTCCATCAGTCGAATAGACATAATAACCAATAACGTCATTCGAAGCGGAAGCTGCCCATGTTATTTTATTATCCGTTAACGTTAGTGTGACTGCAGCTGGTGCAGCATCATCAGCCTGGAATTTTGTTTCTGAAATCACATTTTGGCCAAATGATGAATTATTAGGGAATAGATATTGTGGATCTCCGCCAAAAGGACGCAAAATCCAGTCAATATAGTCTTGACTAACCCCAATTCCGCCTTTTGAAACAACAAATTCTTGCGGTGTTGATGAAAGTGCTCGATATTTATTTCCATTCATTTGAACATAGGAAGAAGATATGAGACTATCATCCGCTTTTGTTGGTACAAAGACATTCGCATTAAACAAATCTGAAGTGACGAGTCCAGCAGCTGAACATTCAGCAGAAGGCGCAAGGCCTGAAATTCCACAAAATGATCGTGACACAACACCTTCTGGCATTTTAAATTTCGAATCTGCTTTTAGGATTTCAGGACGAACTTCATTAATCCCGTTCATTAGGTTGGCAAATAGTTTGTTGACACGCGAACTCGGAGGGCCATATTGACTATCACCTAGTTCTAAACTTGATGTACGGTACTTATAGCCAATCCAGACACCAAGCGAAACATTTGGATTATAACCCACAAGCCAAGCATCTCCAAAATCATCTGAGGTACCTGTTTTTGCTGCCAAATCAATATTAAAATTCAAGTTCTGTTTCATAATTTGAGCAGTACCTCTACGATTTGTAAGGACGTCCCGTAGCATATCGGTTATGATATAGGCTGTTTGTGGACTGAATACTTCAACAGGTTTTGTTTCATGTTGAAATACGATATTTCCTTCCATATCTTCAATACGCTCTATCATATAAGAATCGATGAATTCCCCATTATTAGCGAAAGTTGCAAATGCATTTGTATTTTCTTCAACTGTAGCCGTAATTGGGCCAAGTGCAGCCGCCAATATATCGTAATGAAAAGGTTTTATTTTGGAATATCCCATTTTCTCCAAAAATTCAACAGGCCTTTTATCAATGATTTGTTCATACATTCTTGATGCAGCAACGTTTTGGGAGGATGCTAAAGCTTGTCGTGCTGATATTACACCCATTTGTTCAGTTTTTATAAAGTTTTTTGGAGAATATGGTAGACCACTTCCTGTTAAGCCATACTTTGTCGTTTCAAACCAAACATCTGCAATTGGACTTCCAGCACCGGTGTGCCCATATTCTATAGCAGGTCCGTAGATTAGAAGTGGCTTTATAGATGATCCAACTTCCCTAGGTGCTTGGGTTGCATGGTTTAACGCCTCAGATTCGAAATCTCGACCACCGACAAACGCCAAAATCTTTCCAGTGTTGTTCTCGATTGCCATACTACCAACTTGGACCGGTGTTTTTATTCTTTTTTCTTTTCCAGTTTCTTTATCTATTATTTTGACGGTTGCATCAGGACCAAGTTTATCTTCATACTCATTAGAAATCTTCTCTAAATGATTAAACAATTTCAAATCAATGGTTGAGTATATTTTATATCCACCGCTCGTGATATCACGACGGGCTAAAATCGTATAACTCTCTTTTAATTTACTCTCATTGTCGAGACGTTCAGGGTCAACCCCATCTTTTTCCGCTAATACTTTTGCAAGAATGTCCACTGTGCGATTTTGAATTTCTTGTGTTAAATATGGGTAAAGCTCATTGGCACGTTGTGGGGCAGTACGGAAATCTGCTTCAATGTCATAACTAAGTGCTTCATTATATTCCGAATCTGTTATATATCCCGTTTCTTTCATTCTGAACAGTACAGTTTTCATACGATTAATACCAGGTTTTAAACCTTCAGCATCTTTCTTCCATTGGCCTTGATTGTAAAAGGGTGTATAGGCAAAAGGTGCTTGGGGAATACCTGCTATATAAGCTGACTGAGCAAGGTTTAAATCTTTGGCTTTTACATCAAATATACCTTCAGCAGCAGCTTCAATGCCTGCAATATTATCACCGTTTGCATTACGACCGTATGGAATAATATTTAAATACGATTCCAATATTTCATGTTTATCCATGAAGTGCTCAAGTCGCATAGCGAGTAGTATTTCTTTTGCTTTCCGTTCATATGAAACTTCGTTTGTTAAAATCTGAAGTTTGATCAATTGCTGGGTTAACGTAGAGCCACCCGTTTGGCTATCGGCATTTGTGACGTCTTGGAATAATCCCCGGAAAATTGCTTTTGGTACAATACCTTCATGAGTTTCGAAGTACTCGTCCTCGGTTGCCAGAACTGCATCGATCACATGGGGTGAGACATCTTCTAGTTTGATTTCTTTCCTGATTATGTCTGCATTCACGCGACCAATGTACACGTCGCCAGCATATATTTCAGAGGTTTCTTCGTATGAAAGGATATTGGAACGCATTTCCTCTTTTGAACGAAGTGGTTCTTTTGCAACTAAAGATGCAAAATATCCAGCACCTACTGAAGCTGCGAATATCGTTAGTGTGATTCCAAAAACGAGGAATAGAAGAAATAAGTTCCAGAAAACACCTGAAGTAATTCGCAAACGCTTTGCCCAATTCGTATTTGTAAGTGAATCTAGCTTTTCTTCTATTTGACGCAGTAGATTTTTTGTTGGTTTATTTTCATTATCATTCAAGTCAATGACCTCCTTAAATCGTTCTTATTATAGCACAATTGAGTAGTTATCAAACAACTTTCATTGACATTTTCATAATATAAGATAATATTATTAATTATATATATTAATCTACACATTGAAAGTGCCGAAGTAGTGGCTGTGGAACTGTTTAGAGAGGCAACGGCTGGTGAAAGTTGCTCAGTACACCGCATACGAATTACAGCTCTGGAGTGTAGCGCGTTCGCGGCGATAATGCGATTTCGAGCGGAGAATTTATTCTCAAGCTGGGTGGTACCGCGTTACTAATTAAACTAACGTCCCTGCATGATTTTTTATTAAATCATGTGGGGATTTTTTAATTTTAGGAGGAATTCATATGACAAACACATTATTGAATGATTTAAAATGGAGAGGCCTGCTCTATCAACAAACTGATGAAGAGGGCCTTGAAGCATTATTGAACAAGGAAAAGATTTCCCTTTACTGCGGAGTAGATCCAACTGCAGACAGCATGCATATTGGTCATATCGTGCCGCTATTAACATTGCGTCGTTTTCAAATGCACGGACACCGTCCAATACTTCTTGTCGGCGGTGCAACAGGGATGATTGGTGATCCATCTGGTCGTTCAGAAGAAAGACAACTTCAAACAACTGAACAAATCGATAAAAACGTAGAAGGTATTAAGAAACAAATGGAACAAATATTTGATTTTAATTCTGAGAACGGGGCACAAATGGTCAATAACAATGACTGGATTAGCTCAATGACAATCATAGAATTTTTACGAGATTTCGGTAAGCTTTTAGGTGTTAATTATATGCTCGCAAAAGATAATGTTGCATCACGTTTGGACAGTGGGATTTCATTTACGGAGTTCTCCTATATGCTCATTCAAGGAATTGACTTCAACCATCTTTATGACAATTACGGTTGTCGTGTACAAATTGGCGGATCAGATCAGTGGGGGAATATCACGACTGGACTTGAAGTCATTCGAAAAATGCATGAAGAAGAATCGAAAGCTTACGGAATTACGATTCCATTGGTTACAAAAGCAGACGGGACAAAATTTGGTAAATCAGCAGGTGGGTCAGTGTGGTTAGACGCTAAAAAAACTTCCCCATATGAATTTTACCAGTTCTGGATTAACAGTGCGGATGCGGATGTCATTAGATACATGAAGATTTTCACGTTTATTGAACGTGAAGAAATCGAAGCATTTGAAGTGACTGTTAATGAAGAGCCGCATTTACGTAAAGCTCAAAAAGCTTTGGCGGAAGAAATGACACGACTTATTCATGGTCAAGAGGCTTTAGATAATGCAGTTCGTATTTCACAAGCATTGTTTAGCGGAGATTTAAAATCACTCTCTGCGGATGAAATGAAAGATGCGTTTAAAGACGTGCCTTCATTTGAAATGCCGAAAGAAGATAAAAATATCGTCGACTTCATTGTCGAGGCAGGTATTTCATCTTCTAAACGCCAAGGAAGAGAAGACGTGAACAATGGTGCTATTTCATTTAACGGTGAAAAAGTAACGGACACGCATTATGTAGTTGACGCAGCTGATCGATTGGAAGATGAATTTACAATCGTTCGCCGAGGCAGACGTAATTACACGATGATTAAGTTCGTATAAAATACTAAAAGGCTATTTTCCTTTTTTCGAGGAGAATAGCCTTTTTTCTATTATATGGTTGTAATCCATTTAGGTAGCTGCAAGTCATTGTAACTATCGGGATGAATCATTTTTCCGAGCTTTAAAGCACCTTCCAACAGACGAGGGGAAGGGCGGCAGTATAGCTCCTCTTCCAAAATAGAAAATTGATTGTCTTTTATTGCCGGTAAGTCTTTCCAACCCGGGCGTTTTAAAACAACTTCTTTATTAACTTTTTCAGGTCTCACACCAACCCATGCAAGCAGTATGTAGTCGGGGTTTCTCTCCAATACATCATTCCAATCCGTTTGCACGCTAGCAAGTTCCACGTCTCGGAATTCATTTAATCCACCTGCAATAGAACTGATTTCCGTTAACCAATTAATACGACCAGGTGTAAATATTGGTTTCGGCCACCATTCCCAGTAAAGTGTCGGTGTATTCGTTACGGTTAAAGCTCTTTTTTTCATTTCATCAATAAAAACTAAATACTCTGCATGTACAATTTTTGCTCTTACTTCAATTCCGCATTTCTGTCCAACCAATAGAAGGTCATCTGCAATATCGTTTAGACTTTGTGGGTCTAAGATGATATGTGGAATATTACGTTTTTTAAGTTCTATAATATTCTTTTCCATCCCGGGAACACTCAAGGATGCTAAAACCAAATCTGGTTTTAGCGATTCTACCTTATCCATATCAATAGATAAGTCAGGACCCAATCGGGGAAGACGATTAACAGACTCAGGCCAATCCGAAAAATCATCAACTGCAATTAGCTGATCAATCATCCCCAGATAAGCAAGTAACTCAGTATTACTCGGGCAAATTGAAATAAGTTTCACTAGGACCTCACCTCACACTCATTTTCTTCAGTTTAGCAGAAGAAAGGAGAGTGTGCCTGGGGATATCCGTAGGTTTGGAGCGGATATCCGTCAGTTTGGTGCTTATATCCGACGATATGAGATAGATATCCGACTCTCGGAGCAACATATCCGCACTTTTTCACATATATCCGCAAAACAGGACCTTAAGACTACATGTATTCATTTGATAATCGAAAGATTTATCTAGAAACTCAGCATGCATCCTTGCCTAATACGGATTGAGCATGACAAATGGAGAAATTGTCTACACTTTGATTGAAACGATAGCGATAAGTAAATAATGATAGTAATCATTATCGTTTTTAGAATCGAGGGCGTGATATGACTGAAGAGTTGGTAAAGGAAAAGCATGAAGAGCGTATTCAAATTACCTATTATTTCACAGTAATATTCGTAGCAATTGGAATCGCCTTAGTCTTTGTCATTTTGTATAAAAAAGTAGAGGAAATAAATTTATTTATTATTTTGCTCTCGACATCTGCAGGTGGTATACCTGTTGGATTCGTGGGGGCTTTCATTGATTATAAAGTATCAGAAGTTAGATTGAAAAACAGAAGTTTAGAACAATAAAAAAGACCACTAATACAATTAGCAGTCTTCTTTATCGCTTACCACATCCGATTATAATATTGATTGTGGTAGGGACAATAGGTGTTTTGATGACCATAAGGGTGCTGTTGCGGCTGCGGCTGCGGCTGGTACATTTGGTACGCGTATGGATTTACAAGATTATCAGGTGAAATTTGATTCGTCTTATTACAATTCGCTGGTGGACCAATGGTTGTTCCTGGCTGAATAGGTGCTGTGACTTTTTTCCACTGTTCTTCGTCTAAACAATAAGTACGTGCCATAATATTTGCAGGTGTTAATTTTAGAAGCTCGGATCCTAGAATTACTTCTGGGGTTGGTGCATTGAAAATCGCAATAATATGCGTGTCATCAGCCATTGCTACTTCATAATGCCACCATCCTTGAGGCACATTCGCTACCTTGCCGGGGGTAATTGGATAATGATGTAGTTTTTTTGTATAGGGATTCAAAATAGAGACAGTCATTGCACCGGAAATACAATAAATCAGTTCAGCAGCATTTTGGTGATAATGAGGTTCAATTATATTATTCTTGCTAAGGTAAATATCCAGGAGTGATACATTATCCAGTGTGTTTAATTGATCGATCCCAAGCACGTTAATAATGTTTTTGTCATTTTTCTTGAAAAACGTACTTTTATTCAAATCAAAAGTAAACTGCGTAGTCGGTGAAGAATAATCCACTGTGGAACTCATCGATACATCCTTCCATAATAAAATTAAACGTGCAAGGTAAGCACATCATAAACAGAATATGTATGAAATCATTATTATGTGAGCAGTGGGGAGTGGGGTTGAGAAGTATAAAAAAATTCAGCCCCTATATGGGACTGAATTGATTATTTGTTTAAATCCTGTGTTCCTGGACTATGTTCGTTTGGCATATCTGGCATTAAAGGAACTGGAAATCCATTAGGGGGATTTGTTACAAAATATGGTTCTTTGTTCCTGCTAGGAGATGGACCTTGAAGAATTTCGCCTATGCGAGTAGGGTCTAACCTAAAGTTGAACTGTGCATTATGGTAGCCCAATTCTACATATTTTCTACACTCAGGATACTTATTGATATCATAGTTCGGGATAGGCAATATCTTACCCCAATCCACACCCAATGTTTCCAATGCCTTAGCAAAAGCATTCTGGTGTGCATTGTCTCGCACGATGAGAAAAGCAAGCGTTTCTCGGAATGTTTTATTTGAACTCATTTCGTAAATACGTGTCTTTTGAAGAACACCAGTTGATTCTAGAACCAAATTGTCTAGTAAGTCAGCTATAAGGTTTCCATGTGAATAAACCCAAGAGCCATTCCAAGGGTTTCCAGCAGCGTCAACAGGCAATGACGCTTGAGCTCCTATAATATAATGATGAGGATTTGCATGCTTTACTGCATCGTCAAGTGGTGCGTGATCGACACCTGCATTTCCTGGACTCGCAGACTCTCCAGAATCATTTAACAGCTGGTTAATTGTATTTTGTACGAGTTCAACATGTGCGATTTCTTCTAAGAAGACACCTCGAAGCAAATCTCGATACTGAGTATCTTTTCCCCTGAAATTTGAACTTTGGAAAAAGTATTGCATCATCGTTCTCATTTCGCCATAATGGCCACCTAGAATCTCTTGCATCACTCTTGCGGCTTCTGGATCTGGTTTATCTGGGACAATAATATTGATTAGCTCTTCTTTATAGTAATACAATGTGATTCAATCCTTTCTAATTCACAGTTATAAAGATTAGAATGCCCTGGATGATAAGAATTATCCAATCGAAAAAGAGTGAGCAGAATTAGATTAGGTGTTTACCCTAAAAACTGAAGGCGATGCATAGATAGTCTGATGAATAACCAAGTACCATTTCAAGTTATAATCTGACCTTTCAATTCGATTCAACAAAAAGCGACTACTCATTTAATTGAGCGGTCGCTTTTTTTGTTAATATGTAAAATTATACTAGTGAAAACGGCCTGACTTTATTACAAAATCCTTCAAAAACAACCTGAAAATAGTAGTTAATTCGACAGGGAAATACAAGGGTATTTTTAACAATCAATGTACTTATTACTTATTATGTCCATTTAATGTAAAACCAATGCTTCACCAGAACTAATTACTAATTATTCTAAATAAACTTTTAACTAGTGTATTATAAATAATAAATATGTTAATCTTTAATTATATCATAAAGGGAGGGGTTTAATATTAGAAGAAAAATTGGTAAGGTCATTGTCAGTTTCTTGTTACTACTCACATTTGTGGTTACGATTCAGCCAGATCAAACATCAGCTTCGCAAACATTTATTAAGCCAGCTACAGGATATTACTCTAGTGAATTTGGAATGCGCTATCACCCAATTGATAAAGTAAATAAAATGCACTGGGGAATTGATATCGCAGGTAATGAAGGAGTCGCAGTTAAAGCTTCTGCCGCAGGAACGGTCGTTACTTCCGCTAATCATAGTTCCTACGGGGAGTACATTATCATTAGGCATACTATTGGTGGACAAAGGTATGATACGCTATATGCGCATATGAGATCCGGCTCAAGAACAGTGAGTGTTGGCAATTCAGTAAGTCAAGGACAAACAATTGGTTATGTGGGGAGAACTGGGAAAGTCAGCGGCGCACATTTGCATTTTGAATTACACCAAGGACCTTGGAGTAGTAGTTACACTTATGCAAAGGATCCTAAGCCTTATATTGAAGGACAATTAAACCCAGGTGGAATTCCTCATACTTATGATGGAACGTGGGCGACTGTTCAAATTACAAACCCTAACGGTGGAAAGACAGCAAATTTATTTGGACATGTTGGTTATGGGATTATAGGCACTTTACCAGTTGGAAACAAATACAAGGTTTATGATAAGAAACTATATGCTGATAATGGTGATATGTATTATAATGTAGGGCCTGGGTACATACACTATGCTTACGGTATAATTGCCAATCATCATGCCAAGGTTTCCTCATCAATTTCAACATACAATTCGCCAAACGGTACGTTCAATAGAACTTTGAGTCCCGGAACGTATAGGGTTCATGCAGCCAAAGATGGTTGGTATGATTTGGGTGCTAGTACTTGGGTTAAAGCTAACCAAGTCATTGTTACAAAGCAATAGTTCAAGAGTGATAAGAACTTCAATAAAAAATGCGGCTACTTGTTAATCAGGTAGTCGCATTTTTTATATTGGAATTCTATAAAAACAGCAGAAAATAATAAAATCTATTATTTTCTGCTGTAGAATTCAGTGTCACCAAGAACCCTTGCTGCTAAAGGATTTAAGTAGCGTTTTCCCGAAACGGGCACAATAGTTGTCTCAAATCAACGATTTTTATAGATTTGGGGCTTGTCCAATAGCTATGACAGATTCTTCTTCTAACTCTTTAAACGAGTGGCGATAAACTTTCAAAACCATTTCCGATGTATGGTCCAATCTACTTACATAATACTCCTTATGTCTTTAATTAAAATAAAGTGGAAGACTTATTTCTTAGGTGCTCTGTAACCAGCCTGCTGTGCTTCTTCAACTGAGCAAAACCATTTAGCGACATTTTTTGTTCTATTGTAATATGAGGACCCTGGGGTGTGGTATATACCGCTATTAGATCCTTTAATATTGCAATCTTGTTTATCTTCTGTCGTCTTGGCAGTGCTTTGGGTTGTGGTAGTACTGCCACTTGTAGATGATGATGATGATGTATTGCTTGATGAGTTAGCAGTACTTGTCCCACTTTTGCTTTTTGTCTGTTGGGTACTAGTTTCGCTTTTGCTTGCTGCAACTTTCTCTTTTTCTTTTTGTTCTGCCGCGGCGATTTTTCCGCTTAATTCTTTGTTTTTACCGAGGAGCTCTGTATTTTCGTCTTGGAGTTTGGTGATTTTCTCTTCAAATACTTTTGTTTCTTTTTTATGTGATGCTTGTAAGTCAGTTAATTCTTGTTCAAGTTCATTAAATTGATCTAGTTTTAATGTTAAATCTTCAATCTCTCCGTTAGCACTATTAAGCTTCTCTTTTAGTTCAATGTTAGCGGTTTCGAAAGCATCAATCCTTATTTGTAAATCTTCATTTGCTGCATTAACTTCAGCGGTATTTGATGCGCAGCCTGATAAAACTAGCACTAAACTAGTTAGAAAAAGCAACAACCATTTCTTCAATTATATTCCCCCCTGATTTATATGTTATATAAATAAACGCGGCTGAACTAAACCACGTTTAATAATAAATGGAAATGGAGTAGTACAAACATCAAGATTTCATTGACTCTTTGTACTTTTTGGTGCACAGAGATTTCATTGAGTACGGATTCCTTTTCACTCCAAAGTCTTCTCGTCGTCCGAAGATGCACTTTGTCTTGTTTTGGTTTTCTCTTGAATTCTATAGAAGAAAGTTCAATCTTTTTTTCTTCAATACACTATTTGATTTCCAGAAGCAAGATAATTAGTAAAAAGATTGCTAAACAAGCGCTCTTGGGTAAAAAAAAATGCGGGCAAAAATGTGGTCTGGCAGAGTCAAATCCGCAACCATGACCTGAACCTGGAGGTATGTGACCAGCCATTGAAACAGATGAAAAAGAAAATAAAATCCAGAATGCAAATAATAATGGCAGTATTTTTTTCTTCTCATGTTCCATCTCGTTTCAGAATGTTAAATCAATTATAACAAAGATAGAAGATGGAAATAGATTAAAAATAACAAAAATATTGACAAAATACTACTGTTTTCAACAAAAAACGAAGGAGTAAAAAGCATAATCCAATCGAAGAAATAGCGAAGTTAGCAAAACATGTGCCGATAAATCATTACAAGGCATACACCAATGTAATACACACCACCTAGGGAACGTGAGGAGTCATGATGATCCGTATATTTTATAGCAGTTGAGGTATGCGAAACGATTTGAGGGGAGAGAAAGAAGTAGCTGAAACAAATGCGGAAAGGATGTTACAAACTCAACGCAAAAAAAGTGAATTGCATCGGAGTGACCGGGGCATAAAGTCGATTTAGTAATGATTTTAAGGAATAAAGGCACTAGAAATGATAGCGATAATTAAGAGTGATTATATTCATGTTTATAAAATTTATGGCAACAATAATTAAAATCGGTTAAATAGAAGTGGAGTGTGAATCAAGGTGGACTTTTTTTATGGTCAAGAAACCCTTACAACCATTCAATGGATTTTAAGAGCAATTGTTTCATTTTTCTTTTTACTTTTAGCCACTAAATTAATGGGACGTCGCTCAATTGCACAGTTAAGGCTTCTTGACTTCACTATAGCCTTGATACTTGGCAATATACTTGCACATCCCTTATCAGACGAACAGTTAGGATTAAAAGGATCAATCATTACGACAGGGGTCTTAATTGCCCTCTACTCGTTAAGTGTCTTTGTAAGTTTAAAGTGGAGAGGTTTTGGAAAATGGTTAGATCCATCACCATTCCCTTTAATAAAAAACGGAGAAGTTTTGTATAAGGAATTAGGTAAAGCAAGAATAACAATAGACCATCTATTATCAGAAGCTAGGAAAGCGAAAATCACAGAAATTAATAAAGTCGCACTCGCAATGTGGGAATCTGATGGAACTATTTCATTTTTTTTATCCCCACAGCTCCAAGCATTAACACCGGAAGACATTCATTTAGTCAAAAGCCCATTTTTTATTCCGAGAACGATAATTAAAGAAGGGAAAATAGATTTCAATGAATTAAGACGGGGAGGAAAAGACATTATTTGGCTAGAAAACAAAATGTCAATATTAAATATCAGCGCGAAAGATATTTTGTTGGCAACCATGGATAATCAGGAACAATTAAAAGTTTATTTGTTTGACTAAATAATTTTCATGTTAATTTGACACAAATATAGCTGATTTTACAAACAAAAAAGACAGGATTCCTCCTGACTAGCCAACTATGTTTACCACAAATAGGAGGGGTCCTGGTGAATAAAGATATTATGATAGAACAAGATGAACTATTTCTAAAAATTGGTATAATGGAACATCCAATGAACTGTGTAGTAGTTATATCGGACATTTAGAAAATGAATTTGATTTGCACGATAGTAACTTTAATGTGTTTGAGCCAAAGGTTTATCCAGAAATCATGACTAACAATCAAACATACTTAGACTTATACGAAGAAATAATAAATGCTAGGAGAAAATATGGGGATGATATAGACCAAGATGTAGCTTTGTACTTATGGTATGCGGAGCGCTATTTCACACAATTAATGATTTTTTTAGCTGAATATAACGATGAAGCATACCCTAATTAAGGCTGTATTTTTATAATAGATATTCAAAAATGGCGGTTAGCCTTTCACAAAACCCTAATTAAAAAATTTCATTCTACCCAACTAAAATAGAATTACATAGCGGTATGTTATGGAACTTAAAAAAGAAAAGGTTTTTGAAAAGAAGGGGTGGAAAAAAATACTCATTTTCAAGAAAAGGAAGAGGTAGATAGCGAGAAAGGCGAACTTGTACAATGATTAACACAAAATCATATCAAAATGAATAAGTAATTCAAAAGGCAACTACTCATTAATTTGTGTAGTCGCCTATTTTTATTTTGGAAATAAAAATATATCTTTACACCAGACAGTTTGTCCATTCATATATCAAACTTGTCCATATAATAATAATGAGTCTGGCCGACTTATTAAACGTAAGGGAGGTAATATATATGTGTGGATCAGAACATCGAAGACGGCGACGTCAGGTGTTAATTTGTGAATGTCGGGAAGTTAGATCTAGTCGTGAAGACAGAGATTTTCGTGACCGAAATCGCGAAGATGAGTTTAGGTGTGAGTGTAGAGAGAGTAACCACGGACGAAGTAATAACTGTTGTTAATCGTATCGAAATTAAGAAAAGTAAAATACCGATGACTTGAGCGATGACAATAACAAAAAAGTGACTACTCATTAATTGGGCGGTCGCTTTTTCATCTTCTTAAAATGTGAACATTTGTTTGGTATGATAAGCGTAAAGCGTAAGGGAGGGATCGAGTGTGCGTAAACAATTAATCAAGTCTGTTAGATTTAACGAGTCTTTGGATATAATATATTTGGCGAACGATGGTGCAATCAGTAAGAGGCGAGTAAAGGTGCTACGGATCAACAAGGATTCAATCCAAGGGTATTGTTTCTTGTCTAAACCAAAGAGGATTTTCAGGATTGATAATGTGCTTGCACTCGTTCCTGTCATCGCAAAAGAAAGCATGGTGATATGACTATACAGAGCGTCCGGAATTAGATGAATTCGAATCAACTCTTTTGTCGGGGGAAATCTAAAGAGCCTATAGGGTAAAAGTGACGTTAAATTAAGATACTGGAAAGACGGTAAGCTTATTATTGATTACGGGAAAATCATTACTATTAATAGAAAGAATAGATATATCGTATTGGATGATCCGTTTACGCCTAATCGATATAGTTTCGAAAATATCGTAGGATTATCTGTAATTGATTGATAAAATAAAAAACCCTTGAATGTTGAGCATACTCAACTTCAAGGGTTCAAAATAATAAAATCTATTATTTTCTGCTGTAGAATTCAACGATAAGTGCTTCGTTAATTTCTGCTGCTAATTCACTGCGTTCTGGCATGCGAGCGAATGTACCAACTTTAGTGTCTTTGTCGAATGAAACATATTCAGGAACAAAGCTGCTCACTTCTAATGATTCATTAACAACATCAAGGTTTTGTGATTTTTCACGAAGTGAGATCACTTGACCAGGTTTAACCATGAACGATGGGATGTCAACGCGTTTTCCATCAACCAAAATGTGGCCGTGGTTAACTAGTTGGCGTGAAGCACGACGAGTGCGTGCAAGACCCATGCGGTAAACTAGGTTGTCAAGGCGAGTTTCAAGAAGAATCATGAAGTTTTCACCGTGTTTACCTGGCATTTTACCAGCTTTGTTGAATAGTGTTCTAAATTGACGTTCGTTTACACCAAACATGAAGCGTAGTTTTTGTTTTTCTTGTAATTGCATTCCGTATTCGGAAAGTTTTACACGTTGAGTAGGACCGTGTTGTCCTGGTGCGTATGGACGTTTTTCAATTTCTTTACCTGTACCTGAAAGTGAAATGCCAAGACGACGTGATAATTTCCATGCTGGACCTGTATAGCGAGCCATAATAGACTCCTCCTCTAATTTGGTTTTATTTTATGGTAATCTGTTTCCAAAACAAAGTACGTTTTGGAAAAGCTCTGTTGTAAAATAAGACCAGATATGTTCAATTCGATTGCCATTCTATAATCTTGCAACTTCGCCTTCGCAGCCTGAAGGTTACATGATGCACCTCTTAAAAGGAATAGACTGTACAGACCGAAACACATAACTGCTGCAACTATTTTACACAACGACAAGCATAACAATTTGTATAAGCAGAGTCAAGTTCTTTTGTTCTATTTAAAATGGACAAAGTACTTTTTAATAGATTCTTCTTTTCCTTTATCTGAAAGAGGTTTATAGTAGAATGGACATGTAAGCGCTTTATAATGAAGAAGGGGTGTAAAAAATGAAGGAAAATAAATTACACAAAGACACATTAGTAATTCATGAAGGTTATGATAATAAGGCTCATCATGGAAGCTTAGTAACGCCACTCTATCAGACTTCAACTTTTTCATTTGAATCGGCTAAACAAGGCGCACAGCGTTTTTCAGGAGAAGAAGAAGGACCTATCTATTCGCGTCTAGGAAACCCAACCGTTCATGTTCTTGAGGAAAGAATTAATAGGTTAGAAAATGGTCAAGGAGCGCTTGCATTTGGATCAGGAATGGCGGCAGTCAGTTCCATTCTCGTTCATCTAACAAAAACAGGAGATCATGTCCTTTGTACACGGGGGATTTACGGCTGTACATTTGGATTGCTTTCCATAATGGATGAGAAGTATAACATCACACATGATTTAATCCGAATGGGAACAGAGGAAGAAATTGAAAAGGCAATCACACCTGAAACCGTTTGTATTTATGTAGAAACACCAATTAATCCCACAATGGAACTTGTTGACTTACATGCAGTTGTTAATGTCGCAAAACGCCATGGTCTGCGCGTTGTTGTTGACAATACGTTTTCATCTCCCTATTTACAAAACCCTATCACAATCGGGGCAGACTTTGTCTTGCACAGTGCAACGAAGTACATCAACGGACATGGAGATGTCATTGCTGGCTTACTTGTCGGTAATGATAAGGAAGAAATGGACCAGATTCGTATGGGTGTCCAAAAAGATTACGGGGGCATTATTTCACCATTTGATGCATGGTTATTAATCCGGGGGTTAAAGACATTACCGGTAAGAATGGAAAGACATTCGGCAAATGCGAAAAAGCTTCTTTCTTATTTAAAGGATCATCCGTTAGTTGAAAAAGTCTTTTATCCATTTGATGAAGATAATCCCCAATATGAAATTGCAAAACGTCAAATGTCAGCAGGTGGGGGACTCATTTCATTTACAATCAAAGGTGGACGTGAAGGTGCTCAAGAATTTATGGACAACCTAAGTCTTATAAAAATCGCAGTGAGTCTAGGAGATGCAGAAACACTCATTCAACATCCGGCCACTATGACGCATTCCGTTGTGCCTGAAGAAAATCGATTGGCTATGGGAATTACTGATTCATTACTACGATTATCAGTGGGACTTGAAAACGCAGACGACCTACAAGCAGATTTAGCGGGCGCATTTAATAAAATGAAGAAAACAGAAGTAAGTTCAAACTAATCGCAAAATCCATCAGGACAAAATTCCCTAGGGTGAGATCGCATGGAATAACTTACCTTCTTTAATGAAATCAATGTTTTAAAAAATAGCGAGTACTTGAATTGAAACATTCAAGTACTCGCTAAAGTAATGCTTATAAGTGTTTGACCAATTTCGAAATAACAAGTTCAAGTCCTATGCGATCTTCCTCAGAAAAACGGTTTAATTCGGGACTATCAATATCAAGTACCCCTAAGACAATCTCGTCTTTAATGATTGGAATGACAATTTCTGAGCGTGAAGCAGCGTCACATACAATATGACCCGGAAAAGCGTTTACGTCTGGAACGATAATTGACTCACTTTTTTCAACAGCCGTTCCACACACACCTTTACCAACTTTAATACGTACACATGCTGGTAATCCTTGGAATGGACCAAGTACAAGTTCTCCATCTTCCATCACATAAAATCCAATCCAATTTATGCGATCGAAAAATTGATTTAATAAGGCAGATGCATTACTTAAATTAGCATAGAAATTACTCTCTCCAGTTAATAGCGCATCCAATTGGTTGGAAAGTTGTATATATTCTTTTGAAACGTCTTGAGTTGTGTTTACAGTTAAACTCAAAAAAAGCACCCCAATTCTTTTAAATTTAGTCTATAATTTAGTATACCGAAATCGCCAAAGAATTACAAAAACCGTAATTATCTTTTGCAGAAAGAAGTTTTTTCTGTCATTTGATGATTATTTTTAGTAAATAGTGTTCAAACGTGCTACGATATGGGATAATATTAGGGTATAGACATGAGGAACAGGGGGACAACGATGAAATACTTAATCATTCCGATTATCGCACTTATTATTTTAATCATCATCGCCTTCTTATTCAGGCGTAAACATATTCGTCGAATTGCAAAACTTGAGGTAGAAAAGCTGAAAATCCAACACGAACCTATATTTGAAGAAATGACAAAAATCAAACAATTAAACATGACTGGTGAAACAGAAGAGAAATTTGAACGCTGGAGACACGACTGGACCGAGGTCATGGACATACATATGATAGAACTCGATTCACTACTTTTCGATGCTGAAGATTTTGTTGATCGATTCCAGTTTGGAAAAGCAACGAAAATTGAAGTGAGAATAGAAGAGAAAATTCTTGCGAGTGAAAAACAAATGTCTGAAATTCTTAGAGAATTAAACGAGTTAGTTGGAAGTGAAGAGAAAAACCGTATTGAAATGGAACTATTGAAAGAACAACATCGTGTGGCACGTAAAAAAATACTCGCACACCAATACTCCTTCGGAAAAGCGATTAACCCTCTAGAAGAAGAGCTTGAATCATTCAACCCGAAATTTGAGGAATACGATGAGCTGACTGAAAACGGTAATTATTTACAAGCACGAGAGATTGTTATTTCTCAGAGTGAAAAAGGAGAATCTTTATTTTCGGTAATTGATCAGATTCCATCACTACTGACAGAAATACAAAACAAAATTCCAGCTTCTATTCGTGAACTCCGAAACGGATCACAAGGGATGGAAGATCAGTCTTACTATTTACAACACTTAGAATTACCGAAGAAGCTAGGGGAAATTGAAAAGACACTCGAAACTTTAATTGGTAATCTTGAAAAACTTCAAATTGAAGGGATTCAAGAGGACATCAATGAGATCAACGAGAAAATCGATTCCTATTATGATGCGCTTGAACAAGAAGTCACAGCCAAACAATTTGTAGCAAACCGTTATGAAGCCATTGCGGAGAAATTAGCCGAAGTGTTGAAATTGACGAAAGTAACTTCTGAAGAAGCAGCATTTGTTCAGCAAAGTTATCGACTAAATGAAGAAGACTCAGAAATTCCTACAGAAGCTTTGGTTCAGCTTGAAAAAATTGATAAACGATTCGAATTATTAACAATTCGCATTGAAGAAGAAACATCAGCGGCATCTAGCTTACAAGAGGAGTTAGTGGCACTGGAAACTGAACTCGATCAGATTGCAAAGACAAGAGAGAGCTTTGCTAGTCAGATTAAAAACTTACGCATTGACGAAAACAGTGTACGAAAAGAAATAATTGCTTTGACAAAAAAATTACAAGATATCGAACGCTCTTTATATAAAGGAAACATTCCTGGTATTCCAGATGAGATGGATGCACGTCTAGAAGAAGCCGAGGAACAAATTTACATCGTCAATCAAAGCTTGGAAGAAGTACCGTTAAACATGAATTTAGTGAATAGTTACTTGGAGAATGCCAAGCAATCACTGGATTCTGTTAGTGGGAAAGTGGAAATGCTTTTAGAAAACGTCATGCTCACAGAACGGATTATCCAGTACGGAAATCGATACAGAACTTCAAACGAAGAAGTACATAAACGCTTACTAGAAGCGGAGAATTCATTTAGAGAGTTCCGATATGATAAAGCACTCGAAGAAGCAGCAACAGCTGTTGAGGATGTTGAACCGGGTGCAATGAAACGAATTGAGGAACTTGTACAAGAAAATAGTTCGACTAAAGTTTTGAAATAACTGGCCACCGCACAATGTCCATTTGTGCAGGTGGCTTTGTCACGAATTGAAGAGAATTTGCTGTCACACAAGAGGACAGATATAGATAAGGAATGGTTTTAATGATTTTTATGGATAATAGTGCAACGACTGAACCAAGTGATGAAGTATTATCAACATTTGTTAAAGTGAATAAAAGATTTTACGCAAATGCAGCCTCTTTACATTTAGCAGGAAAAGAATCAGAACAATTACTGGATAGATCTCGACAGCAAATCCTTTCAATTGCCGAGGCACCAGACGGACAAGTCATTTTTACGTCAGGTGGAACAGAAGCGAATAATTTAGCAATGCTCGGATTTGCGCGTAAATATAAATCTAAAGGAAACCATATTATTACGACGGCGATTGAACATCCTTCAATTTTAAATGCTGCAAAACAATTAGAAGAAGAAGGCTTTGAAGTTGATTATTTATCGGTCAATGAATTCGGTATGATTTCGTTAGATGAGTTGACTGAAAAACTTAGAGAAAATACAACAGTTGTAAGTATCATGCATGTGAATAATGAAATTGGGTCGATCCAACCAATTCAGGAATGCGCAAAAATAATTAAAAAGTATTCTAGAGCCATTTTTCATTCAGATACTGTCCAAAGCATTGGTAAATTGCCTATTTCAATCGACAAGGACGGTCCGGATGCCATTACAGTATCTGCGCATAAGATACATGGACTTAAAGGTTCAGGTGCATTAATTATGCGTAAAGGATTACTTCCTGATGCCTTAAATTTTGGTGGCGGACAAGAGTTTGGTATTCGCAGTGGAACAGTTTCTGTCCCAGATGCCACTGCTCTTGCATTAGCTATGCGTCTAATTGTTGAGAAGGATACGTCAGAGAAATATTTAAACTGGAGACAGCGGATTGTAGAGCATATAAAAAACACAAGCGATGTCATCATACTTGCAGAAAAAAATAGCGCACCACATATTCTGTCGATTGCCTTTTTAAAAATTAAAGGGGAAGTTGCAGTGAATCATTTTCAAGAAAATGGTATTACAATTACAACCTCTAGTGCATGTTCGTCAAAAAGTGGGAAAGTGAGTCATGTAATCGAAGCGATACGTGTCCCAGAACCCTATAAACAAGGCATCATTCGAATTAGTTTTGGTGAGAATAACGAACTAGCAGACATCGCAAAATTTGAAGAAGTGTTTTCAAGTTTCATCGCGATTTTACAAAGGGGGAAACGAAATGAAGTGGAATGAGTTGTTAATTCGATACGGCGAACTTTCTTTAAAAGGTCGTAATCGAAATTACTTCGTTAAAAAATTAAAGAAGAATATTGAAACTGCATTAAGTGATTTAAAAAGCTTTGAGGTTAAATCAGAGCGTGACCGTATGTTTCTCTATGCAGATGGCAAGGATGATATGGAAGAAGCGATAAAAAGATTACCATTTGTTTTTGGAATCCAGTCTTTCAGTCCGGTCGCGAAATGTCCGGCATCGATTGAAGATATTTTAAAAGCTGCGGTAGACGTTGTCGGTTCAGGTGAAACACAAGGGAAGACGTTTAAGGTTGAAATTAGAAGAACAGATAAGTCTTTTCCATACGTAACAAATGAATTGCAACAAAAAATTGGTTCTCATGTCCTTCAAAATTTTCCGGAATTAACGGTCAAAATGAAAAAACCTGATATTTTATTGTTTGTTGATATTCGTATTGAAGGTGCATTTCTTACATCGAAGGTCTATCCAGGTGCAGGAGGCATGCCGGTTGGTTCGAATGGCAAATCACTTCTAATGTTGTCGGGCGGTATCGATAGCCCAGTAGCAGGATACTTATTGATGAAACGCGGAGTTGCAATTGACGCAATCCATTTTGAAAGCCCACCGTTTACAAGTGAACTGGCCAAGCAAAAGGTGATAGATCTTGCTGAAAAACTAAGTACTTTTGGTTCTTCAGTAAACTTACATGTCATACCTTTTACAGAACTTCAACAATTAATCGTTCAAAAAATTCCAGACGGTGAATTGATGACCACGACACGAAGAATCATGATGCAAATCGCTGACCGAGTACGTATTGAAGCGGATGCGCTTGGAATTGTCTCGGGTGAAAGTCTTGGTCAGGTAGCGAGTCAAACCTTAGATAGCTTAACCGCGATTAATGCAGTGACCACAACACCAGTACTAAGGCCGTTAATTTCATTTGACAAGCTTGAAATTATAGATTTGGCTGTTAAAATTGGTACATATGATATTTCAATTCGTCCATATGAAGACTGTTGTACAATTTTCACACCAGCAAAACCCAAAACTAAACCGAAGTTAGAAAAAGTTAAACACTATGAGAGTTTTGTTGATTTTGAACCGCTTTTAGAAAAAGCAATTAAGGAAAGAAGAATTTTAAATTTACCACGACAAGAGAAAGATGAGTTTGCAGACTTTCTATAAATAGCTTGTCTATTTTCCTAATTGGTTTTTCAGATGAATAAATTACCATTAAACTGTTGTGCATGATTTCTCCGTTCCGGTGCATTCTATATTTCACAAGGAGGTGTTAATCATGGCAAACAGCAACAGCGGTAACTCAAACCAACTTTTAGTACCAGGAGTAAGACAAGCACTTGATCAAATGAAGAACGAAATCGCATCAGAGTTCGGTGTTCAAATGGGACCAGATGCAACATCGCGTGCCAACGGATCCGTCGGCGGAGAAATTACAAAGCGATTAGTTCGTCAAGCCCAATCACAAATGAACGGTCAACAAAACCAATAACTAATTAAATGAAAGCCGTCCCGGAAATTATTCCGGGGCGGTTTTTAATTTTTTTTTTGAATTATACGGTTGCTCTTAGTATACTTAGAGAAATACGAATGGAGGAAATAGTATGAATCGAGATCAACTAGTTGCACCTGAACGATATAATCTTGTTAGTGAAATCGAAAAGTATGCGAACAGTGAAAGTTTAAAAGCTCTTATTTACATAAATAAAAATGGTGAAAAGAAAGAAATTACTTATAAAGAGCTCATGAATTTATCGAACCAAGCAGCAAATGTATTTATTGAGAACGGATTGAACAAAGGTGATGTCGTGTTAGTGATGGTTCCACGTTTAATCGAAGCCTACGTCACTTACATCGGTGCACTAAAAGCAGGGTTAGTTGTCATTCCAAGCTCTGAAATGCTTAGACCTTCAGATATCGATTACCGATTATTACATAGTAACGCGAAAGCAATCGTTTCATATGATGCCTTTTCAAGTCAATTTAATGACGTGAAAAATATGGGAGGTGTTCAACATTTCGTTATTGGAAAAGCAGAAAATGGCGAGAAGTCATTAACGGATTTATTGGCGCTGGCTTCAACAGAATTTGTACAGCCTGAAACAAAAAGTTCGGACATGGCATTTTTGTCATATACTTCAGGGACAACAGGAGCACCAAAGGGAGTTGTCCATACACATGCATGGGCGTATGCTCATTTAAGAACAACTGGAGCAAACTGGCTGGGCATCGAAGAGAACGATGTTGTGTGGGCAACTGCAGCGCCAGGTTGGCAAAAATGGATTTGGACACCATTTCTTGCTGTGCTAGGAAGTGGCGCAACGGGTCTAGTTTACGATGGTAAATTTGACGCGGAAACTTATTTCAGGTTACTTACTGAAAATAAGGTGAATGTTTTATGTTGCACACCAACTGAATACCGTTTCATGGCTATCGTAGATAACCTTGGAGACCAAGACTTGTCATCGCTGCGAAGCGCTGTATCTGCCGGTGAACCACTTAACCAAGAAGTCGTCACTACATTCCAAGAAAAATTTTCGTTGGAAGTAAGAGATGGATATGGACAAACTGAAAATACATTACTCATAGGTACAATGCTTGGAATGGAAGCTAGAGCGGGCTCAATGGGTAAACCAACACCAGGAAACCGTGTGGAAGTCATCGATGACAACGGTAATCCAGCACCAATTGGAGAAGTGGGCGACATTGCGGTTCATGTATCCACACCTGCATTATTTAAAGAATATTTAAATGATCCAGAAAGAACGAGTATGCAATTTCGCGGTGATTACTACATCACGGGCGACCGTGCAAAAATGGATGAAGAAGGTTATTTTTGGTTTGAGGGCCGTGGAGATGACATCATTATCAGTTCTGGCTATACAATTGGACCATTCGAAGTCGAGGAAGCATTGTTGCAGCATAATGCGATTAAAGAGTGTGCGGTTGTCGCAAGCCCAGACGCAACTCGTGGCAATGTTGTAAAAGCTTATATTGTCTTACGTGATTCAAGCAGAAAAGACGAAGAAGGTTTAGCAGAAGAAATTCAAAATCATGTAAAATCACTAACTGCACCTTATAAATACCCAAGAAAGATCGAATTCATCGATGAAATGCCTAAAACAGCATCTGGAAAAATAATGCGTGTTGAGCTACGTAAAAAAGAACAATAAAATCTTTTTACTTTTGTTCAGTGAATCAGCACTGAACAAAAGTTTTTCTTCATATGAAAACTTAAGGGGAATGGTCAAATGGGTAAAGAGAAAAGCGGGGTCCTTTTGGCTGTTTTCGCCTATATAATATGGGGTATATTGCCCTTGTATTGGAAAAGTATTGATAATGTACCAAGTGCGGAGATCTTAGTCAGTCGTGTTGTGTGGGCTTTCCTATCAACGCTACTCCTCATTTTACTTTTGAAAAACGGTCGCGACTTACTCGAAGATATAAAAAACTTATGGAAGTCTCAAATCAATTTTTGGTTGCTTTTTCTTGCCTCACTCTTAATTTCAGGAAATTGGTTCCTATACATATGGGCGGTTAATAACGGATATATTGTTCAAGCAAGCCTAGGGTACTATATAAATCCATTGATTTCAGTTTTACTTGGGGTCTTTTTCTTGAAAGAGAAGCTGTCACAAGCTCAAAAAGTGGCATTTGTTCTTGCTATGATTGGTGTTCTAATCCTTACCACCTCGTATGGACAATTTCCATGGCTTTCTTTCGTGCTCGCAATTAGTTTTGCTGTTTATGGGCTTCTAAAGAAACAAATTAAATTAGACGCATTGCGTGGGCTTACGATTGAAACGTTCTTTATTATGCCAATTGCTTTGGGTTATTATATTTGGTTATTCGTAGACAACCAAGCAGTTTTTCTACATGCTGATGTAAAAACGGATACGTTACTCATCTTTACAGGTGTAGCAACTGCACTTCCACTCGTGTTATTTGCGAAAGGTGCCCAAAGAATCCCTTTATACATGATTGGGTTCCTTCAATTTATAGCGCCAACGATGATGTTATTTCTTGGCGTCATTGTTTATAAAGAAAGTTTTGGTATGATTGATTTCCTATCATTTATCTTCATTTGGATCGGGTTAATCATGTTTACCTATTCAAAAGTTTACGACGTGTTAAAGACAAGAAAAGCCGCCACATAATAGGAGTGGCGGCTTTTCGTTATCATTATAAATGGATGCGTTGCACTTTTTCCCAGAAGGAATTATCTTTTAACTTTACTGTTTTAATTATTTTAGAACTTAATTCAATGGCCACATTTTCGACCTTCCGAATCCCGAGTGCTTCATTATCTGCTGCCATAAGTGGGAAATCATTGCCATCTTGGTGAACACGTAATTTCAAATTTCGGTCTCCACTTAAAATAAATGAGGTTCCAAGTGTTCGGTATTTGTTATTATTCACTGAAGCGAGTTCAGTCACTTGATAACAATTTAATAATGGGTCCACGACTGCACCATTGACAGATTTATTATAGGCTGTACTCCCAGTTGGTGTTGAAATAATAAGACCATCACCTAGAAAAGTTTCGAAGTGTTTATCATCAATCACAACATCTAGGACAAATGTCCGAATGATGTTAGAACGAATACTAAATTCATTAAGACAATAAAATGGACGATGTTCGTCAATCGTCACTTCGATAAGTGGATATCGTCTAACTTCAAGTTTTGAATTGCGGAAAGCCAGTGTCATCTCATGCAGATTATTGTAGTTGAAATCACAATACAAGCTATGTTTACCACTCGTTAAAATACCTGCATACAAGCAGTCTTGTCGAAATCCAGTTTTACGTACGGCTTGCAGAAAAGAACCATCACTGCCAATACTGATAATAATATTTGCAGTAGTAAAATCATCGGTTATAGTAAAACCTTCATGCGCAAGAGCATCTTCTACCATTGATTTTTTATTGCGCGAATCTTTATCGTGTTTACTATAAATATAAGTATTCATTCTATTCGTCAACTTGTACAACTCCTTTTGTTTACGCTATGATTATTTTAACATGGATTGAAACATTTTGGCGTATATACACGTATAGAATAGTTGAATTAAAGGGAGGAAATTAAAATGACAACAAAACGATGGGTTGCAATCATCGTCGCATCAGTACTTTTATTCGTTTCGATCGGCATTAACACATTATCGTATATTTTCACGAGGGATGTATCGGGACTCTTTGAGGAATTGACTGCGCCGTCTTCAGCAGGCTATGGTCAACTGGTTATTGAGGAAGGTGGTAGAGATCAGATCGCCGTTCTGTCATTGGATGGTGTTATTCAAGACACTGGGAACGCATCGCCGTTCTTTATGGATGGCTACAATCACCAATTCTTTATGAATCAATTATTCGAAATCAATGAAGACCCTTCAATTAAAGGCGTGGTCCTGAAAGTGAACTCGCCAGGTGGTGGGGTTGTCGAATCAGCTGAAATTTATGATGCCATTCGTACAATCCAAGAAAATCGTGAAATTCCTGTTTATGTTTCAATGGGCGGTATGGCTGCTTCCGGTGGCTATTACGTAGCTGCACCCGCAAATAAAATATTTGTGAATCAAGAAACGATTACTGGTTCAATCGGCGTCATCATGGAGAGCGTGAACTATGCAGGGCTTGCCGAGAAATACGGGATTGAATTTAATACAATTAAAACGGGACCTTATAAAGACATAATGAGCGGTTCCCGTAAAATGACTGCCGATGAACATGAAATGCTTCAAGAAATGATTAACGACTCTTATGAACGATTTGTAGACATTATCGCAGAGGGTCGCGAGATGAGTGTAGCAGATGTAAAAAAAGTTGCAGATGGCCGAATCATGAATGGTCGTCAAGCAATTGAGAACGGACTAGCGGATGATTACGGCAAAGCCGGTGATGCTATTGCTGCTATGCAAGAAGATCATGGTCTTGAAAAAGCAACTGTTTTTGAGTACACGATGAATGATAGCTGGGGTTCACTTTTCGGCCTAAAAGCAAAATCTTTCTTTGGTGGTAATCTAGAATCAGAACTAATTGGGAAATTATTGTCTGATTATAATGCGCCGAGAATGATGTACTTATATGGTGAAAAATAAGGAGGGATTAACATGTCGGAACGAAGTGAGTTTGAACCAACTCCGGTTGCTGAAGGATCGGAAAAGTCCCCGTTAATCCCAATGAATGAAATTGCACCGGAAAAAGAATTATTTGTGGAAAATACGAATTATCAACCTAAATTAGCTGGATTTTGGTCAAGGTTTTGGGCTTACACGATTGATCTCATCGTGCTATACGCCATTAATGGGATTTTTATAAAACCAATCTTTAGAGTACTTGATCTTCCTATAGAAAATCCATCTTTTTTGTTCTTCACAACCTATAAAGCAACAATACTCATTGTGCTACTTCTATACTTTGCATTAATGACAAAGTATTTGCAGCAAACTGTTGGGAAGATCATCATGGGACTTAGAGTTGTAACAAAAGATGATGCTAAACTTACTTGGAGTACAATTATCTTCCGTGAAGTTGTTGGAAGGTTTATATCGAAAGTTTTGGTCATTCCCTATTTGCTAGTGGCATTTACGCCAAATAAAGAAGCACTACATGACATCTTTGCAGATACACATGTGATTCATGAAAATGCCTTCGAGAAAAGTTATTTACCAAAATTCATAAAAAATAGTAGCGAAAAGTTGCATGACGGGACAGTCATTTAGTAAGATAAATGGAGAAAGGGAGGCGTTTATTAATGGTTACATTTAACAACGATCCTGTTACATTGGTTGGAAAACAAATTTCAGTAGGTGATCAAGCACCGGATTTTACTGTATTGTCAACCGATTTGAATTCAGTATCACTTTCGGACTCCAAAGGTAAAGTTCGACTCATAAGTGTTGTTCCATCAATTGATACTGGCGTGTGTGCTAAACAAACAAGAAAATTTAATGAGGAAGCATCATCGCTCGGAGATGACGTAAGTATACTGACCATTTCAGTAGACCTACCATTTGCTCAAAAACGTTGGTGCGGCGCAGAAGGAATTGAGGCAGTACAAATGCTTTCCGATCACCGTGATTTTTCATTTGGTGAAGCATACGGTGTTGGTATCGAAGAACTTAGGCTATTAGCACGTTCTATCTTCGTAGTCGATAAAAATGATAAAGTAACATACGTTGAATACGTATCTGAAGTTACAAATCATCCAGATTATGAGAAAGCATTAGAGGCCGTTAAAGCCGCTACAAAATAATTAATGAGCCCACTCGGAAACGGGTGGGTTTTCTAAGTAGAGGGATTATAAATGACAAATACAGAACGTATCTTTACGTTTCTAGATCAGTACGCTCAAAAAGCCGACATGATTTATTTAGAAGCAATTATTGAAGCTTGTAACAAATGGATAGAAGGCAGCCAGAAGCCGGATTTGACAAAAACAGTTTTAGAAGAAGAAATACGTCGCGGTATTCAATTAGCTGTGTTAAAAGGTATGAAAGAAAATGTTCAAGCAAATCACCAAATGACACCTGATTCAATTGGATTATTAATCGGGCATATTGTGAATAAGCTTGCTGGTGATAAAGAAACGATCACTTTGCTCGACCCAGCTGTTGGAACAGGAAACTTACTGTTCTCAGTGATGAATTCTGTAGATAATCAAGTTGTTGCAAGTGCAGTTGAAATTGATGAATTGCTTGTGAGGCTTTCTGCAGTTGTTGCGGAACTACTCGAACATCGAGTCATCTACTTAGTTCAGGATGCCCTACGTCCGCTTTTAATCGATCCAGTTGATATCACAATTAGTGATTTACCAGTCGGTTATTACCCAGATGATGATAATGCTTTGAACTTTGAGTTAATGGCTGAAGAAGGACATGCTTTTGCACATCATTTGTTCATAGAACAGTCCATGAATCATACAAAACCTGGAGGATATGGCATATTTGTTATTCCTGCAAATCTTTTTGAATCTGAACAAGCCGCGAAACTACATCCATTTTTAAAACAAAAAGCTATTATTCGGGCAGTTATTCAATTGCCAGCAACTATGTTTAAAAATGTTGTCCACGAGAAGAGCATTTTAATTCTTCAGAAACCATTTTTAGAACAACAGCCAGTAACCGATGTTTTGTTGGCGCAAGTGCCTAACATGACGAACAAAAATGCTATGGCAAGCTTTTTACAAGATATTGATGAATGGGCTGAAAAAGGATAACCTAAAAAGGCAGACACAATAAAGGAGGCGTTCTTATGCCGATTATTCTAGCGATTAATGCTGGTAGTTCATCTTTAAAATTTCAACTTTTAGACATGCCATCTGAAGTGGTAACGGCAAAGGGGCAGATTGATCGAATTGGTATGACAGATTCCACGCTTACACTTAAATCCAGTGTTATGAAAAAAGAGATGGAACAACCCATTGAGAATCATTCAGTGGCAGTTAGCTTACTGTTAGATGTACTGATTAAAGAGGGAATTGTGAAGTCATTTGCCGAGATTGATGGAGTCGGACATCGTGTTGTGCATGGTGGCGAAGTATTTAGCGATTCAGTTTTAATAACCGATGAAGTTCTAGAAAAACTTGAAACGTTGTCCCATTTAGCGCCGCTACATAATCCTGCAAATTTAATTGGGATTAAAGAATTCAAGAAAGCTTTACCACATATACCTGCAGTTGCAATATTTGATACTGCATTTCATCAAACTATGCCAGAAAGTTCTTTTCTCTACCCGTTACCAGAAGAGTATTATAAAGAATATGGTATTCGTAAATATGGATTCCATGGAACGAGTCATAAATATGTCACCGAACGTGCAGCTGAAATGTTAAATCGCCCACTTGAAACGACTAGATTAATATCCTGTCATCTTGGAAACGGTGCAAGTATTGCTGCGGTTTTAGGTGGAAAATCATTAGATACCTCAATGGGGTTTACACCATTAGCAGGTGTAACAATGGGTACGCGTTCAGGGAATATTGACCCTGCATTAATTCCTTATATTATGGAACAAACGGGAAAGTCGGTAGAAGACGTACTGAACATATTAAATAAAGAATCTGGAATGCTTGCTTTGTCAGGTTTTTCTAGTGATCTTCGCGATATCGAAATTGAAGCCTCCAAAGGCAATCAACGTGCACAGCTTGCGCTTGATGTTTTCGCTGACCGCATTCACAAATATATCGGATCTTATGCAGCACGCATGGGCGGAGTCGATGCGATTATCTTTACAGCAGGTATCGGTGAAAACTCTGATGTTATCCGTGAAAAAGTACTGGGTGGTCTAGAGTTCATGGGTGTCTACTGCGACCCAGATTTGAATAATATTCGCGGAGAAGAAGTCTATATTAGCCACCCTTATTCTCCGGTCAAAGTATTAGTCATTCCAACCAACGAAGAAGTAATGCTCGCGCGTGATACGATGCGTGTTGCAGGGTTGTAAATAAGATAGAAAAAGGTATGGAAAAAGGTGATTACGCCCTTTTCCATACCTTTATTTTTAAAGTTCCTCTTCAGGTGTACGAATTACAAGTACATCACAATTTGCGGAACGAACAATATTTTCTGAAACACTACCGATTAAAAATCTCTCAACTGCATTTAAACCTGTAGCACCACAAATGATTAAATCTGCATGCACTTTTTTTGCTAAGTCTTTTGAAATCATTGTTTTTGGTGAACCGTACTCTACGAGGATATTTACGTTTTCCAAGCCAGTGGCCAAAGCTTTCACTTTATATTCATCGAGTAACTCACTTGCGAAAGAATGTGCGCGTTCTGCAATGGAACGGTCATAGGCTTCCACAGCTGCATAAGAACGTGTGTCTATAATATTAACTAGGTTCAGCGTAGCATTATTTCTACCTGCAATTGCGACAGATTTTTTAAAAGCCCACTCAGATTCTTTTGAACCGTCAACTGCGACAATTATTTGGTTGTATTGTAATGTCATCACTAACTCCTCCATTCTCTTGTTCTATGTATACCTTCTATATCGAGTTATAAAACCCCTTTTATTATTCGGGAAATTAATGCAAAAAGTTACAACTTCGTGAACGAATTGAACTACCACCACTTAGCTAAGGCTTGAAGTGGTGGATTCCTGAGATTACAGACCTATTGGTCTATTGTTTATCAGGCTAACCCCGCAGTACCTGCGGTTAGTCGCAATACTTCGTTGCGAATGTTTACTGCTGCATTCAAGTCTCGGTCGTGATGAAAATCGCAAGAAGGACAAATCCATTTGCGGAGATTGGTGTTTTTTACGTCTTCGTGCTTATGCCCGCAATTCGAACAAAGCTGACTGCTCGCGTAATACCTGTCGACAGCTACAACCTTCTTACCGTACCATTCAGCTTTATAAGTCAACATGCTTTTAAAGATGGACCAGGACACTTCCTGAATCCCTTTAGCATAATGCTTATCCTTAAGCATAGTAGACACCGCTAAATCCTCAATACCAATTAAGTCGTGGTTTTTGACCAATACGGTAGAGAGTTTATGCAAGTAGTCTGTGCGCATATTGACCATTCGTTCGTAAATTCGAGCCACTTTACGGCGTTGTTTTTGATAATTTTTTGCTTCAGACAACTTTCGCTTTTGCTTGACCGCTAGATGCATTCGTCTTGAAAGAATACGTTGTTCCTTTTGAAGCTTTCTTTCTATCTGTTTTAGGAATCTCGGATTCTCGTAGAAGGTTTCGTCGGACACCGTTGCAAAAGTAGTTAACCCCATGTCAATACCAACGACAGAATCTGTCTTATCGAAATGCTGTACGGTTGTTTCAGCAAGCAAAGAGACAAAATACTTACCACTAGGTGTTCTTTTAACCGTCGCATTAATCAGGCGACCGTCAATCTCTTGGCTATTCGCAAAGCGAATCCAACCAAGCTTCGGGAGTTTAAGTCGATTGCCCTTGATACTGACATGCGGAAGCTGATTATTCTTTTCAATGTTTGTTCTGTAAGATTGAAGATTATTCTTTTTGCTTTTAAAACGAGGTGGTTGGTTTTGCTTTTTAAAGAAACGGTCAAAGCTCTCTGCGAGATCCTTTAGGGAAGACTGCAAAGCGTGAGCGTCAACCTCTTTCAACCATTCGAATTCTTTTTTTAACAGCGTTGCTTGACTAGAACATTTTGAATAAGAGAGGCCTTTGCCTGTTGTTTGATACGCCTTGTTCCATGAAGCTAGAAAGTAATTGAAAACAAAACGACTGCAACCAATTGTTTTTGCAATGAGGACTTCTTGCTTTTTACTTGGATACAATCTAAATTCAAACCCTTTATGTATAACAGGCATGTCAATGACCTCCTTTTCTTATGTTTCTGTGGTTTTTTGTTTTTGAATATAGTCGCGAACGACTTCGATTGTCGCCCCACCTGTTGTTAGTAGACAGAATCCTTTTGACCAGAAGTATTCTTTCCATAGTTCTTGCTTAACCTTTGGGAAGTCTTTCTTAATCATGCGAGAGCTGGCACTTTTGTATGCGTTTAGAAACTTAGACAACTCTGTTTTAGGATGCGTTTTAAATAACACATGAATATGATCCAGTTCGTGATTCCATTCCATAAGGGTGATATGATATTTCTTCCCAAGAGAAACAAACATCTCTTTTGCGTAATCCGAAATCTCATTATTTAATACTTTTCTGCGGTATTTAATAACCAAAACCAAGTGATAATTCAAGCTGAACACTGAATGGTTATTACTGTCTAACTTTATAATGAGACCAGCCCCTTTAACTACTTATGACTGATTATATTACACCGAAGAATAAGAAACAACAAAATGGTTGCTTCGCAAGTCAAAATTCACCCATCCACTTATCAAGTGCGGATTGAAGTGGAGGTACTCTTTTGACTAAGACTGATAGATTTTAATTAATCTTGGCTAAAATCGATTTAAACAAGCATTCATAAATAGTATCTGTTAAAATAAATAGCAGTCGTCCTTAAGCTTATCATCAATTACTGTTTGAATTTTCAAGGGAGGGTATAATTATGCGTATTGGTGTTCCAAAAGAAATATTAAATAATGAAAACCGTGTTGCAATGACGCCTGCCGGTGTTTTTACATTGATAACAGCAGGGCATGAAGTATTCATTGAAACGAATGCAGGCCTTGGGTCTAGTTTTACAGATAAAGATTATCTTGAAGCGGGCGCAACGATTGTTAACACTGCAAAAGAAGCGTGGGATACAGATATGGTTATGAAGGTTAAAGAACCGAAAAAGTCCGAGTTCGATTTTTTACGAGAAGGACAAATTATATTTACGTATTTTCACCTTGCACAAGAATCTGAATTGACAAAAGTACTACTTGAGAAAAAAGTAACAGGAATTGCCTATGAAACCGTGCAACTTCCAAATAATACCTTGCCGTTACTTGCACCGATGAGTGAAGTTGCGGGTAGAATGGCGACTCAAATCGGTTCGCAATTTCTGCAGAAAACAAATGGTGGAAAAGGTATTCTACTCGGTGGAATTCCAGGTGTCTCCCGTGCCAAAGTAACAATTATTGGTGGGGGAATGGCAGGTACAACTGCTGCGCGAGTTGCGATTGGTATGGGTGCCCAGGTAACTGTTATCGATCTGTCAACTGAGCGACTTCGACAGCTAGAGGAGTTGTTTGGAAATGTTGTTCAAACACTTGTTTCAAATCCATATACAATTGCAGAAGCTGTGAAAGAAGCGGATCTCGTTATCGGAGCAGTTTTGATCCCCGGTGCACGTGCACCAAAGCTGGTAACTGAAGAAATGGTTAAATCTATGAGTCCAGGTTCAGTCCTTGTCGATATTGCAATTGACCAAGGCGGCATATTTGAAACATCTGATCGGATTACGACACATGATGAACCGACATATGTTAAACACGGAGTAGTCCACTATGCCGTGGCGAATATGCCTGGTGCTGTCCCAAGAACTGCAACACTCGGATTGACAAACAACACAATCCCATACGCCCTGCAAATTGCGAATAAAGGCGTAAGACAAGCTTGTCTAGATAATCTGGCGCTACAAAAAGGTTTAAACACCTATAATGGCTATATTACTTTTAAAGCAGTAGCAGAAGCACAAGATCTTGAATATGTTCCAGCAGAATCATTGTTAAACCAATAACCAAAGGCTGCCATAAACCGGCAGCCTTTTAATTTAACTGAAAGTACAAAAAAAGTACTTGAATAATAATACATTCAAGTACTTTGTGAATTTTGATTTTCATTCTTAAGGGTTAATAATTTTCAGCTCTTTTGGAAATTTAGTAAGTACTTCTACGCCGTCTGCAGTTACTACGACGTCATCTTCAATACGAACACCTGTGACATCTTGTTTGTAGATTCCTGGTTCAATCGTAAAGACCATACCTTCTTCAAGCGCCATCTCATTTGTACCTGTGATTGAAGGGTACTCATGAACGGAAATACCGAGACCATGGCCGATTCGGTGTGTAAAGTACTCGCCGTAACCCGCATCATCAATAATCGTTCGAGCCGCATCATCGATTTCTTTAGCTTTAATGCCTGGACGAACCAGGTCAACCGCAGCTTGTTCAGCTTTTCGAACTGTCTCATAAATTTCTCGTTGTGCTTCGGTCGGCACACCGAATGACACAGTTCTTGTAATATCTGAACAATAGCCATTGTAAACAACACCGAGATCGAACAATATGAAATCACCTTTTTGGATTTTACGATCTCCTGGAACCCCGTGTGGCGAAGCAGTTTTGGGGCCAGATAGTACCATCGTTTCAAAAGACATATTTTGAACGCCTTTTTTCTTCATCTCAAATTCGATCGCCATTAAGATTTCAAGCTCTGTTTTGCCTTCTGCAATTTCATTACAGCCAACTTCGATTGCATAATCCGCTAATTCTGCAGCGATCCGCAAGTTTGCAAGTTCTTCTTCGTTTTTAATCACTCTCATGCGATTTAATTTTTCATCAAGTCGGTGAAAAGTAGCGCCTTTGAATAATTCACTCATACGTTCTAATCGTTCAACTGTTAAATGTGATTTCTCGATTGCGACAGATGTAAGTGTTTTCCCACGTGCTTCAACTGTTTTCAATACAACATCCCATGCGTCCTCAGTGTCAACATGACCAACGATTTCGTGAGTCCAGCCAGCCGCTTTAACGTCAGGGACTTCCATTAAAGGACAAATTAGAAATGGTTCAGCATCTTTAAACAGCATGACTCCGAGTAATCTTTCATGCGGATTGCTGGAAAAACCAGAAGTATAAAAAACATTATCTGGTGTTGTGATAAATGCAGCATCAATTGATTGTTCTTGTAAAAAATCTTGTATTTCAGATACTTTTGTCAAAATTATAGCCTCCTTAAATTCTAGACTAATCATAACAAAAAAGAGGTTTTTACGACAATGTATCGAATTGGAAATAGGAGAAAGAATTAATGGAGGTAAATTAAATGCAAATTTCATATCACGGACATTCAATTGTCAAAATTAAAACAGGTGACGTAATAATTTTAATCGATCCATTTATAAATGGAAATAAGTTAACGGATCTTGTTGTTGAAAATGAGAAACCTGACGTTATTTTACTTACACACGGTCATAATGACCATGTCGGAGACACTGTTGAAATCGCTAAGGCGAATGATGCGCTTGTCGTAGCACCGAATGAGCTATCAATTTACTTAGGTCTACAAGGTGTTCGGACGCACGGGATGAATATAGGAGGTGCGAAAAAGTTTGATTTCGGAAAGGTTAAATTTACTCAGGCGTTTCATAGTTCGTCCTACCAAACAGAAGATAACGAATTCATTTATACAGGAATGCCTGCAGGGATTTTATTCACTGCTGAAGGAAAAACAATTTACCATGCGGGGGATACAGCGATCTTTGGTGATATGGAAATGATCGGTAAACGCCACCCGATTGATGTAGCATTTTTACCAATAGGGGACAATTTCACAATGGGACCGGAAGATGCAGCTTGTGCGGTTGAATTATTAAATCCAAAGTTGACAATACCTGTTCACTTTAATACGTTTCCACCAATCGAACAGGATCCGGAAGTCTTTAAAGCACTTGTTGAAAAACATGAAGTGAAAATAATGGCAGCAGGGGAGGTCATTGATCTCTAGGTATTGGTCCGGCTATGATTATATAGTAGCCGGGTCATTTTTTTTATTGTTTGTGGTAGAATAGACAGTAGCTACCCTTAAAGAAAAGGTGAAGAAATGTCGACTAAACATGAACTGATACTTAGTTATATAAAAAATCTGTCTGTTGGGGAAAAAATTTCTGTCCGTCAAGTGGCAAAGGAATTATCCGTTAGTGATGGAACAGCTTATCGAGCGATTAAAGAGGCAGAAAACCGTAAGTTAGTGAATACAATTGAACGTGTTGGCACGATTCGAATCGAAAAGAAAAAAAGAGAAAGTATCGAACGTTTAACTTTTGCAGAAGTGCTAAACATTGTAGATGGACAAGTACTGGGTGGTCGCACAGGTTTACACAAAACGCTTACTAAATTCGTCATAGGTGCCATGCAATTGGGGGATATGATGCGGTACATTGATGCTGGGAGTCTCCTGATTGTTGGAAATCGAGCGAAAGCCCATGAAATTGCATTACAGGCTGGGGCTGCAGTGCTAATAACCGGTGGATTTGATGCGTCAGACGAAGTTAAAAAAATAGCAGATGAATTGGAACTTCCCGTTATCTCTTCAAGTTATGATTCGTTTACGGTTGCAACAATGCTGAACCGAGCAATTTATGATCAAATGATAGAAAAAGAAATCCTGCTAGCTGTAGATATTCTGACGCCATTATCTAAAACTGTCGTCTTGTCGGTTAAAGATACCGTGAAGGACTTTAATGAACACAATAAAAAGTCTGGGCATTTAGGGTACCCTGTGACTAATCTTCGTGGTAAATTAGTTGGTATTGTTACTTCTAGAGATATCATTGGAAGAACTGATGTTGAAAAAATTGAAAAAGTAATGACGCATAATCCAATTACAGTTACAGAAAACACAAGTGTCGCAGCGGCAGCGCATAGTATGATTTGGGAAGGGATTGACCTATTACCTGTTGTGAATGACGCAGGGGAGTTTATAGGAATTGTATCGCGTGAAGACGTTTTAAGGTCATTTCAAACGGCACAGCGGCAACCTCACCAAGGCGAAACAATCGATGACATTGTAAAAAAACAAATTAAAGTGATTAAAGGTGACGTACCGGCTATTGAATTTACAGTCATTCCTCAATTGACAAACCAGTTTGGTGCTTTATCAAATGGGGCGATGATGACTCTCTTAACAGAAGCTGGAAATCAAGCGATAAAAATGCAAAAACGGGGCGAAGGGATTGCAGAGAATATCTCTTTATATTTTATTCACCCAATTCAACTCGGAACAGTGGTACGTGTAAATCCGAGAATCCTTCAGATGAGTCGTCGATTTGTTAAAGTTGACTTTGATGTATTTGCTGACGATGAACTAGTTGCGAAAGCAATGGTCATGTACCAATTATTTGAACGGTAAATTTAAAAATAAAAAAACTAATGCATAGTTTCTGCATTAGTATGTGTAATTATAATGGATTTATTTCTGCTTCTTCCAAAACGAACTTCTTATAGTGTGCGTATGCACGATAATTGATAATCAGTACATATAGACCAAGCGCGATGAAGATAACAGCAACAATATAATTGACAAGTTTATCAAATAAGACAACTTGGTTTAAGCCGAAAAATAATAGCAGTCCGCCCAGAGAGGCACCAGCCATGCTCGCATACATTTTCTTTCGAATTGGATGCATACTAGAGGTGCGGAATTGTTTTGTTTTAAAATATAGATAATAGACAATAGAAACAGTAATTAAAAAAACTAATATGTAGTTTAACATAGTAAGCCTGCCTTCCGTAACTAACAAAATGACTTCTTTTCTATTGTATCGACTTTTGGAATGGAATGCGACTGGAATACAAATTGCTCGGAGGAATTTAAGATGAAAAGACAAATCATTGACACAATTGAAAAGTACGACAAAATTATTATTCACCGCCATATCCGGCCAGATCCTGATGCGTATGGATCTCAAATTGGTTTGAAAGAACTTATTTTAGAAAACTACCCGGGTAAAGAGGTATATGCAGCAGGAGAACATGAAGAATCATTAAGTTATTTAGGGATACCAGATACTGTCACTAAATCTCTGTATGAAAATGCGCTAGTAATTGTTACAGATACTGGAAACACTGCAAGAATTGATGGGGAGCATTATGCAGAAGGTGCACGGTTGATGAAAATTGATCATCATCCAGATGTAGATCCTTATGGTGATGTTAAATGGGTGGACACAAGCGCGAGCTCTACGTCAGAAATGATAATGGCCTTATTTGAGTATGGACAGAAAGAGAAAGAATGGACATTACCAGTGGCTTCAGCTCGTTTACTTTTCGCAGGAATTGTAGGCGACACCGGTCGTTTTATGTTCCCTAGTGCCACAGTCGAAACATTTTCTAGGGCAAGCGAACTGATAAAATATGATTTTGATCGTGAGGAACTTTTTGCTGGGATGTACGAAGTTGATCGTAAAATACTTTATTTACAAGGATATATTTACCAAAACTTTCAAATTGATGAAAATGGTGCAGCTTTTGTTAAGCTTGATAGCGCAACGTTGGCGCATTTTAATATTACACCGATAGAAACATCACAACTCGGTGGTGCTCTAGGAGAAGTAAAAGGAATTCGTGCATGGGCAATATTCATCGAAGAAGACCAACAAATACGGGTAAGATTACGCTCTAAAGGTCCGATTATTAATACCCTTGCAGCAGAATTTCACGGTGGAGGGCATCCACTTGCTTCAGGTGCTATGGTCTTTTCATGGGAAGAAGCCGATGTTTTGATCGGAAAACTACAACAATTATGTCGATGAAAAATTGAGCGGAGGGAAATCTGTGACACTTGTCTATCCGCAATTAGTAACGGGTGCAGACCTATTAAGAGGAATTATTAAGTTAAACGAACTAGCCCCACTACTGAAAAGTAGAGGGGCTACAATTGCGTCTATCGTCAATTCAAAACTATATGGCGTACGGACATTTTCTAAAGTTTTAAAACGCCATGGAATTCAGCCAGTCATTGGATTGTCTGTCAAATTGAATCTCGACGTAGATCGGAATGTTTTATTGTATATTTACGCGCAAAACGAAGTAGGCTACCATAATTTGATGAAGATTAGTAGTGCTGTTTCTATTGGTGAAGCTGACGCTCTACCGTTACAGTGGCTAAAAGCATATGGTGGTGGTTGCGGTATTGTTTGTCCTATGACAGATGCTTCATGGGAAGGCTCGCGTAATAGTGATGACATTCGCTTAATCATGGAGAAGTGCAGCGACTCTACCGTGTTTATAGGGGTTTCACGGCCAGGGGGTAAAATTCATGCCGACGAGGATGACATTGAACGGATTGCCGAAGCAGCAGCTATATCTATTACAGCGGTATATGAAGCGCGGTTTATTCAGCCGGAAGATTCATTTACTTATGAAGTAGCAACGGCCATACGATCTGGCGAAAAAATGAGTGATATTGTCGGCCAGAAGGAAAATGACCACAAATTGGCTTATATGCCTACAGAAGTCGAGCTTGTACAATGGTTCGCTGGGAAAGAACATTGGTTACATAATACAGCGTCATTTCTGCAATCTTGCAGTGTAGAAGTAAAAACTGGAGAATCACTTATGCCTGTCTTTCCAGTTCCAACAGATCAGAACTCAGTTGAGTATTTACGCGAGCATTGCATGGCTGGTTTATCGACTCGACTCAATCATATTGATAAAACCTATCAAGCAAGACTCGATTATGAATTGTCTATTATTAGAGAAATGGGTTTTACTGATTACTTTTTAATTGTTGAAGATTTTATAAGATTCTCGGCTGAAAACCATATTTTAACTGGACCGGGTCGGGGATCTTCTGCTGGTTCACTTGTAGCGTTCGCACTTAAAATCACGGATGTAGATCCAGTTCAATATGGACTTATTTTTGAACGATTTTTAAACCCAGAAAGAAAATCGATGCCTGATATCGATATCGATTTTGCAGATAATCGTCGAATGGAAGTCATCCATTATGTCGCTGAAAAATACGGGAAAAACTATGTTTCGCAAATTATAACTTTTGGAACACTGTCCGCAAGAGCAGCTGCTCGAAACGTCGCACGTGTTTTCGGTTTTTCGACAGAGGAAATGGCTTATGTATCCAGTTTGATTCCAAATCGCTCGAAAATCACGCTCGAAAAAGCTTTTGACGAATCAGTAAAACTACGAGATTGGATCGCGATGGATTTATTTCGCAGAAAATGGTTTGATGCGGCGATTGCTTTAGAAGGGCTTCCGCGTAATTCATCAACGCACGCTGCTGGTATCGTCCTGTCACCAAAACCTCTTGTTGAAACAGTACCTCTTCAAGAAGGTGGGGATGGTATCTATCTTACCCAGTGGCCGATGGGGGATGTTGAGGAACAAGGACTATTAAAAATGGATTTCCTCGGGTTACGCAATCTAACATTGTTGGATCGAATTAGAAGACTAATCCAACAAGACAAACGTATCCGAATTGATTTTGAAAAGATTCCACTCGATGATCAAAAAACTTTTGAGGTGTTTAAAAGAGGAGACACGACGGGGGTTTTCCAATTTGAATCAGACGGTATGCGAGACACATTAAAACTCATTCAACCAAATCGTTTCGAAGATATTTTTGCAATTAACGCACTCTATAGACCGGGTCCGATGGATAACATTCCGTTGTACAATCGGCGGAAAGATAATCAAGAAAAAATCACATATATCCATCCATCACTCGAAGCAATTTTAAAAGAAACATATGGAATTATTGTCTATCAGGAACAAATTATGCAAATTGCAGTAGAGTTTGCAGGCTACACAATGGGAGAAGCGGATCTTTTACGAAGGGCAATTAGCAAGAAAGATCGTGAAGTATTGCAACAAGAGGGTAGTAAATTCACCCGAAGTGCGATGAAACAAGGAATACCCGAACAAGATGCAGCCTCAATCTATGAGTTAATCGTAAAGTTTGCCGATTATGGCTTCCCTAAAAGCCATGCTGTAGCTTATTCGCTTATTTCTTATCGACTGGCATTTTTAAAAGCAAATGAACCCGCTTACTTTTATGCAGCTCTTTTATCATCATTAATTGGTAGTAACGAAAAAATTGTTGATTTAATAGAAGAAGCTAAAATATATGGAATTCAAATATTGGCCCCCTCAATCAAAAAAAGTGACTATTATTTTTCGGTTGAAAATGGAGCCGTTCGAATGGGTCTTGGCTCAATTCGAGGAATTACGCATAACTTTTATATGGCCTTAAAGGATGTGCGTAAAAATGCTCGTAAGTGGCAATCGATGTTTGATGTCGCGGCGAGTCTTGGGAGCGATATTTTCACAGAGAAAGTTATCAGCCCCCTCATCAAAGCTGGCGCTTTTGATGAGTTCGGAGAAACGAGATCTACACTATTAGCTTCGATTGACGCAGCAATTTCCCATGCAATGTTTATAGGACCAAATGATGGTGATGATCTTCTAACAGCAATTATTCCCTCAATTGCTAGCCCGAAATATACGACGGGCGGCAATATGCCACGAATGGTCATGTTGGAATTTGAACGTGAAGTACTTGGTTTCTATCTATCCGAACATCCTGCAACACAATACAAGAAAAACGATCAGGGTGAATACGTAAATGCCATTTCAATAGCCACTAGACAGGATAGGGATTACGTTACGGTAATAGGATTGATAACAGAAATTAAGCGGATACGGACGAAAAAAGGAGAAGCGATGGCATTTGTTTCTGTTCAAGATGAAACCTCAACGATTTCTTGTACCTTTTTTCCGCGAAATTATGCCGAGTCAAGCTCGATGTTGACAGAAATGGCTATGATTCGAGTCGAAGGAACTGTGGAACACAGAAGAGGAAAGCCACAAATTCTTGTTCAAAAAACAGAAAAATTATAACGGTATTTATTGTTGAACAGTAAGCTCAAAGTGTTTCTCGGAAAAGAGCGAATTCTCATATTTAACTTTGACTTTACGTTCAGCATTCTTTTCTGTATGCTTAAAGACAGCAGTGGTCTGACCACCGAATTTGTTACTTCCAAAGGAGCACTGAATTGGAAAGTCAAAAAACAACATCAAAAATGTATTTAGATATCGTTCGTGAAATACGTAATATTATTAGGAATGAAGGAATAAAAACTGGCGGTAAACTACCTTCTGAAAGAGTTTTAGCTGAGCGATTAGAAGTTGGAAGATCGAGTATCCGAGAAGCACTTCGCAGTTTGGAACTTCTTGGCTTGATTGAAACTAGGCGAGGTGAAGGAACTTTCCTCGCTGATTTTCAAAAACATCAATTTGTTGAAGTGCTTGCTGATTTCATTATGCAACAACCAGATTCAGTCATTGATGTGCATCAGACAAGAAGAATTCATGAAATAAGCGCGATAAAAGAAGTGAGTAGAAGTCCTGAATTAAGAGATTTGCCTGTTTGGGAAAGCCTTCTCGTGAAAATTGAAGTGAATGGTGAAATATTTCGAGAAGATGTCATACGTGAAATAATTATCGCTACAGAAAATCGATTATCATTGAAAATATGGTTTCTATTAAAGCAATACAGCATGGTTCGATTCGATGATATGACAAATGGAATGGAAAACCCATTGGTTAGAGATTTACTTCAAGCAGTCCGCTTAGGAAATGTCGGCGCGGCGCTAACAGCATATGAGAAATGGATTGATATAGTTGAAAGAGAAAGCAGGGAAAAAAGTCATGATTCGTGATATGTTTAAAAGAAATCGTAAGCAAAATGAATCTCCAATTCCTTCTGGGCCAATTAAAAATGACGTTCCTGAGGGAATTATGACAAAATGTCCAGAATGCAAAAAGAATACATTGACGAAAGAACTTATACATGCACTTAAAGTTTGTCCAAACTGTGACCATCATTTTAGAATGACAGCCAGAGAACGAATAGATATTCTTTTTGACGATGGTAGCTTTGTGTCAATTGATGATCACTTAACGACGAAAAATCCACTGAACTTTCCAGCTTATACCGAAAAAGTTGAGGAAGATGCTAAAAAGACTGGATTAAATGAAGCTGTGCTCACAGGGACAGGGAAGATTTGCGGTCGTGAAGTAGCTGTTGCGATTATGGATTCACATTTTAGAATGGGATCCATGGGTTCTGTTGTTGGCGAAAAAATAACACGTGCAATTGAAACGGCAACTGAGAAGGAAATTCCAATGTTAATTTTCACAGCTAGCGGTGGTGCTAGAATGCAAGAAGGGGTGCTTTCCCTTATGCAAATGGCGAAAACTAGCGTTGCTTTGAATCGTCATTCAAAGCAAGGTTTATTGTATATTTCAATCATGACATATCCAACAACTGGTGGTGTATCTGCTAGTTTTGCATCTGTTGGTGATATCAATATTGCAGAACCTAAAGCACTTATCGGATTTGCAGGACGACGCGTAATTGAGCAAACAGTCCGAGAGAAATTGCCTGTTGACTTTCAAACAGCAGAATTTTTACTAGACCATGGCCAGTTAGATGCGGTCGTTCATAGAGCAACTATGAAGGATGTCTTATCAAATATTATAAAACTTCACAGAAAGGAGGCTAACTAAATTGGGGAAAACATTATCATTTGAAGAACCTATCGTTAGGCTCCGTGAAAAGATTGGTGAACTAGAACAATTTACAATTGATTCAGAAGTGAATTTATCTGAAGAGATTGAAACCTTAAAAATACGTTTGAAAAACCTTGAAGCAGATATTTATGGTAATATGGAAGCTTGGGATCGTGTACAGGTCGCAAGGCACCCACAACGTCCTACAACATTGGATTATATCGAACAACTTTTCCAAGATTTTATTCAATTGCATGGAGATCGTAATTATGGGGATGATGAAGCTATTGTTGGTGGTATTGCTTCGTTTGATGATCGTCCAATTACTGTCATTGGCCATCAAAGAGGGAAAGACACGAAAGAAAACGTTCGCCGAAACTTTGGGATGCCACACCCAGAAGGTTATCGCAAAGCACTCCGTCTAATGAAACAAGCTGAAAAATTCAATCGACCAATTATTTGTTTTATAGATACGAAAGGGGCATACCCTGGAAAAGCGGCAGAAGAACGTGGACAAAGTGAGGCAATTGCACGGAATCTAGTCGAAATGGCTGGATTAACTGTACCTGTGATTTCAATTGTTATCGGTGAAGGCGGAAGTGGCGGTGCATTAGCACTTGGTGTTGCAAACCACATTCACATGTTAGAGCACTCGACCTATTCTGTCATTTCTCCTGAAGGAGCGGCTTCTATCTTATGGAAAGATTCCAGTTTATCGAAACAGGCTGCTGAAGCCATGAAGATTACGGCACCGGATTTAAAAGAAATGGACATTATTGATGAAATTATTCCTGAAATTCTAGGCGGCGCACATCGTGATTTGAAAGAGCAATCTGAATTCATTGGTACTGTCCTGCGAGCTTCCTTAGAAACATTGTCCTCGTTAGATATTGAAGATATTGTTACACATCGGTATGAAAAGTTTCGTAAAATTGGTATATTTGGAGAGTAGTTTATTTTAAGCAAGTATGAAGTTTTTATGATATTCGACTGTTTATTTTATTCGAATTGGAGTGACGTTTATGAAGAAAATTGCTGTTTTGACAAGTGGTGGTGATGCACCTGGCATGAACGCGGCAGTTCGTGCAGTTGTTAGAAAATCTATTTACGAAGGTATTGAGGTTGCTGGCGTTTATAATGGCTATCAAGGCTTGATAGAGGGTAAGATTGAGAACATGGAATTGGGTTCAGTGGGAGACATCATTCAACGTGGAGGAACGATGTTGCGCTCTGCTAGAAGTCCTGAATTCCTTACTGTTGAAGGACGAAAGAAAGCATTGGGCCAAATTCAAAAGCATGGGATTGAAGGACTCGTTATTATTGGTGGCGATGGTTCTTTCAGAGGTGCTTTCGAATTGATAAAGCTTGGAGTCCCTTGTGTTTGTGTGCCTGCAACAATCGACAATGATATAAAAGGTACTGACTTTACAATTGGTTTCGATACAGCGCTTAACACCGTCATCGAAGCTATTGATAAAATTAGAGACACAGCTTCATCGCATGAACGTACTTTTATTATTGAAGTAATGGGGCGCGATGCAGGAGATTTAGCGCTTTGGGCAGGACTTGCCGGTGGTGCTGAAACGATTCTAATTCCAGAGGAAAGTTATGACCTTGAAGAAATCGTTGATCGCTTGGCAAGTGGAACCGGTCGAGGTAAAAAGCATAGTATTATTATTGTTGCAGAAGGTGTTATGTCAGCACATGAGCTAGGAAAAAAGTTGACAGAGACAGCTGACATCGATTTTCGTTATTCAGTACTTGGACATATTCAACGCGGTGGTTCACCGTCTGCTAGAGATCGCGTCATTGCAAGTCAATTCGGCGCAAGAGCAGTGGAGGTTTTACTTAAAGGCGACAGCGGCAAGGCAGTAGGCTTGCAGAAGCATCAAGTAGTGGACTATGAATTAGAAGATGTTTTTGATGCAGAGAGTAAAGCAGATATGTTGATGTATAAATTATCTCAGGAACTTTCAATATAATAAGAAGAACATACTGTAATTAATTTATTGATAAAGGGAGAAAAAATACATGAGAAAAACGAAAATTGTTTGTACGATTGGCCCGGCAAGTGAGTCACCAGAAATGCTAGAGGAATTGATAGACGCAGGGATGAACGTTGCAAGATTAAACTTCTCTCACGGAGATCATGAAGAACACAAAGTACGCATTGATAGAATTAATGAAGCAGCAAGAAAAAAAGGGAAAATTGTCGGTATTTTACTTGATACAAGAGGCCCTGAAATTCGCACGCATTCTATGAAAGATGGTCGCGTCGACCTTGTAACTGGACAACATATTAGTATTTCTATGAAGGAAGTAGAGGGTACTAGCGATGTGTTTTCAGTTACATACGATAAGCTTATTGAAGATATTGAGGTTGGTTCGACAATTCTTTTAGATGATGGGTTAATTCAACTTGAAGTTGTTGAGATAGACGAAGAAAATGGATTGATTAAAACACTGGTCATTAACTCCGGTGCGCTGAAAAATAAAAAAGGCGTTAATATTCCAGGCGTTCAAGTTCAGCTTCCAGGCATGACTGAAAAAGATGCGAATGATATATTATTCGGCATTAAAGAAGGTGTCGATTTTATCGCTGCATCCTTTGTTCGTCGTGCTGCAGATGTTATGGAAATTCGTAGTCTGCTCGAAGCAAATGGTGGAGAAGAATTACAAATCATCCCGAAAATTGAAAACGGTGAAGGCGTCGAGAACATTGATGAAATCATCTTAGTATCTGATGGGTTAATGGTTGCTCGTGGCGACTTAGGTGTTGAAATACCTTCTGAAGAAGTACCACTCATTCAAAAAAGATTGATTGAAAAATGTAATCAAGCAGGTAAACCAGTCATTACAGCAACGCAAATGCTAGACTCCATGCAACATAACCCACGTCCAACACGTGCGGAAGCAAGTGATGTTGCGAATGCTATATTGGATGGTTCAGACGCAATTATGTTATCGGGTGAAACTGCAGCAGGATTATATCCAGTGGAATCAGTGAAAACAATGGTTAAGATTGCACTTCATACTGAGGATGCTGTCGATTATCGTTCCCTGGTTTCAACGCGTCGAAGAGAAAAGCAAGGTAATATGACTGAAGCAATTGGTCAATCCGCGGCGTACACGGCTATCAATCTGAATGTTAAAGCTGTACTCGCACCAACACGTAGCGGTCATACTGCGAAAATGATCGCAAAATATCGTCCAGGCTGCCCAGTTATTGCTATGACAACATCTGAGAAAAACTCTAGAAAACTTTCTCTTGTATGGGGAATATACCCGATTGTAGGGAAAGACGTAAATTCAATTGATGAAATTCTACAAGAATCTGTTGAAGAAAGCGTTAAACATGAATATGTTTCTCATGGTGATGTTGTAATCATCACTGCAGGCGTTCCTGTAGGCGAAGTTGGGACAACTAATCTAATGAAAATACATGTAATTGGTGATTTATTGGCACGCGGACAAGGTATTGGACGAACTGTTGCGAAAGGTCGCGCAATCGTGGTGAAAAATGCTGCAGAAGCTTTGTTACACGATACAGAAGGCGCAATCATTGTAACAACAGGATCTGATCGTGAAATGATGCCAGCAATTGAGAAGTGTGCGGGTCTTATCACAGAAGAAAGTGGATTGACAAGTCATGCAGCAATTGTAGGGCTAAGTCTTGGAATCCCAGTTATTGTTGGCGTTGAAGATGCGACGACTGTTATCGAACATGGTCATGACCTAACAATGGATGCTGAATCTGGCACAATCTACAGTGGTCACGCAAGCGTACTTTAAAAAAATCATGGCTGCTTCCGAATCTTCGGTAAGCAGCTTTTTTTAGGAGGTTTTTGTATTTTGAAATGGCTAATACTTATGTTTATCATTATTCCGACAGCTGAATTGGCACTTCTCATCTATTCAGGAAATACCCTTGGCTTGTTTCCAACTATTGGACTTATTTTAGCCACAGGAATCGGCGGTGCTTATTTAGCGAAAACTCAAGGGGTAAGAGCCTGGCATGAGATGAGACGAAGAATGGAAGTTATGGAGACGCCAGGTGATGCATTAATCGATAGTGTTTGTATTCTTTTTGGTGGTATTCTGCTAATAATCCCAGGTTTCATCACTGATGCAGTAGGACTTCTTTTATTGTTTAAAGGGCCAAGAAACTTAATCAGACCATTTATCATACGTTGGATAGCAAGAAAAATGAAAAGTGGTCGAATTGTTATTCGTTGAACAATGGATGTTGTTTAATTTTGTAAGCGGCAAATAAAAGAAATGGCGATAATAATATACCAGCAAACCCAAATAAGTAAACGGTACATGCCATTATTAAAAATGCATGGACGGGTTTTAATTGGAATTTAGATGCCCACATATAGGATTCTGTAAATTGTCTAATTGTAATTGTAAAGATATAGAGGAGTAACAGGGATATACCGACAAATAAATTTCCAGAGTGAATGAAAAAAACAATCATTGGGACTAAAAAGATTCCAATACCTAAGAAGGGTAAACCATCGACAAGAGAAATCAGGAATGCGATGCCAAAAGGTGAATTGAATTTTAAGATGGAAAAGCCAATTGATAATATGATAAATGTTAAAAAAATTAGCCGAGCTTCTACAGAAACAAAAGTCCCGATTACTTTACTTGCTTCTGAAAGTGATTTTTTCGCTTGCTTCCGCATTTCTACTGGGAAATAGACGAGAAACCAAAAACGATTTTTCCCAGATTCACGTAAGGCGAAAAAGAACGCAATAAGGAAAATGAAGAAACTGACAAGTCGTTGAAATAAATTTTGAATAAACATTAAGGTGTATTCAAGAATTGCATGTCCATATTGCACAATTTTCTCTTCAAAAAAAGCTAATGCTTTACTGATAATATCTGTATTCGCAGTAAAAGGTGAAAGATGCCGTTCCACGGCAGGAACTAGGTCCATTATGCCAGTAATGCCAACATAGACGAATGTGCCAGTTAAAAAGAAGAGCAGACAAATTACGAAAATTGTAGATATGGTTAGCGGAATCTTGGTGAGTGAATGGACTGCATTAAGAAGTGGCGCAGTGAAATAGGCAAGTATAACTGCAATAGCGACGGGTGGAAACGTAATAATAACAATAATTGTTAAAATGATCGGCAACCATTTTATCACAATAGTTTTAATGATTTTTTGGTTATTTTTTTGTACTTTCATCGTCGACTCCTTTTACTATTTATTAGAAAAATAAGCGTTTTCATTCACAATACTGTCAAAGTTGATTATAATGATATCTGTAAGCAAAAATATGATGTAGAAATAGAAAGGCCACTACACCGCTTTTTTACTGATTTTGCGAAGTATGGCCCTATAAACAAAAGGAGCGATTTACATGACATCAACCAAGGGATTAGAAGGAGTCGTCGCAACACAATCTGCCATCAGTTCAATTATTGATGATACTCTTACATATGTCGGCTATGACATTGACGACCTCGCTGAAAATGCCAGTTTTGAAGAAGTTATCTATCTTCTTTGGCATCAGAGATTACCAAAAGAGGACGAGCTTGCTGAACTTAAACAGCAACTTATTTCAAATATGACTGTTCCTCAAGAAGTTTTTGATCATTTTAAAATGTATCCAATTGAGAATGTACATCCAATGACTGCATTACGTACTGCAGTATCTCTTCTCGGATTATACGATGAAAAATCAGAAGATATGTCCGACGAAGCTAATTATGAAAAAGCAATTAAGATTCAAGCAAAAATCAGCACATTGGTAACAGCATTTGGCCGTATTCGTAAAGGATTAGAGCCGGTTGCACCTAAAGCAGAATTAGGCTATGCAGCAAACTTTTTATACATGCTATCAGGAACAGATCCTGAGGAGATTGAAGTAGAAGCTTTCGATAAAGCTCTGGTGCTCCATGCAGACCATGAATTGAATGCATCTACATTTACTGCACGAGTTTGTGTAGCAACACTTTCTGATATGTATTCAGGTGTTACTGCAGCAATTAGTGCTCTTAAAGGCCCATTACACGGTGGTGCTAATGAGCAAGTTATGAAAATGCTAAGTGAAATTGGTTCTGTTGATAATGCAGAATCTTATATTAAAGAAAAACTTGCAAACAAAGAAAAGATTATGGGATTCGGCCATCGCGTTTATCGTAAAGGTGATCCACGTGCGAAACATTTACGTGAAATGTCCAAAAAACTTACAGCATTACGCGGTGAAGAAAAATGGTATGAGATGTCTGTGAAGGTTGAAGAAGTCTTTACTGCAGAAAAGAATCTACCACCTAACGTAGATTTCTATTCAGCATCAGTCTATCATTCCTTAGGAATCGATCATGATTTGTTTACACCAGTATTTGCTGTTTCACGCGCATCCGGATGGATTGCACATATTCGTGAGCAGTATGCAAACAACCGCTTAATCCGTCCACGTGCAGATTATATCGGACCGGGTATGCAAAAGTATGTTCCAATTAACGAACGCTAATATGACTAAATAAAATGAAGGGCAGCTTCTAGGGGCTAGCCCTATGATTTTGAATATAGGAGGAATTTTTAATGACAAACGGTGAAAAAATTACAGTAACAAATGGTGTTTTAAATGTACCAAACAATCCAGTTATTCCATTTATAATCGGTGATGGAACTGGTCCTGATATTTGGAATGCAGCTTCACGCGTACTAGAAGCAGCAGTTGGCAAAGCTTATAACGGTGAGAAAGAACTTGTATGGAAAGAAGTGCTTGCAGGAGAGAAAGCATTCAATGAAACAGGCGAATGGCTCCCACAAGAAACACTTGATATTATCGAAGAGTATTTGATCGCTATTAAAGGACCACTTACAACACCAATCGGCGGAGGTTTCCGTTCATTAAACGTTGCACTTCGTCAAGAACTAGATCTTTACACATGTATTCGTCCAGTTCGTTACTTTGATGGTGTTCCTTCACCAGTTAAACGCCCTGAAGATTGTGACATGGTTATCTTCCGTGAAAACACAGAAGATATTTATGCGGGTATCGAGTACGAAAAAGGAACAGACGAAGTTAAGAAACTTGTTAACTTCCTTCAAGATGAAATGGGTGTTAAAAATATTCGTTTCCCAGAAACTTCGGGAATTGGTATTAAGCCGGTTTCAGAAGATGGAACAAAACGCCTAGTTCGCGCAGCGATCAACTATGCAATTGATGAAGGACGTAAATCAGTAACACTTGTTCATAAAGGTAACATCATGAAATTCACTGAAGGCGCATTCGCAACTTGGGGTTATGAAGTTGCTGAACAAGAATTCGCGGACAAAGTATTCACATGGAGACAATATGACAAGATTAAAGATGCAGAAGGTACTGACGCTGCTAACAAAGCACAAGAAGACGCTGAAGCTTCTGGTAAAATCATTATTAAAGAAGCAATTGCTGATATCTTCTTACAGTTAATCCTTACACGTCCAAAAGAGTATGATGTTGTTGCAACAATGAACCTAAATGGTGACTATATTTCTGATGCACTTGCTGCACAAGTTGGCGGAATTGGAATTGCACCAGGAGCGAACATTAACTATGTTACAGGTCACGCAATCTTTGAAGCAACTCACGGTACTGCACCAAAATACGCTGGACTTGACGTAGTTAACCCTTCTTCAGTTATCTTATCGGGTGTTCTAATGCTACAACACCTTGGTTGGAATGAAGCAGCGAAAATGATTGAAGAGTCAATTGAAAAAACAATTGCATCTAAAGTTGTCACTTATGACTTTGCACGCCTTATGGAAGGTTCTACTAAAGTTAAAACTTCCGAGTTTGCAGATGAATTAATCAAAAACTTATAATATAATAAATAGGGGGACTTAGTCCCCCATATACATATAAATATAAGGAGAGTGTAACCTCATGACAATGGCACGCAAGAAAGTATCGGTGATTGGTTCTGGGTTTACAGGTGCAACAACCGCTTTTCTTTTAGCACAAAAAGAATTAGCAGATATTGTGCTTGTTGATATTCCACAAATGGAAAATCCAACAAAGGGTAAAGCATTAGATATGCTTGAAGCAGGTCCAGTTCAAGGATTTGATGCAAATATTGTTGGAACTTCAAACTATGCAGATACTAAAAATTCTAACATCGTGATAATTACAGCGGGGATTGCACGTAAACCCGGCATGAGTCGTGATGACTTGGTGCAGACAAACCAACAGATTATGAAATCTGTCACAAGCGAAATTGTAAAGTATTCTCCAGATGCGACAATTCTTGTTTTAACGAATCCTGTTGATGCGATGACCTATACTGTCTATCAAGCATCGGGATTTCCAAAAGAACGTGTAATTGGACAATCTGGTGTATTAGATACTGCGCGTTTTCGAACATTTGTGGCGAAAGAGCTAAACTTGTCGGTTAAAGATGTTACTGGATTTGTTCTTGGTGGTCATGGTGATGATATGGTTCCCCTTATACGTTACTCATATGCTGGTGGAATTCCATTAGAAACTTTAATTTCACCTAAGCGCTTAGAAGAAATTGTTGATAGAACACGAAATGGTGGGGCAGAAATCGTCAATCTCTTAGGAAACGGTTCTGCATATTATGCGCCAGCAGCTGCTCTAGTAGAAATGGCAGAAGCCATTTTAAAAGATCAGAAACGCGTTCTTCCAGCCATCGCTTATTTGGAAGGCGAGTATGGCCTAGACGGTATATATCTCGGCGTACCGACCGTCCTTGGTGCTGCAGGTATTGAGAAAATAATTGAACTTGATTTAACAGAAGACGAAAAAACTGCATTGTCCAAATCAGCAGACTCAGTAAAAGCTGTCATGAAAAGTTTGGCATAAACCACACACGGGTAGCGAAAGCTACCCGTTTTTACGAATCCGATTAATACTAACGTCATAGGGAGGAATTCATTTGATTCTAGGTAAAAAAAGACGACTTGGTAGAAAAATTGAAGAAATTAAAATTGGAGAAAAACTAAAGCTTACAGAGAAAATTGAAGATAAAGATTTACTTTTGTATCTTGGCCTAACAAATGATGGTAATCCGCTTTATATACAACATGACTACGCATCTCAAACAGCTTATGAAAAGCCGATTGTTCCGACAATCATGTTGACAGGTATTATTTCTTCTGCGATTTCAAAATATCTACCTGGACCAGGCTCACATGTTGTTGAACAACATCTTGAATTTCCAATTCCCGTCTATCATTACGCGACGATAGAATTCCTTTTGGAAGTTAGTAAAATTGACAAATTGGCAAATAAAATCACCGTGAAAGTCGAAGCATTAGACGAAAATCAAGCGGTCGTAGTTGTTGGAGAAGTTAAGGTGACACCGCCAATTGTTGAAGATCGATTAATATCACAAGCTATGGAAAATTTCTAATTAGATGGGTGAGTGCGGTAATGCAAAGAATTCTAATCGTTGAAGACGAACAACCAATTCGGAAGTTACTTGAATATAACTTAAAGCTTTCTGGATATGAAACTATTAGTGCGGCAGATGGAGAAACGGCGATCGAACTGGTGCAAGGCAATCAGCCGCCTGATTTAATTGTTCTAGATTTAATGTTGCCAAAATTAGATGGAATTGAAGTCTGTAAAAGACTTCGTGCGCAAGGCGTCAATACGCCAATTATTATGTTAACCGCAAAAGGCGATGAATATGATAAAGTACTTGGCTTAGAAATTGGTGCGGATGATTATATGACAAAGCCGTTTAGCCCGAGAGAAGTCATTGCACGCATAAAGGCTGTATTAAGAAGAAGCCAAGCGAAAGAAGAAACAAAGGGTAAAGAAGAGACATTAGAATCAGGGCCTCTTAAAGTCTATTTAGAGCGCTATGAAGTGACCCTTCATGACGAAAAATTAGAGTTTACACCAAAAGAATTCGAACTACTGGCTTATTTTATTCAAAATAAAAACCGGGTTCTATCACGTGATTTGTTGCTTAGTGCTGTTTGGAACTATGATTTTGCAGGAGACACTAGGATTGTTGACGTTCATGTGAGTCATTTAAGAGAAAAAGTTGAAGTAGACACGAGAAAGCCTCAATTTATAAAAACTGTTAGAGGTATTGGTTATAAATTCGAGGAGATGGAATCGTAATGAAAGGATTGTATAGCCGTCTTGTTTTAGCAAGTACGATATTCCTTATAATTCTATTAACTGGCCTAGGTATTGTTCTGGGTCAGTTTTTTCCCATTTTCAATCATAATGCTGATCCACAACTGGAGCGCAGTTTTTTAATATATCTTTTAGTTATTTTAGTGGTTACATTATTTGCTTCTTTTTTTATCATTACACGATTATTAGCGCAATATATAAAGCCGATAGATGAGGCTTCTTCAATGGCTATAAAGTTAGCTAGAGAGGATTATTCAATTCATACAACAATTCAAGAAGTAGACCCCGAAAATAACTTTTCGTCGGCGATTGAAAAAATAGGTCAGTCGATGAAGCAAATCTCAAGAGAACGAGAAATGGAGAAAGAGCGACTCAATACACTGGTTGAAAGCATGGGAAGTGGCCTTTTAATGTTTGGACGCGGTGGCGCGCTCAATCTTGTTAACGGTTCTTTCAGAAAGACTTTTGGAATCGAAAATGATGAAATACTTGTTGGAAAAACAGTAAATTCACTTGGACTCCCTCTAGAAATCAATCAACTTATTGATGATGTATACATGACAGAAAAACCATGTGATTCTCAGTTGGATTTGTTTGTCACAGGCACTCCTTCATCAGTTAAGGTATATGGAGCTCCGGTCATTGGAAACCATGGCAATTGGTTAGGAATCGTCGTCGTTATTCATGATATTACAGAACTCGTAAGGCTAGAAAGAGTTCGAAAAGATTTTGTCGCGAATGTATCTCATGAGCTACGAACACCAGTAACTTCTATTAAAGGGTTTGCCGAAACATTATTAGATGGTGCCATGAATGATAAGACAGTCATGATTGATTTTCTTGAAATTATTCAAAAAGAAAGTGACAGGCTGAAACAATTAATCGATGAATTATTAGTCTTGTCAGACGTAGAACGTGAGGGCTTTATCCTTCAGTACAGTAAAGTTAGATTAAAGAAAATGATTGCTGAAGCGACTAAAGTGAATAGTGATCGCATACAAAGAAAAGGGATGACTGTAGATTTCGATATGTCGAACGAGATTATCATTGATGGTGACAAAGGTCGTTTAATTCAGGTCATCGTAAACTTAATGGCGAATGCAATTACTTACTCGACAAAAGGCACAACGATAACAATTGATGTAGAAGAAAGAAAAGATGACGTGTTTATCACAGTTAAAGATGAAGGGATTGGCATTAAAGAAGAGGAATTAGATCGCCTTTTCGAACGTTTTTATCGAATTGATCGGGCAAGAAGCCGAGATTCGGGAGGAACTGGGCTAGGTCTCGCAATTGTAAAACATCTAATTGAAGCTCATGGAGGTACGATAAGCGTTGAGAGTAAATTGAATGTTGGAACAAGCTTCATCATTAAAATACCAAAGAGAAAACGAAACTAAACGCAATCTTAACCGTATGTAAGGTGTACTTAGATTGCAAGGGGGATTATGATATGAGCGTCAAAAGGATTGTTACGATGATTGGCATGGGTGTATTAGGTATCATGCTCATCATTATAGGTTTTACAACATGGTATACAGTGAATGAATCGGAACAAGCGGTGGTAATCACATTCGGTAAAGCAAACACAGAAGTTACAAACTCTGGGTTACACTTTAAACTTCCTTGGCCAATTCAACATGTTGAAATCTTATCGAAAGAGACTTTTAGTATGAAATTTGGCTATGAAGAAGAAGGGGGAGAGCTTGTTTCCTCAGAAACAAAAATGATTACTGGGGATGAATACATCGTCCACACTGATTTGGTCGTTCAATGGAAAATAACAGAACCAACTAAGTTCTTGTTTCATGCTGAAAATCCTGAAGAAATTTTACTTGATGCTACATCCGCATCAATTCGATCCATTATAGGTAGTTCTACAATTGATGCTGCATTAACAGATGGAAAAGCGGAAATTGAGGCAGAGACAAAAGACTTGCTAGCTACGCTAGTTGGGAAATACGACATTGGTGTCGTTATCCTAGGTGTAAAACTTCAGGATGTGGAACTTCCAAATACTGAAGTCCGCGCTGCATTTACATCAGTCACAGATGCTCGCGAAACAAAAAACACAAAAATTAACGAAGCTAGAAAATACGAAAATCAAAAAAGTAGTGAAGCGATTGGTGAACGTGATGCGATAATTTCTCGTGCAACCGGTCAAAAAACAGCCCGTATTGAACAAGCGCTAGGTGATGTATCTCTTTTCAACAAACTGCATGAAGAGTATAAAGATAATAAAGAAATTACACGTGAACGTTTAATACTGGAAACACTTGAACAAGTGTTACCGAAAGCTAAAATTTACATTATGAATGATAATGGTGAAACAGTGAAATATTTGCCGCTTCAACAATTGGAAAACACTCCAGCTCAACCAGCGACTAAAACCGAAGAGGAGGGCGAAGAGTAATGGCAAACGATAATAATCCATTTAAAAGCTTCGAAGAGAGACTTTTTGAAAAACAAGCTAAAGAAAAATCGAAAACAGGTCCTAAAAAATCTAAAAAACCAGCAGAGCCGATTGAAGTGAAAAAATATGTAAAATTAACGCTTATTTTAACTTCCATCTTTGCAATCCTTATCATTCTGCTCTCGAATGTTTTTGTTGTAAAGGAGAATGAGTACCGAGTTGTCAGCCAGTTTGGGCAGATCAAACGATTGATTCAGGAACCGGGCATTAACATGAAAGTCCCTTTCATACAAACTGTCATGACGCTTCCAAAAAGTCAAATGAGAAATAACGTGACTGAAGAGGAAATCACGACAAAAGATAAAAAACGAATTATGATTGATAATTATGCCGTCTGGAAAATTACAGATCCAAGAAAAATGATTTCCAATGCACGTAATATTGTAAATGCTGAAAGTCGTATGACGGAATTCATCTATTCAGTTGTGCGAACTGAACTTGGGCAACTAGACTATGTAGATGTGGTCAACGATGAAAACTCCGAACGAGGTTCATTGAATGATAGAGTTACAGAAAAGGTCAATGAATTTCTAGAGAGTGGAAACTTTGGAATTGAAGTTGTAGATGTTCGTATGAAACGAATTGATTTACCGGAAGAAAACGAGCAATCTATTTACACAAGAATGATTTCAGAGCGGGAATCTACTGCACAAACCTATTTATCAGAAGGGGATGCAGATAAAAGCAGAATAGAAGCTGAGACAGACCGAGAAGTCACCGAAATGTTGGCGGCTGCAAATAAAGAAGCCGCAATGATCCACGCTGATGGTGAGTCCGAAGCTGCAAAAACGTATAACGATGCATTTTCTAAAGACCCGGAGTTTTATAACTTGTACAGAACATTACAATCCTATACAAAAACGATTGGTGAAGATACGATGATCATTATTCCAGCAGATTCACCATACGCGAAAGTACTAACTGGTTATTTTGATTAAGTAAAGAAATCATAGTCATTCGTGACAAATACCCGTCATTTTCATTTATCCCTGCCTACATGGTAAGATAGATGAAGATGACGGGTTTAATTATGTAGTTTTAGACAGCTATGAAATGGAGTGGATGTATTTGAGTAAAGATAAAATAATACTAATTGATGGGAATAGTTTGGCGTATCGAGCGTTTTTTGCTTTGCCATTATTAACAAATGATCACGGCATTCATACAAACGCGGTATACGGTTTTACCATGATGCTTCAAAATATTTTACAGGAAGAAAAACCAACCCATATGCTCGTGGCATGGGATGCAGGAAAGACCACTTTTAGACATAAAACATTTGGAGAATACAAAGGTGGACGCCAGAAAACACCTTCTGAGTTGTCTGAGCAATTTCCTTATATCCGAAAACTACTCGATGCTTATAATATAAAGCAATACGAATTAGATCAATATGAAGCGGATGACATTATCGGTACTTTGAGTCGCGAAGGTAATGAAGCCGGCGTTGAAGTGATTGTATTTACAGGTGATAAAGACTTAACTCAACTTGCAACTGAGCACACAACTGTGCTGATTACACGCAAAGGTATAACAGATACAGAGAAATATACGCCAGAACATATTGTGGAGAAGTACGGAATTACTGCTTCTCAAATGACCGATATGATGGGCCTTATGGGAGACCCATCTGATAATATACCTGGAGTTCCAGGGGTGGGCGAAAAAACTGCACTTAAGTTATTAAAAGAATATGGTTCGATTGAAAATGTATATAAATCACTCGATAAAATAACTGCAAAAAAGCTGAATGAGAATTTAACAGCAAATGAAGAAATCGCCTATATGAGTCGTGATTTAGCAACGATTGTTGTCGATGCACCTATCACGGTGAAAATAAATGAACTATCATACAACGGTCCGGATAACGAAGCACTCACTAGCATTTTTCAACAACTGAATTTCAATACGCTACTTGAAAAGATTGCACCAGGCGCAAGTGAAATCCCACAAGAAGATATTGAAGTTACGATCGTATCGGATTTAGAGGAAGAACATTTGTCTGATGAGATGGCGCTTCATGTTGAAATGATGGATGAAAACTATTTGAATGTAGACATTCTTGGAATCGCACTAGCTGATGAAAACCGAACAATCTACTTACCATTTTCGGTTGCGGCGTCTTCAGATTTATTTAAAACATGGCTTCAAGATGAGCGTAAAGCAAAATATTGTTCGGATTCGAAAGCGGCACTTGCATCTTTAGCAAGATACGGAATTGAACTAAAAGGAATCGAGTTTGACTTACTTCTTGGATCGTACATAGTAAGTCCATCCACTTCTTACACGGATATTGCTTCAATTGTAAAACAGTTTGGTTATACAGATGTTAAACAAAATGAATTGATCTATGGAAAAGGCGCGAAAAAAGCAGCGCCAGCAGATGAAGTTATTGCGGAACATGCAAGTCGAAGTGCACTTGCAGTCTGGAAGCTCCGAACTACGATTGAAGAGAAACTAAAAGAAAACGAGCAGTTTGATTTGTATCACGAATTAGAACTGCCACTTGCTACGATTCTTGGAAAGATGGAATCCACAGGGGTCAAAACAGATAAACAGGCACTGGCGGAAATTGGAACCCAATTGTCAGTGAAAATAAAAGTACTAGAATCGTCCATTTATGAAATGGCAGGGGAAAAGTTTAATATAAACTCTCCGAAGCAACTCGGTGTTATATTATTTGAAAAAATAGGGTTAACACCTATTAAAAAAACAAAAACCGGTTATTCCACCGCGGCAGATGTTCTTGAAAAATTAGAAAGCGAGCATGAAATCATCGGTGAAATTTTACAGTACCGTCAGCTAGCCAAGCTTAATTCGACGTATATCGAAGGATTATTAAAGGAAATTCATGAAGATGGAAAAATCCATACACGTTTCCAACAAGCGCTGACCACAACTGGAAGATTAAGCTCGATTAATCCAAACCTGCAAAATATACCTGTTCGTCTTGAGGAAGGGCGAAAAATAAGAGCAGCATTTGTTCCGTCTGAACCGGAGTGGTTACTCTTCGCAGCGGACTACTCTCAAATCGAATTGAGAGTACTCGCACATATGTCGCAAGATGAGAAATTAATGGAAGCTTTTCACCAAGGAGAAGATATCCATACGAAGACGGCGGCAGATGTTTTTGGTGTATCTATTGACGAAGTGGAATCTTCAATGCGAGATGCTGCAAAAGCAGTCAACTTCGGAATCATATACGGTATTAGCGACTACGGACTTTCTCAGAACTTAAATATTACTCGAAAAGAAGCCGCTAAATTTATTGAAACTTATTTGGCAAGTTTCCCGGGTGTGAAAAAATATATGGATGATTCGGTAGCAGAGGCAAAAGTAAATGGATTTGTAGCCACTTTAATGAACAGAAGACGTTATTTACCTGAAATTAAAAGCTCGAATTTCAATTTACGAAGTTTTGCAGAGCGTACTGCAATGAACACACCCATTCAAGGTAGTGCAGCGGACATCATAAAACAAGCGATGATTGACATGGCGGCACGTTTGGAAAAAGAAGGACTACAAACACGCATGTTACTTCAAGTACATGATGAGTTAATATTTGAAGCGCCTGCCGATGAGATTGAAATCTTAAAGAAAATAGTACCTGAAGTCATGGAGTCTGCAATTAAGCTCGACGTACCTTTAAAAGTTGAGTCTGCACATGGGGTTTCTTGGTACGACATGAAGTGAGGAGAAAAGATGCCTGAATTACCTGAAGTTGAAGGCGTAGTTCGTGCATTAGCACCAGAGGCAATTGGACGAACGATAAAAGATGTCGTTGTTTCAAATGTTGTGATCGAATCAAAAGAACAGGGGAAAGAAGCAATTATTAAAGGACTGTCTACTGATGATTTCATTCAACAAATGAAACAAATGTCGATTGTGAATGTTACGAGACGCAGTAAATATATTTATATTAACCTAGAAAAAGGATATAACAACTATCTCCTCGTCAGCCATCTTGGCATGACGGGGGCTTGGTTCGTTGTCAATACAATTGACGAAGTTTTGGAACTAAAATTCCGGAAACATATCCATGTAATTGTTACAATGGAAGACGGCGGCCTGCTTGTCTATTCAGACATTCGGCGTTTCGGCGAACTACGGTTATTAAATGTAGAGGCTGATCATCCGCCGTTACTAAAAATGGCACCAGAACCTTTTGATGGCTTGGCTTGTAGTCATTTTCTAGATTTAGCCCAACTACCTAAATATGCCGAAAAACCAATAAAAGAAGTCATCATGGACGGACAAGTCATATCCGGTTGCGGTAACATCTATGCGACTGAAGCGCTTTATAAAATGAACATCCATCCAGTGCGAAAAGTTAGTCGAATTAGTTTAAAGCGAAAAACAGAGTTATTTCATGTTATCGTCGATATCTTACAAGAGAGCATTGATGCCGGCGGAAGTACGATATCTGATTACCGCAACATTAACGGTGAAGCAGGCGGCATGCAAGATCGCTTGAAAATGTATGGCAGAAAAGTATGCCTTCACTGTGAAACGAACACAAAGAGCGTCAGAATTGCAGGTAGAACTTCGGTGTATTGTCCTAAATGTCAAAGGTGATTATTATTCAATTTTAGGAAGGAGGTGAGGTTGCATATGATTATTGGCCTTACAGGTAGTATCGCCAGCGGGAAAAGTACTGTTTCTGAAATGCTACAGGAAAAAGGGTTTCCAATCGTTGATGCCGATAAGATTGCACGTCTTGTCGTGGAACCAGGCACATCGGTTATTAAAGAAATCGCGGAACACTTTGGCAATGAGGTTTTGAAAGAAGACGGTTCTTTAAATCGTGAAAAACTAGGTGAACGAATATTTAGAAACGCAGAAGATCGCAAGAAACTAAACTCCATTATTCACCCTGCAATACGAAATGAAATGATTAGGCAAAAAGACCATTGGATCTCAAAGGGCGCCCATACAGTCATTATGGATATACCGCTTTTATTTGAAAGTAAACTAGCGTATTTCGTTGAGAAAATCATTGTCGTATCAGTGACGCCTGAGATTCAAAAACAGCGACTTATTGCTCGAAATAAACTGAGCGAACAAGAAGCAGTTAATCGTATTAACGCTCAACTTCCGATGGTTGAAAAAGAATCCGGTGCGGACGCAGTCATTAATAACAACGGATCAATAGAAGAAACGAGAGCGCAGGTTGAAGATATTCTAGAAAATTGGGCGCTCAAAGCGTAGCGTTTTTCTGAAGATTGGGACAGCGTGATTTTATGTATTAATGTGTTCTCCTTATAATATATGTGTTATACTAATGGTGAATCAAGCAGATAAAGTATAACATACTTACAGGAGGATTTATCTATGACAACTTCTATTGCGATTAACGGGTTTGGAAGAATTGGACGAATGGTTTTCCGACAAATGATTATGGAGGATGATGTAAGGATTGTTGCAGTAAACGCATCATATCCATCGGAAACGCTCGCTCATTTGATTAAGTATGACACAAATCATGGAACTTTTAAGGGTGAGATCATCGCCGAAAAAGATGCACTTGTTGTAAATGGTAAACGAGTGAAACTAGTATCGGAAAGAGATCCAGTAAAACTACCTTGGAAAGAGCTAGGTGTCGATATCGTTATAGAAGCAACAGGTAAATTTAACTCGCGTGACAAGGCTGCACTTCATCTACAAGCTGGTGCCAAAAAAGTAATCTTAACTGCACCTGGGAAAGATGAAGATATTACAATTGTCCTTGGCGTGAATGATGAAAAACTTGATATTGATAAACATGAAATTATTTCGAATGCGAGTTGTACAACGAATTGTCTAGCACCAGTTGTTAAAGTGCTGAACGATGCATTTGGAATTGAGAACGGTTTAATGACAACTGTTCATGCTTTCACGACAGACCAAAATAATTTAGATAATCCGCACAAAGATTTACGCCGGGCACGGGCATGTTCGCAATCTATTATTCCAACTTCTACGGGTGCGGCGAAAGCGCTCTCATTGGTTATTCCTGAACTAGAAGGGAAGATTCATGGTATGGCACTACGCATTCCGACGCCGAACGTTTCATTGGTAGACCTTGTCGTTGATCTTAAACAGGATGTAACGGTAGAAATGGTGAATGATGCATTTAAAAAGGCTGCTAAGTCAAATATGTCAGGAATTCTAGCTTACACAACAGACCCAGTTGTTTCTGTAGATTTAAATACAACGACGGAATCAGCAATTGTTGATGGACTATCCACAATTGTTATGGGTACTAGAAAAGTAAAAGTACTTGCTTGGTATGATAATGAGTGGGGCTACTCTGCACGTGTTGTTGATTTGGCGAAACGAGTTGGCTATGCTTTAAGTTTGAAGTTGAGTGCTTGAGAAAAATTTAGTTTAAATAAAAGTATGGAGGGGAAATAGTGCAATTTCCTTTCCGTACTTTTTTGTTTGCTTGAACAAGTACTCGTTATGTACTTGGGCCGTTGATTTCCGTTCTGGGCGGACGCTTTCCTGCGGGCATCACCCAAGTGCGGAAAGATGCAGTTCAATCTTTCCCACTCCTCGTCGCAAGCTCCTGTGGGGTCTTCGGTTGATGCTGATTCCGCGGGAGTCGCCGCCCTCATACGCGTCAACTTAAGAAAAATTAATGATTAACTCCTCCCCTTTGTTGGTAAATAAAGAGTGAAACCAATTAAGGAGGGATCAATTATGAAGCGACATCACCCAGTTTATCAATTGAAACAATTATTTCAGCTTCTTTCGCCCAAAAGAACTAAATGAACTAGCAAAGGAAACTCATTTTATTCAAAGAAATCGTAAGCTAACCCTATCTGCCTTCATGGCCATGATTTTTAGTCAGCCTGGAGCACTTTCTACACTTTCTTTAACTAGTTTGTGTGGCAGTTTAGGAAACCATGATGCCCAGATGTCAAAGCAAGCATTGGATAAAAG